>NZ_JABWQS010000029.1:0-68284 GCF_014268545.1 Pseudomonas sp. SWRI81
GTGTCAGTCAATGCAGTGTGCCATTCACACTTGCATTGACTGACACACCGCTTTCGCGAGCAAGCCCGCTCCCACATTTGATCTTCTTCAGGACTGCCTTCCGCGCAGCTCTTCGATACTGATCTCGCGCATGCGGAATTTCTGGATCTTGCCCGTCACCGTCATCGGAAACGCTTCAACGAATTTGAAATGCCGCGGCGTCTTGAAGTGCGCGATGCGTTCTTTGCACCAGGCTTGCAGTTCCAGTTCCGAGGCGCTGTGGCCGGGGTGGAATTTGATCCAGGCGACAATTTCTTCGCCATAGCGCGAACACGGAATGCCGATCACCTGGACGTCCGCCACCGCCGGGTGAGTGAAGAAAAACTCCTCCAGTTCACGCGGATAAATATTCTCGCCGCCACGGATGATCATGTCCTTGTTGCGCCCGGCGATATTGACGTAGCCCGCCTCGTTCATGCTCGCCAGGTCGCCGGTGTGCATCCACCCTGCCTCGTCGATGGCTTCTGCGGTGGCCTGCGGGTTGTTCCAGTAACCCAGCATCACGCTGTAACCGCGGGTGCAGAGTTCGCCGATGGTGCCTCGGGGTACGAGATTCCCGGCCTCGTCGATGATTTTGCTTTCCAGCTGCGGCTGGGTGCGGCCGACGGTAGTCACGCGCAATTCCAGTTCGTCGTTCGGTCCGGTCTGTAGCGATACCGGACTGGTTTCGGTCATGCCGTAGGCAATCTGCACTTCGCTCATGTGCATCTCGCGAATGACCCGGCGCATGACTTCAATCGGACACGTGGCGCCGGCCATGATGCCGGTGCGCAGGCTCGACAGATCGAATTCGCCGCGCTGTGGCTGATCGAGCATGGCGATAAACATGGTGGGGACGCCGTACAGGCCCGTGGCCCTTTCCTCGGCGACGGCTTGCAGCGTCAGCAGCGGATCGAATGCATCGTTGGGGTAAATCATCGTGCTGCCATGGGTGATGCAGCCGAGGTTGCCCATGACCATGCCAAAGCAGTGATACAGCGGCACCGGGATCATCAGGCGATCGGCGGGGGTCAGGCCGATGCTCTCGCCGACCATGAAACCGTTGTTGAGGATGTTGTAGTGACTGAGGGTGGCACCTTTGGGAAAACCGGTGGTGCCGGAGGTGTACTGGATGTTCACCGGTTGATCGAAATGCAGACTGTCGCTGCGTTCGCATAATTGTTGCGGCGAGACACTGCGGGCCAGATCGGCCAGTTGCGACCATGGCAGGAAGCCAGATGGCGGTTGCGCATCGAGACTGATCACCCCGCGCAAGTCCGGCAGGCGCTCGCTGTGCAACTGGCCGATGGATTGCTCGGCCAGTTCCGGCGCCAGGCCCTGCAGCATTTCGTGATAATTCGAGGTTTTGAACGCGCCTGCACAGACCAGCCATTGGCAGCCGGACTGCTTGAGCACGTATTCGAGCTCGGAACTGCGGTACGCCGGGTTGATGTTGACCAGGATCACGCCGATTTTCGCCGTGGCGAACTGGCTGATGCACCACTGCGCGCAATTGGGTGCCCAGATGCCGAGGCGGTCACCGGCCTGCAAACCGAGGGCGAGCAAGGCGCGGGCATGCAAGTCCACGGCGTCGCCCAGTTGCCGCCAGGAATAACGCAACTGTTGATGGCGCACCACCAGCGCCTCGCCGTCCGGGTACTGCGCGACAGTCTGATCGAAGCGCTGACCGATGGTCATCGCCAGCAAGGCTTTGTCCTGAGAACCGCGGGTATAGCTGCGCTGCGGTGTTGCACTGGGTTGATCCATGATGACCCCTATTGTCTTTATTAGTGGGTGTATCGAAGTGCCCTTTGTAGGAGTGAGCCTGCTCGCGATAGCGGTGTGTCAGTCGAGGCAAACGCTGACTGGTACAACACTATCGCGAGCAGGCTCACTCCTACATGAAGCTCTCCGTTTTCGATCCTGAACTGTCCTTACTCTCGCCCAAGTTGACGCTTACGTAAAGCCGATTGACAGTCGAACTCTTGAAGCTTTACGTTAACGTAAAGCTGAACGCCGATTCTCGAGCGCTCCACCCGATAAAAAAGCCAAAAGGTGACCCATGAGCTATCCATCCCTGAACTTCGCCCTCGGTGAAACCATCGACATGCTGCGCGATCAGGTTCAGTCCTTTGTCGCCGACCAGATTGCGCCGCGGGCGGCGCAGATCGATCAGGACAACCTGTTCCCGGCCGACATGTGGCGCAAATTCGGTGACATGGGCCTGCTCGGCATTACCGTACCGGAAGAGTACGGCGGCGCCGGCCTGGGTTATCTGGCGCACGTGGTGGCGATGGAAGAAATCAGCCGCGGCTCGGCGTCGGTGGCGTTGTCCTACGGCGCGCATTCCAACCTCTGCGTCAACCAGATCAACCGCAACGGCAACCACGAACAAAAGACCAAGTACCTGCCCAAGCTGATCAGCGGCGAGCACGTCGGCGCCCTGGCGATGAGCGAACCCAACGCCGGTTCCGACGTGGTCTCGATGAAACTGCGCGCGGACAAACGCGGCGACCGTTTCGTCCTCAACGGCAGCAAAACCTGGATCACCAACGGCCCCGACGCCAACACCTACGTGATCTACGCCAAGACCGATCTGGAGAAAGGCCCGCACGGCATCACTGCGTTCATCGTCGAGCGAGACTGGAAAGGCTTCAGCCGCAGCAACAAATTCGACAAGCTCGGCATGCGCGGCTCCAACACGTGCGAGCTGTTTTTCGATGACGTTGAAGTGCCGGAAGAAAACATCCTCGGTGTACTCAACGGCGGCGTAAAAGTGCTGATGAGCGGCCTCGATTACGAGCGCGTGGTGCTCTCGGGCGGCCCGACCGGGATCATGCAATCGTGCATGGACCTGATCGTGCCGTACATCCACGACCGTAAGCAGTTCGGCCAGAGCATCGGCGAATTCCAGCTGATCCAGGGCAAAGTCGCCGACATGTACACCCAACTCAACGCCAGCCGCGCCTACCTTTACGCCGTTGCCCAGGCCTGCGAGCGCGGCGAAACCACGCGCAAGGACGCCGCCGGGGTGATCCTCTACACCGCCGAACGCGCCACGCAAATGGCCCTCGACGCGATCCAGATTCTCGGCGGCAACGGCTACATCAACGAATTCCCCGCGGGCCGCCTGTTGCGTGACGCCAAGCTGTATGAAATCGGCGCCGGCACCAGCGAAATCCGACGCATGCTGATCGGTCGCGAACTGTTCAACGAGACGAAATGAATTTCGTCAGCTGCAAGCCGCAAGCTACAAGAGAACCAAGCTCTTGCCCCAACTTGCAGCTTGCCGCTTGTAGCTAGAAGCTGCTTACGGAGTAAGCCCCATGATTCTGCACACTCAGCTCAACCCGCGTTCAGCGGAGTTCGCCGCCAACAGCGCGGCGATGCTCAAACAGGTCGACGCCCTGCACACCCTGCTCGCCCAAGTGGCGCAGGGTGGCGGCGCGAAAGCCCAGGAGCGACACACCTCGCGCGGCAAGTTGCTGCCGCGTGAGCGCATCAATCGCCTGCTCGACCCCGGCTCGCCGTTTCTCGAGATCAGCCAACTCGCCGCTCACGCCGTGTATGGCGAAGAAGTGCCCGCCGCCGGGGTGATCGCTGGAATCGGCCGGGTCGAAGGCGTCGAATGCATGATCGTCGCCAACGACGCGACGGTGAAGGGTGGCTCGTACTACCCGCTGACCGTGAAAAAACACCTGCGCGCGCAGACCATCGCCCAGCAGAATCGCTTGCCATGCATTTATCTGGTGGATTCGGGTGGCGCTAATTTGCCGCGCCAGGACGAGGTGTTTCCGGACCGCGAGCACTTCGGGCGGATCTTTTTCAATCAGGCCAACATGAGCGCCATGGGCATCCCGCAGATTGCCGTGGTCATGGGCTCGTGCACCGCTGGCGGCGCTTATGTGCCGGCGATGGCGGACGAGGCGATCATGGTGCGCAACCAGGCGACGATTTTCCTCGCCGGGCCGCCGCTGGTGAAGGCCGCGACCGGCGAAGTAGTCAGCGCCGAAGACCTGGGCGGTGCTGATGTGCACTGCAAGACCTCCGGGGTGGCCGACCACTACGCCGAGAGTGACGAACACGCTCTCGCCCTCGCCCGCCGCAGCGTCGCCAACCTCAACTGGCGCAAGCTCGGCGAGCTGCAGCAACGCACGCCGATCGCGCCGCTGTACGCCAGCGATGAGTTGTATGGCATCGTTCCGGCCGACGCCAAGCAGCCGTTCGACGTGCGCGAAGTGATCGCGCGGCTGGTCGACGGTTCGCTGTTCGATGAGTTCAAAGCGCTGTTCGGCACCACGCTGGTCTGCGGTTTCGCCCATCTGCACGGTTACCCGATCGCGATTCTGGCGAACAACGGCATCCTCTTCGCCGAAGCCGCGCAGAAAGGCGCGCACTTCATCGAACTGGCCTGCCAGCGCGGCATTCCGTTGCTGTTTCTGCAAAACATCACCGGCTTCATGGTCGGGCAGAAATACGAGGCCGGCGGCATCGCCAAGCACGGCGCAAAACTGGTGACCGCGGTGGCGTGCGCCAAGGTGCCGAAATTCACCGTGATCATCGGCGGCAGCTTTGGGGCCGGCAACTACGGCATGTGCGGGCGGGCCTATGACCCGCGTTTCTTGTGGATGTGGCCGAATGCGCGAATCGGTGTGATGGGCGCCGAACAGGCGGCCGGCGTGCTGGTGCAGGTCAAGCGCGAACAGGCCGAGCGCAGCGGTCAGGCGTTCAGCGCCGAACAGGAAGCCGAGATCAAACAACCGATCCTTGATCAATACGAAGAACAGGGCCACCCCTACTATTCCAGCGCCCGGCTATGGGACGACGGCGTCATCGACCCGGCGCAGACCCGCGACGTGTTGGCCCTGGCCTTGTCCGCGTCGTTGAACGCGCCAATCGAATCGAGCCGCTTCGGCGTGTTCCGGATGTGATGCTTTTTTTGTGGGAGCGAGCCTGTGTGGCGAGGGAGCTTGCTCCCGCTCCTGCAAAAAACCGTGGAGACGGATGAATATGAGTGATTTCAACACCCTTGAGCTCCAGAGTGACCCACGCGGCTTCGCCACGCTGTGGCTCAACCGCGCCGAGAAGAACAACGCTTTCAACGCCGAAATGATTCGTGAGCTGATCCTCGCCCTCGACAAGGTCGCCGGCGATGCCAGCCTGCGTTTTCTGTTACTGCGTGGGCGCGGCAGGCATTTCAGTGCCGGCGCCGACCTGGCCTGGATGCAGCAATCGGCGGAACTCGATTACAACACCAACCTCGACGACGCCCGTGAACTGGCAGAGCTGATGTACAACCTCGCCAAACTGAAAATCCCCACCGTGGCCGTGGTACAAGGCGCGGCGTTCGGTGGCGCGCTTGGACTGATCAGTTGCTGCGACATGGCCATCGGTGCCGATGATGCGCAGTTCTGCCTGTCGGAAGTGCGCATCGGTCTGGCGCCGGCAGTGATCAGTCCGTTCGTGGTGCAGGCGATCGGCGAACGTGCGGCACGGCGTTATGCGCTGACGGCCGAGCGCTTCGGCGGGCAGCGCGCGCGGGAGATCGGCCTGTTGTCGGAGAGCTATCCGGCTGCAGAACTCGATCAACAGGTCGAACAGTGGATCGACAATTTGCTGCTCAACAGCCCCGCCGCCATGCGCGCCAGCAAAGATCTGCTGCGTGAGGTCGGCAACGGTGCGCTGACCCCGGCCCTGCGCCGCTACACCGAAAATGCCATCGCGCGGATTCGTGTCAGCCCGGAAGGCCAGGAAGGCTTGCGTGCCTTTCTGCAAAAACGCCCGCCGAACTGGCAAGCCGCAACCACTCAGGAGTCGCGTTGATGAGCGCACCCGTGATTACCACCTTGCTGGTGGCCAACCGTGGCGAAATCGCCTGCCGCGTGATGCGCACCGCCAAGGCCCTCGGACTGACCACCGTCGCCGTGCACAGCGCCACCGACCGCGAGGCGCGGCACAGCCGTGAAGCGGATATTCGCGTCGATCTGGGCGGCAGCAAAGCGGCCGACAGTTACCTGCAAATCGACAAACTGATTGCCGCGGCCAAGGCCAGCGGCGCGCAGGCAATTCATCCGGGGTACGGTTTTTTGTCCGAGAACGCAGGGTTCGCCCGGGCGATCGAGGCGGCCGGACTGGTGTTCCTCGGTCCGCCCGCCTCGGCCATCGACGCCATGGGCAGCAAGTCCGCCGCCAAAGCCCTGATGGAAACGGCGGGCGTGCCGCTGGTGCCGGGCTACCACGGCGAAGCGCAAGACCTCGAGACCTTCCGTGAGGCGTGTGAGCGCATTGGTTATCCGGTGCTGCTCAAGGCCACGGCCGGCGGCGGCGGTAAAGGCATGAAAGTGGTTGAGCACGTCGGTCAGTTGGCCGAAGCCCTCGCCTCCGCGCAACGTGAAGCGCAATCGTCGTTCGGCGATTCGCGGATGCTGGTGGAAAAGTACCTGCTCAAGCCGCGCCATGTGGAAATCCAGATCTTTGCCGACCAGCACGGTCATTGCCTGTACCTGAACGAGCGCGATTGCTCGATTCAGCGACGCCATCAGAAAGTCGTCGAAGAAGCCCCCGCGCCAGGCCTGACACCTGAGCGGCGGCGAGCGATGGGCGAAGCGGCGGTCCGTTCGGCGCAAGCGATCGGTTACGTCGGCGCCGGCACCGTTGAGTTTTTGCTGGATGCTCGCGGTGAGTTCTTCTTCATGGAGATGAACACGCGGTTGCAGGTTGAGCACCCGGTGACAGAAGCCATTACCGGCCTGGATCTGGTTGCCTGGCAAATTCGCGTTGCCCGTGGCGAGGCGCTGCCGATCACCCAGGCGCAAGTGCCGCTCAACGGGCACGCCATTGAAGTGCGGCTGTATGCCGAAGACCCGGCGAACGACTTTTTGCCGGCGACTGGTCGCCTCGACCTGTACCGCGAATCCGCTGCCGGACCGGGGCGCCGGGTCGACAGCGGCGTTGCCGAAGGTGACGAGATTTCGCCGTTCTACGACCCGATGCTCGGCAAGCTGATTGCCTGGGGCGAGGATCGCGAGCAGGCTCGCCTGCGCTTGTTGAGCATGCTTGATGAATTCGCGATTGGCGGCTTGAAGACCAATATCAACTTCCTGCGCCAGATCATTGCCCACCCGGCGTTTGCTGCCGCTGAGCTGGATACCGGTTTTATCCCGCGTTATCAGGAACAGTTGCTGCCCGTGCCGGGGGCGCTGAGCGATGCTTTCTGGCATACCGCTGCGCAGGCCGTTGCGCAAAGTTTGCCGGCGGACGATACACAGTCGCCGTGGGCGTCAGCCAGTGGTTGGCGTGCCGGGCTGCCCAGCGAGATCACCCTTCACTTGAGCTGTGAGGGCGAGGATCGCGCACTGACCTTGAACGCAGATGGCAACGTAAGGCTTCACGGCGAAACACTGTTGATCGAACACGACGGTGTTCGTCGCCAGGTACGAGCGATTCGTCGGCATGACGCGGTGTATCTGCAATGGGATGGCCAGTTGCGCCGCATCGAAACGTACGATCCGATCAGCGCCGTGGAAGCTAGCCACAGTCATCAGGGCGGGCTGACCGCGCCGATGAACGGCAGCATCGTCCGCGTGCTGGTCGAGGCCGGACAAACCGTCGAAGCGGGCGCTCAGCTCGTGGTGCTGGAAGCCATGAAAATGGAGCACAGCATTCGTGCGCCCCATGCGGGCGTGGTCAAGGCGCTCTATTGCCAGGAAGGCGAAATGGTCGGCGAAGGCAGCGCGCTGGTGGAACTGCAAGAGCTGTGAACAAGCCGATCGATCCGCCGGCAAACGCGGATCGATCGGCCTAGAAACGTGCCGTTGCCTGGACCACCACACCGAGGATTCGGCATTCGTCGGTGAACAGCGCTTTCGGCCAGGTCGGGTTGAGCGGCACCAGGTAACGCTGGCCGCCCTCTTCGTCGAGTTTGCGAAAAATCGCTTCGTCGCTGTCGGGCCACTGCGCGATGACCAGTTTGCCCGGCACCGCCTCCGCTGCCGGATCGACCAGGATCAACATCCCTTCGGCCACGCTCGGGCCGCTGGGTGCCGTCATTGAATCGCCGGCCACCGTCAGCCAGAACGCGGCGCCACGGGCGTGGTAATCCGTCAGTTCGAACCGCTGCTTGCCTGAGGCGGGCGCATAAGCGGTCTGTTCGCTCTCGCGCGCTTCGCACGGGGTACGCCAATCGCTTACCGGGTAGCGGAAGTACGGGTTGTACTTTTGCGCCAGCGGCATTTCGTCCGCAGGCGTCAGCTGCGGCTCGCGGATCACCAGCTCCACTTCCAGAAATTCCATGCCCAGCGCTTGCAGCACACGGTTCATTTGCGTAATGCCCGGCTCGCGACGTTTGTTCAGCCAATGACCGATGCCGCCCTGGGACATGCCGACGCGCTCTCCGAGCTCTGTTTGAGTGATTTTGAGCTCACTCATTTTGGCCTTGACCAACTCAATCCATTTATCCATGTGCGGCACCTTACGCGGGAGCCTGCGGCCCGCAAAACACATATTGTAGTATTAAAATTCAAGTCACAATTACGGATCGTACTATCCTGAGCGAACGGACTTTCAATCCAACACGGAGTGGCCCCTCACGATGAATATCAACAGCAAAGACCTGCCCGATCTGCAAATGGACACCACCTTCACCTCGCCCCAAGGCACCGCCGCGGCCCAGCGAGCGCTCGACTATTACTTGAAACCAACTGTTTCAGAACCCCAGGCCGATGAGCGTTTTTTCGATGTCAGGCGTCACCTCAGCGGCGAGGAAGCGCTGGTGCATGCCTCGGATCTGTTGCGCTGCGCCGCAGCGACAGCCTTCAAAGCCGCCGAAAACCTGCAAGGCGTGAGTCGCGATCTGGCGTTCTCGGTGGTGCACATGGTGGATATGGCGCGGGCGATGGTTGACCACTCGCTTGACGGCGATGAGGCCTGAGCCATGAAAGCTCAAACGGACAGGAAAGAATTTTCCAATCGCGCAGATAAAAACATTTGACTTGCAAATGATAATGATTATTATTGCAAGCAGCTGGTCGCGAGATCAGTCGATAGACCAGGGACCTTAGGTCGGTCTTCTGGACTATCTCCTCATCAGGCTAATCACGGTTTTTGACCCGGCTTTTTGCCGGGTCTTTTTTTGCCCGTTTTTCGGGCTTGTGTCTTCAGGCTAATGAAGTCTTTGGGTGCTGCAAATTCGATGGCGCGGATAATATCAAAAGAATATTGGTTGGCAAGCCGAGCCCGGCCACATTGGGGCAAACTAACGACAATTAGCACTTGAGAATCAATCGCACAGTCTCTAAGCTGCCTTCGCGTCATGGAGGACGCCCCCCGCCACAAACCCCGCGATTCCCCTCGGTTTCACCGCTGTCTTGCGTGTAAAGTAGCCGCCATAAAAATCATATTCAGGACCCGACTATGACTGTGGCCAAATCTTCATTCGATATCAGCGCCAACTTCGACAGCGGCAATATCCAAGTCATCGACATCAGTAATCCGCTCAATCCGGTGCTGGCCATCCGCCCGGATACACGCAGCGCGCATTTTCAGTGGTTCCACTTCAAGGCCAGCGGCCTGCATGTTCATCAGGAACACTGGTTTCGCCTGGTCAATGCCAGCCAATCGACCTACAGCAAAGGCTGGCCGGGCTATCAAGCGGTGGCGTCGTATGATCACGTCAACTGGTTCCGCATCCCCACCAGTTTCGAAGGCGACAGCCTGCGCTTTTGCCTCGAAGCCGAGCAAACCCATGCCTGGTTCGCCTATTTCGAACCTTACAGCCGTGGCCGTCACGATTGGCTGATCGGGCAAGCGCTGAGCAAGGCTGGCACCGAACTGCTGGCGACCGGCAAAAGCGTCGAAGGCCGTGACATCCAGTTGCTGCGCAAAGGCAGCGGTGCCGAAGAGCAGCGCAAGATCTGGATTATCGCCCAGCAGCATCCGGGCGAGCACATGGCTGAATGGTTCATGGAAGGCGTGATTGAGCGCCTGGAACGTCAGGACGATCCGCTGCTGAACAAACTCCTGGCCAGCGCCGATCTATATCTGGTGCCGAACATGAACCCGGACGGCGCCTTCCACGGGCATCTGCGCACCAACGCCATGGGCCAGGACTTGAACCGCGCCTGGCAGAGCGCCAGTCAGGAAATCAGCCCGGAAGTGCTTTTCGTCCAGCAACAGATGGAAAAATATGGCGTCGATGCGTTTATCGACGTACATGGCGACGAAACCATTCCTCACGTGTTCACCGCCGGCTGCGAAGGCAACCCTGGCTTTACGCCGCGCATCGAAAAGCTCGAAGAGCATTTCCGCAGTCACCTGAAGCACACCACCAAAGACTTCCAGACCACCTACGGCTACACCCGTGACGAACCGGGTCAGGCCAACATGACACTGGCCTGCAACAGCGTCGGGCAGAAATACGACTGCCTGTCGCTGACGCTGGAGATGCCGTTCAAGGACCACGACGACCACCCGGACAAGCTCACCGGCTGGTCGGGCAAACGTTCGAAGCAATTGGGCAAAGACGTGCTGACCACGCTCGCCGACATGGTCGATACCCTGCGCTGATCGCCCTCCCCTGTAATGACAAAAGATCGCAGCCCGCCTGCGATCTTTTGCTTTGAGGGGTCAGCCGCGATCGCGCCCGCGCAACATGCTCTCGAGCACCTCATCACGGCGAACCCAGCCATGAAACAGTGCCGCCGCCAAGTGCACCAGTATCGTCAGAAACAGCAGATAGGCCAGATAACCGTGGGCCTTGCGCAACAACGCAAACAGCTGTGCATCGGCCGGCACGATTGACGGCAAATGCACTGAGGCGCTGAGCATCACCGGCTCGCCCGAAGCGCTGATCATCGCCCAGCCGAGCAGCGGCAACACTAGCATCAACGCATACAACAAGACATGGGAGCCCTTGGCTGCCAGCACTTGCCAGCCCGGCAGATCATCGGGCAGCGGCGGCTGGCGCGTGGTCCAACGCACCAGCAGGCGCACGATCACCAGCGCCAGGATCGCAATGCCCAACGGTTTGTGCAGATGGATCAACCATTCATGGCGAGACGACACCGAAGTGACCATCCCGGCGCCGATAAACAGCATGGCGATGACCATCAGCGCCATCAGCCAGTGCAACAGGCGCGCCAGCAAGGCGAAATGAGTCGGTTGCTTGCTCATGGGCGAGCCTCCTGTTTGGCCGCGGGCAACTGGCTGACTTCGCTGGTGCGACGCAGGTAGGAATCGGCGTAGCCGGCGGAACGCGCGGCGAGCAATGGATCGTCGGAACCTTGAATGCCGGCCGGCAACACCAGCGGGTCATAGTTGATGTCGCGGCACTCGCCACTGAGCTGCGGCTGGGTTTTCTCCAGCACCAGCGTACCGGCGTTCAGCACCTTGCGCTCGACGGGCCAGGATTTGCTGGCATCGTTTACCGGATCGTCGGCGTTGGCCAGGGTGATGTTCAATTGGAAGCGCAATGGTGCAGCAGCCAAGCGTTGCACCAGATCCTTTTCCAGAAAGTCCGCGCCCTCAGGGGCGGTGGCACCTGCCGCGTCCTGCGCCAATGGCGTCATGCTCCAGCGCACTGCCTGCTTTTTACCGCTGGCGTCGACCAGGTAAAACGCATTGACGCTGTTATAGGTTTCAGTGGCGTAACTGGCCGACGGCTTGGCGGTCTTCACCCACGTCAGGAACGGCACGGCTTCCGGGTGCGCAGCAAAGAATGCCGGGACCTTCGTCGGGTCGGGCTTACCGGTGGCCGGATCCGGTGACTGCGCCTGCTGCAATTGGTAGAACGCTTCGGGAGTGGCCACCGGGAACACCGGCATGCTGTTCATCCCGGTGCGCCATTGCTGGCCGTCCGCCTGAGTGAAGCGCAGCGCCAGACTGCGGATCGGCACGGCGCTGTCCGGCGCATACGGGTTGCCCGCCGGCAAGGCGAAGCGCCCGACCACCGGCGTCTGTGGTTGATTAAACACCTGCGCAGTAGAAAACGCCCGAGCCTCGCCACTGCTCTCGAAATGGCCGATCACGCAGACGCCCTTGGCGTGGTTGCGCCGAAAACCTTGATGCACGCCGTTGTTCTTTTCCAGCACATCGACCAGCGCCTTGGGCGTCAATCGCTGTGGGTCGAAGTTGCCATGCACGTAGGCCATCGCCCCGGCCACGGCGGCGACTACCACGGCAATGCCGCCCAGACGCAAAACCAGACTCGCGGCACTCAATGGCCGGCGTGGTGGCCTGCCGGGCGGTGCGGTGTTGGGAGACGAGCGATCAACCATGAAACTCTCCAGGCCAACGGCCGTAGGTAGGAAGAATCAGCAAGACGCGCGCCGTCAGGGTTTATTCCATGGCGCAGTGTTTATTTTTTCGAACGTGGAATAACCTCCAGTGACGGACGTCTTCCTAGTCCACAGCGTAGTGACTAGTAGAATTTCATGAGCGAATTCGACGAACAGTTGAGAGAAATCATTCCCCGGTTGCGCCGCTTTGCCGTGTCCCTGACGCGCAACAGCAGCAGTGCCGACGATCTGGTCCAGGCCAGCCTTGAACGAGCGCTGTCAGCGTGGGGCGGCAAACGCACCGACGGCGATTTGCGCGCCTGGTTGTTCGCGATCCTGTATCGGCAATTTCTCGATGCCCATCGCCGCGCTCGGCGCTATGCGCGAATGCTCGAATTCTTCACCGGGCGCGAGGATGCCGAACCGTCGGTAGAGCGCACCGTTATCGCCCGCTCGACCCTGCAAGCCTTCGATCGCTTGCCCACCGAACAACGCGCCCTGCTACTGATGGTGTCGGTGGAAGGCCTTGCCTATAAAGAGGTCGCCGAGATCCTCGGCGTCCCGACCGGCACCGTGATGTCGCGCCTGTCCCGCGCCCGCCAGGCCTTGCGCCAACTCAGCGACGGCGAAATCAGCAGCCCTTCTTTGCGGATACTCAAATGATCAGCCTGCCTCCCAGCGAGCATGACTTGCACGCCTACGTCGACCACCAGCTCAGCGACGCCGACCGGCGCGTGCTGCAAACCTGGCTGGCCAGCCACCCCGAGGAAGCGGCGCAAGTGCGCGCCTGGCAGCAGGATGCCCAGCAGCTGCGCGCGGCGCTCGGTGGCGCCTTGCAGCAACCGGCCAATCCGGCACTGGATCCGGTGCTGATCCGCCAGCGCCGCCGGCAGCAATCCCGACGCCATCTGGCCAGCGCGGCGGTGTTGCTGATTGCGGTCGGCATCGGCGGCTTCAGTGGTTGGCAGGCCAGGGAAATGACCCTCGCACGCCCCACCCCGCTGCCAATGACCGACGCCTTGCAGGCCTATCGGCTGATAGCCCAGCAAGGGATGCTGCCGGCTGATTACCAAGTCGACGATGGCGGCGACATGCAGCGCTGGCTCGACGGTTATTTCAAGCAGGCGGGGCGCTTGCCGGATCTCAAAGACGCCGGGTTCGAGCCGGTCAGCGGGCGTTTGCTGAGCACCGACGAAGGTCCGGCGGCGATGGTGATGTACGAGGATGGCAACGGCCACAAAGTGAGTTTTTACGTGCGCCCGCCGGGGCCGAAGAATACGTTCCTGCCGCGGGGCAGTCGCAACGATGGCGATTTGCAGGCTGACTATTGGTCCGGTGCCGGCTACAACTATGCGCTGGTCAGCCCGACGGACTCACCGGCGGCGCAGTTGCTCAAGCAATCACCACCGTTCTGAAATACCACCCTGCACTCGTCAGCTCTTACATTCGGGATCGTGCATATTTCATGGAGCTGGCGCCCGAGCTCTGGTTAAACTGGGACCGCCGCGCTCCCGGTGGAGCCGGCCCAATCAACCAGGAGTCTGCCCCGCGTGCCCGCCCGACCGTCCAGACGAACACGATTGAGCCAACGCTGGCGGGTGTTGCAGCGCTTGTTCGGCAAGGGCCTGGCCGCCAGCGCGGCGCCTGATGGCAATGCCCGGGCGATCCGCGAATATTTCCGCGACAAGGCCCACCAGCAGGGTTACACCCTCAGCCGCAGCCAGCAGCAGGTGATTGACTGCATGGCGCAGCAGGCCAGTATTTTGCTCGACAGCCGCGCGCGCACGCCGCCCAGCCTGTACCTGTACGGCCCGGTCGGGCGCGGCAAGAGCTGGCTGCTCGACGGTTTTTTTCAGGCACTGCCGATCGCCCGCAAACGCCGCCTGCATTTCCATCAGTTCTTCGCCCAATTGCATCAGGACATGTTCCGCCACCGTCAGTTGGAGGACGCGCTGGAGGTCACGCTCGACGAATGGCTGCAAGACTGCCAGGTCCTGTGTTTCGATGAGTTTCATGTCCACGATATCGGCGACGCGATGCTCATCAGTCGTCTGTTCAAGGCATTGTTCAAGCGCCGGATCGTGCTGTTACTGACATCCAACTACGCGCCGGAAGGGCTGCTGCCCAATCCGCTTTATCACGCCCGCTTCAAGCCGGTGATCGAACTGATCAATGCGCGTATGCAGGTGATGGAGGTGGGTGGTCCTCACGACTATCGCAGCCAGGCCCGGCGCCATACGCATCAGCGGTTCACCCAGGGACATTACGTCTGGCCCGCCACGCCGGCCCAACGCCAGGCCCTGAACGTGCCGCCGCAGGCTGCGCCGGCCCTGACGCTCGCGGTCGGCACCCGCCACCTGCAGGCGCGCTTGTGCGAAGAGCGTCGGGTCGGTTTTACCTTCAGCGACCTGTGTGAACAGCCGACGGCCGTCATGGATTACCTGCAGCTGTGCCAGCGTTTCGATCAGTGGATCATCGATGACTTGCCGGCACTGGATGCCTGCCCCATCGCTGTGCAGCAGCGCTTCATCAACCTGATCGATGTGCTTTACGATCAGGACAAACACCTGACGTTGCTTGGCCAACTGCCGTTGTGCCAGAGCCTGGCGGGCAACGCGATCGACCTGGCACGTACGCGCAGTCGGTTGGGGCAATTGCAGGAAGTCCACGAAGCCGACTGACATGTGAGAGCGAGCCCTGTGGGAGCGAGCCTGCTCGCGAAGCGGTGTATCAGTCACATCAGTCTTGATTGAAATTACGCCTTCGCGAGCAGGCTCGCTCCCGCAAGGTGCCGTGCAATTTCAAACCTCATTCAAGCCGTCATTCGCTTTGCCGTTATCATGTCGCCCACTTTCAGCGCCCAGGCGCCGTTCCACTGATCAATAGCGAACCTCAACATGCACACCCTTGCTCAATTGCGCGCCGGCGAGCTGTCAGGCATTACGCGGCTGGATCTGTCCGGCGGTCTGACCGAATTCCCGCGCGAGATTTTCGATCTGGCTGACACGCTGGAGGTGCTCAACCTCAGCGGCAACGCCCTGGATCGCCTGCCGGATGACCTGCATCGACTGACTCGCCTGCGCGTGCTGTTCTGCTCGGACAACCTGTTCACCGAACTGCCCGCGTGCCTGGGCCGGTGTACGGCGCTGACGATGATCGGCTTCAAGGCCAACCGCATCGTCAACGTTCCCGCAGCCGCCCTGCCCCCGCTGCTGCGCTGGCTGATCCTGACCGATAACTGCATCGAGACCCTGCCGAGCGAACTCGGTGAACGGCCTCACTTGCAAAAACTGATGCTCTCGGGAAACCGCCTACAAGCGCTGCCCTCGTCGCTGAGTCATTGCCAGCGTCTGGAACTGATCCGCGTTGCGGCCAACCGCCTCACGGAGCTGCCGCACTGGCTGCTGACCCTACCGAGCCTGACGTGGCTGGCCTACGCCGGTAATCCGCTGGAAACCGAAGCTGACGCCGCCGCCCTTGAAGCCACACCGCGCATCGACTGGGCGGCGTTGCGCCTCGAACAACAGTTGGGCGAAGGCGCGTCCGGGGTGATTTCCCGGGCGCAGTGGCAGCGCGGTGATGGCGTTTCAGTCCCGGTGGCGGTGAAACTCTACAAAGGCCAAATGACCAGTGACGGCTCGCCGCTGCACGAGATGAACGCCTGCATCACCGCAGGTCGGCACCCGAACCTGATCCGGGTCGAAGGGCGCATCGTCGGCCATCCCGATGGGCAGCAAGGGCTGGTGATGCAGCTGATTGATCCGAGTTATCGCAACCTCGCCGGACTGCCCAGCCTCGCGTCTTGTTCGCGCGATGTTTACGCTGACGACCTGCGCTTGAACACCGGCGTCGCCTTGCGCATTGCCAAGGGCATCGCCTCGGCAGCGGGACACTTGCACGCGCAAGGCATCACCCACGGCGATCTCTACGGGCACAACATTTTGATCAACGATCAGGGCGATTGCCTGCTTGGGGATTTTGGTGCGGCGTCGTTTCACGCCACCGCAGACAGCCCGCAAAGCCGTGCCTTGCAACGCCTTGAAGTGCGCGCGTTCGGTGTACTGCTGGGGGAATTGCTGGCGCGCATCGACGCGGGGCTCAGTGTCGAGCGGCGTGTGGCGCTGGAGGAACTGGAGCGGCGCTGCTGTCAGGCGGATGTGCTGGAGCGGCCGGGTTTCAGCGAAATCAGCGAGGTGTTAGAGAGTCTGTGACCGCTGCGCGGTCATTCGCGAGCAGGCTCGCTCCCACAGTTGAAATACCTTCCAATGTGGAAGCGAGCCTGCTCGCGAAGAAGTGCTTACTGGCGAAACAGATCAGCCCGCCAGACCGACAAACATGTCCTGCACATCGTCATGGTTGTCGAGGCCTTCGAGGAACGCTTCGACTTCTGCCATTTGCTCGTCGCTCAGGCCGCTGACCGGATTCTTCGGCTGGTAGCCCAGTTTCGCCGACAACACCGTGAAGCCCTGCTCCGGCAATGCTTTCTGCACGGCGTCGAGGTCGGTTGGATCGGTCAGGAACAGCGTTGCGCCCTCTTCACCCGGTTCGAAATCCTGGGCGCCGGCTTCGATCGCGGCCATTTCCGGATCGGCGTCAGGGGTGTCCGGCGAGGCTTCGATCATGCCGACGTGGTTGAACATCCAGGCCACCGAACCGGAAGCGCCGAGCTGGCCCTTGCGGAAGGCCACACGGATTTCCGCCACGGTGCGGTTGATGTTGTCGGTCACGCACTCGACGATCAGCGGCACCTGATGCGGGGCAAAACCTTCGTAGGTGACGCGATGGTATTGCACGGTCTCGCCCAGAAGACCAGCGCCTTTCTTGATCGCGCGGTCCAGGGTTTCTTTTGGCATCGAGGCTTTCTTGGCCTGTTCGACCACCAGACGCAAATGCGCGTTGGTGGCGGTATCGGCACCGTTGCGGGCCGCGATGGTGATTTCCTTCACCAGCTTGCCGAAGATCTTGCCCTTGGCGTTGGCTGCCGCTTCTTTGTGTTTAACCTTCCACTGTGCGCCCATTACTCACTCTCTTGATCTGTGGCGCCGAGACATCTATTGGCCGACGCGTGGCGCAAGTTTATACGGCCTAAAGTCGGCAATCGACCAGAAAATGCCGGGGCCGAATCGACATCTTCACCAAACCCCGTAGGACTCTTCTGAAAAACCGCTTTGACATGACCATTCGGCCCGGCGGTTTCGTACCCTCTGTGGCCCGAATCGCCTGACAGAGCCCGCTCGATGCTCAATGACAAGGAAAGTCCCTTCACCCTCACCCTGACCGACAGCGGATTGCGCCTGCCGGTGTTGCGCTTTCGCGGTGAAGAAGCGCTCAACCAGCCGTATCGCTTTGACCTGCGGTTGATCGGCGTCGCCCCGGCGATTGCGCCCGGCACGCTGTTGCACCAGCCGGCCTTTTTGCACCTCAGTGCGCACCATGGCATTCACGGTCTGATCGCCAGTGCCAGTTGCGAGCATCGCGGCACGCATCGTGTCGGCTATCGCCTGAGTCTGGTGCCGCACCTGCAAAGATTGGCGCAAGGGAGTAAACGGCGCGTGTTCACCCAACTCAGCGTGCCGCAGATCCTGCAGCGTTTGATGGCGGAAAACGCCCTGCCGGGCGACGGCTACCGTATCGAAATGAGCGTGGGCCAGTACCCGCCACGTCCGTTTTGCGTCCAGTACGAGGAAAGCGATCTCGCGTTGATCCAACGCTTGTGCGAAGAAGAAGGCATTCACTATCACTTCGAACACGGCCCTGCCGGACATGTCGTGGTGTTTGCCGATGACAGCCTGAGCCTGCCGCAAGAACCCCTACCGCTGGCATTCAAGGCCGATGAGCAGACGCCGTCGCCCTGTGTCAGCGCGTTGTATCAGCAGCATCACGCCGCCCCCGTGGCTGCGCTGCCGCGGGTGCGTGACCGCGGGCAGCGAGCGGCCTATCAAGACGCAGCCAATCAGATGGCCGCGGATCCGGCGCCCTTGAGGCCTTCGCCTGAACAATCTCACCTCGAACAGCGCAGCCGTCGTCATCTGCAACGACAGCGTTGTCAGTTGCGCTCCATCGAGGGCCGCAGCGACTGCTGTGCGTTGCGTAGCGCAGGCTTGCTGATGGTCACCGAACACCCGATCAGCCACTTCAACGAGCATTGGCGGATCACCTCGGTGCGCCATCAGGGGCAATCGCCGTCGATTCTTGACCCGACCTGCGTGGTGCAGCGCTATCACAACGACTTTAGCGCTCAACCCTGGTCAAGCGACTTCCGCCCGCCGCTGCAGCAACCACGCCCCAGCGTGGTCGGCTATCACCTGGCGCGCGTGCTCGGCGCGTCAGGACAGCCGGCGCAACTCGACGCGCAAGGGCGTATCGCCGTGCAACTGTGGCCGCAGACCGAGGCGCACGCTGATGATAGCGATGCGGTTTGGCTGCCCATCGCCATGACGCGGGTCAACGGGCGTATTGCGGCGGACGAATTGCCCGGCGCCGGTAGCGAGGTGTGGGTCAGTTTCCTCGACGGCGATCCGGACCGGCCGATCATATTGCTCGGTCACTCGCGCAAGCTGCCGCCGCGCGAACCACCGTCCGCTGAAGACAGCAGTCTGCTGCTCGACTGGCTGCTCAATGGCAGCGAACAGTAACCAGGGGGCGCTCAGCCTTTGTCGGCCTTGCCCGCGGCCGCGGCAAACTTCGCCAGCCGCACGTCCAGATGCCGTGGTCGGCGGCCATGGTCTTCGGCGCGCTCCTTGCGGCGAATGGCGTTGCGCACCAGCAGCGAACCCAGATAGCGGATCGGCTCTGGCGGGAAGTAGCCCAACGGACCGTTGACCAGCGGCGAACGCGTCCACGGGTTATCCAGCCCTTGCACCAGTGACGCGAGAATCTGCCCGCCCATGTGACAGGGGCCGACCCCGCTGCCTGAATAGCCGAAGCCGTAAAACACATTGCCGCTACGGCTCATCTGGCCGAAAAACGGCAAACCAGTGACCGAGCGATCCGATGGACCGTTCCAGGTCGCGTCGACCTTGACCTCGGAGAATGCCGGAAAGAAGTCGTCGAGGCTGCGCTTGAGCAACCCGGCATACGGTGACGGCTGGTCGAATACCGGCGACAGGCGACCGCCATAAGCGAAGGTATTGCCGCCCTTGCCGAGCATGATCCGACCGTCCGCGGTGTTGTGGTAGTAGTGCACGAAAATCCGTGAGTCCAGCACAGTGACGCCACTGGTCAAGCCGATCTGCTGCAACAGGTCCGGACGTGGCTCGGTGATCAGCATGTCGCTGGAAACGATCGCCACGCTGCGCTCGAATTGTGGGAAGGCGCGAGCCATCCACGCATTCATCGCCAGCACCACGCGGTCGGCTATCACGTTGCCGTTCGGCGTCTGGATGCGCGCCGGGCGGCCCTCCTCCAGGCCAGTCATCGCCGACTGCTCGTGGATTTTCACGCCCAACTGCAGCGCGACGCGGCGCAGGCCACGCACCAGTTTGCCCGGTTGCACACTGGCCGCTGCGGGCGAAAACCAGCCCTCCAGGTGCTTTTGCGAACCGGCCATGCGCTGCACATCGGCCAGCGGACGCTGGCTGAAGGAGTTGATGCCGTTGCGCTCCAGCGCCGCAATCACCGCGTCCGTCGAACCGACTTGTGCGCGGTTGGTGGCGGTGTACAAAGTGCCGTCGAGACGGTACTCGGCATCGACGCCGTAATGCTCGCAAAACGCGCCGATGGCATGGATGCTGCGCTCCGACTCTTGCACCAGGCGTACAGCTTCCGCGACGCCGAACAAGCGCTCAAGGGTGAAATACTTCGCCGACCACGACAGCGCGCAACCACCGTTACGCCCACTGGCGCCTGCACCGCAGATATCGGCCTCGATCAGCCGCACGTCGAGTTCGGAGTTTTGCTGCTTGAGCATGATCGCGGTCCACAGCCCGGTGTACCCGCCACCGACAATGCACACATCGGTACGCACGTCGCCCTGTAGCGGTGGACAGGTTTCGCTACGGTCAGCCAGCAAGGCCTGCTCCAGCCAGAACGGTCTCATGGGGTTTCTCCAGTCAGTTGGCCGCGCCACGGCCTGCCACACACCGCAGCAGGCCGCCGGGCAAGGGGTTCAGGAACGCAGCGGTTTGATCGTCAGCGGGCCATTGGGAATGGCGGCACGCGGCTCCATGACGCCGACCGGGCGACTGTTCCAGTGCGGAATCAGCACCAACGCCGAGAACAGTGCACAGCCGGCGAACACGATGAACACGGTCACCGAATCGAAATAACCAGGCAACAATCCGCCCAGCACCGCCCCGACCGAACCACAGCCATTGACGAAACCGGCAGCCGTGGCGCCAGCCTTGGCTTTGCCGAAGTCGATGGCGGCGGCACCGCTGATCATCGAATCCGGACCGTAAAGGGTCAGGCCCATGACAAACAGCAACAGCACCACCAGCAACACGCTGCCGCTTTGCAACGCCGCCATGAACAGCGCCAGGGTCACGGTCAGCGCCAGCAGGCTCAGCACGCAGGCCGGCATGCGGCGGGCGCCGAACAGTTTGTCGGAGGCCAGACCGATCAGTATCGGTCCGAGCAATCCGGCCAGTTCGAACGCGGTGGGGATGATCGCTGCGCCGACCTTGCCGACACTGGGCATCTGCTCAAAGACAATCACCGGGCCCCACAACAGGATCGCGTAACGCGCCGGTTTCAACATGAAGTACGCAAGGCCGAGCACCAGCACCGTGCGGTTGCGCAGGATTTCCTTCAACGGCTCCCAAACGCTGAGTTTGCTGTTGGCGGTGGTTTCTTCAGCCGTGAGTAGCGGCTCCGGCTCCACCGCCGGCAAGCCGACGTCTTCGGGTTTGTTGCGCTGGAAGATAAAGAACAGCACCGCGACGACCGCGACCACCGCCGCGCTGGAAATGAAAGCGGCATGCCAGCTGCCGATCAGCGTGTACGCCCACCAGCCGGCGAAGGGCGACGCCACCAGCCCGCCGAAGGCGTAGCACGAACTCCATAACCCGAGTACGCGCCCACGTTGCTGCGCCGGGAAGAAGCTGCCCAGGTTTTTGCACAACCCCGACCATCCCGTCGATTGCGCCAACCCCTGAATCAACATACAGGTGGCAAAGATCGGCAGCGTGGCGAAACTGCCCATCACCAGCGCCGCGGCGGCAGAAATCAGCAAGCCACCGAGCACCACAACCCGGGGGCCGAAGCGGTCGGCGAGCATGCCCCAGGTGAATTGGCCGATGGCATAAGACGCCAGATAAATCGCGTCGAGATTGGCCATGGTCATCTTGTCGAGCATGAAGCCCGGGTCTTCGGCGATGCCCAACTTGGCCACCGAAAACGCTTTGCGGGTGAAATAGAAAGCGGCGTATGCGAGCCAGGTGACAGCGAAAATCTGCACGCGCCAACGCGCAAGGGTGCCGATGTGCTTGTTCATGGTGGTTCTGACCTCAGGGTGTGAGTGTGCCGGCAGAATCGTTAAGAAAAACGCCTGTGTTTTTTATTGTTGAGCACTGCGATACCAGCGCGTCCCTGCGCCGATAGCGGTCAGATGAGTCCTGTTGTTGCACGCCCAGGCTCATGGGCCAACGCTGCTGCCCGAACGGACAGTCAGCGGTGGCGTGAGCCGATCAAAGCAATTACTGTTTAATAAATAAAATCGATTTATCGTATTTCACACATAAGCTCAGCTTGTTACTAAGTGGAGCTGCGCTCGTCATCCGGAGTCGCCATGTCCGTTTCCCACGCCCAACTCAAAGCCTTCCACGCCGTGGCCGTGCATGGAAGCTTCACCCGCGCGGCCGAGCGCCTTTACCTGACGCAACCGGCGATTTCCGACCAAGTGCGCAAACTCGAAGAACGCTTCGGCGTGTTGCTGTTTCACCGCAATAAACGCTCGGTGCGCCTGACCGACCTCGGCGAGCGGCTGCTGGCGATCACCCAGCGTCTGTTTGTGATCGAAGCCGAAGCTCAGGAGCTGTTGCAGGAATCCCAGGCGCTGCAAACCGGCAGCCTGATCCTGGCGGTGGATGCGCCGGTGCACGTGCTGCCGCAGATTGCGCGTTTTTGCGAGCGCTATCCGGGAATCAGCGTGAAGATCGAGACCGGCAACACCGATGAATCGCTGTTTCGCCTGTTCAATTATCAGGCCGATCTGGCGCTGCTTGGGCGTGATGTCAGCGATGAGCGATTGCTGTGCGTGGCGCTGCGTAACGACCCGATGGTCGCGTTTGTTTCACGCAACCACCCGTGGGCCGATCGCGCCTCGATCTGTCTGGCAGATCTGGATGACACACCTTTGGTATTGCGTGAACACGGTTCGGTGACGCGACAGACGCTGGAGGAAGAAATGGCGCGCGCCGGGTTTCGCATTCGCCCGGCAATCGAGGTTGAAGGCCGGGAGGCGGCGCGCGAGGCGGTGGTCGTGGGGATCGGCGTCGGCGTGGTTTCCGCCGCGGAGTTTGGCGCCGACTCGCGGGTCTGCGCCCTGCCGATCACCGATTGCACCCGGCGCCTGACCGAGACGCTGGTGTGCTTGCGCGAGCAGAGTTCGCGGCGAGTGGTGGCGACGTTTCTCGATATGGTGCGCGAAAGTCTCGTGTAGGCAGCATCGGCCCCTTCGCGAGCAGGCTCGCTCCCACCGTCAAATGGGCGAGCGAGCCTGCTCGCGAATAAGTCGCCTCGGTCTTCAGTCAGGGGCCAGGTCAAAAAATGCCTGAATCAAGCGCAACTCGCGCCGCCGCTCCATGCAGCCAATCATGTGCCGGTTCACCAGCCCGTCCCCGGCAAGCGCAATCGCCACCACGCGCGGGTCGTGGCTGACTTCCACCGAAGACACCACTCCGACACCCAACTCAGCCGCCACTGCTTCGGTGACGGCCTCGCGACTGTCCAGTTCCAGCAACACCCGGGGATGAATCGAGGCCTGGGCGCAGGCCTCGTCGAACGTGCGACGGGTGATCGAACTCGGCTCGCGCAGCACCATGATCACCTGATCCAGCTCCTTGAGTTGCACCTCAGCGCAACGCGTCGCCCAAGGATGCGCCGCCGGCACCAGGGCGCAGATCCGCGACTCGCTGAGCGCTTGCAGATGCAGGCCTTTGCGTGGCTCGACCTGCGTCAGCACGGCCACATCGGCATGTTCCGAGAGCAGCGCTGCCAGTGTTTCCTGGGCATTGCCCAGGCGCAGATTCACCGTGATCCCCGGATAACGCGCGCGCAGGCTGGCGAGCATCGGCATGACCATGTGCGGGCCGTCTGCCGCGACTTCCAGGCGGCCGGTCAGCAATTGGCGATTGGCTTCCAGCAGGGCCTGCGCCTCTTCCGCCAGACCGAACATGGCCCGGGTGATCGCTGCCAGTTTGGTGCCCTCCTCGGTCAGCTCCACCCGTCGCGCGGTGCGGCGCAGCAGGGTGATCTGGTAATGCTCTTCCAGCGCCTTGATGTGCCCGGTGACCGCCGGCTGACTGATAAACAACCGCGCGGCGGCGCGGGTGAAGCTGCCTTCCCGGGCCACGGCGTCGAAGGCGCGCAGCTGAAACAGGTTCATGAATAACCCTCACTGATGGCTGGCATAACAACAAACAATTTGATTGATGACACGGCGAATTGCAACGTATGCCCCGTAGCTTCATCCCACAGCGCTTTCGCGAGGACACAAGAATGAGTACCGCCGCTCCAATTCTGCTCACTCCCGGCCCGTTGACCACGTCGGCCCGCACCCGCCAGGCGATGATGGTTGACTGGGGCTCGTGGGATGACCGCTTCAATCAACTGACCGCCAGCCTATGTGAGCAACTTTTAGCGATTCTCAACGGCGCCGCCAGCCATCACTGCGTGCCGTTGCAGGGCAGCGGCACCTTCGCCGTCGAAGCGGCCATCGGTACGCTGGTGCCGCGCGACGGCAAAGTGCTGGTGCTGATCAACGGTGCGTATGGCAAGCGTCTGGCGAAAATCTGCGAAGTGCTCGGCCGCTCGTTCAGCACCTTCGAAACCGCTGAAGACGAACCCACCACCGCCGCTGACGTCGATCGCCTGCTGCGCGCCGACGCGGACGTCACTCACGTTGCGCTGATCCACTGCGAAACCAGCACCGGCATTCTCAATCCGCTGGCGGAAATTGCCCAAGTCGTTGCGCAACACGGCAAACGCCTGATCATCGACGCCATGAGTTCCTTCGGCGCACTGCCGGTGGATGCGCAAAAAATACCGTTCGACGCGCTGATCGCCGCGTCCGGCAAATGCCTGGAGGGCGTGCCGGGGATGGGCTTCGTGTTCGCGCGCAAAGACTCGCTGGCCGCAGCGGCTGGAAACTCGCACTCGCTGGCAATGGACCTGTACGACCAGCACGCCTACATGATGAAAACCGGACAATGGCGCTTCACCCCGCCGACCCACGTGGTCGCAGCCCTGCATGAAGCGCTGCTGCAGTACCACGAAGAAGGGGGCCTGCCGGCGCGGCATGCGCGCTACGCCGCCAACTGTCAGGCATTGATGGAAGAAATGGGCAAACTCGGCTTGCGCAGCTTTCTGCCGGCGGCGATTCAGGCGCCGATCATCGCCACATTTCATGCACCGCATGATCCGCGTTATCAGTTCAAGGAATTCTACGAACGGGTCAAGGCCAAGGGTTACATCCTCTACCCCGGCAAACTCACCCAGGTCGAGACGTTCCGCGTCGGCTGCATTGGCCATGTCAGCCCTGACGAGATGCGCCAGGCCGTCGCCGCGGTGGGCGACGTGCTGCGCGAGATGGAAGTGCTGGAAATCTGAAGCCCTACCCCTGTGGGAGCGGGCTTGCTCGCAAATGCGGTCGCGCATTCAACATGGATGGCGACTGACATACCGCCTTCGCGAGCAAGCCCGCTCCTACACCGAATTTTATTGCCAACTCAGGAATGTGACTGCCATGAACTACACCAACCCAAGCAAGCTGCAAGCCGCCATCCTCGACTGGGCCGGCACCGTGGTCGATTTCGGCTCTTTTGCGCCAACGCAGATTTTTGTCGAAGCCTTCGCCGAGTTCGACGTGCAGGTTTCCATTGATGAAGCTCGCGGGCCGATGGGCATGGGCAAGTGGGATCACATTCGTACCCTGTGCGATCAGCCACAAGTCGCCGAGCGTTACCGCAAAGTGTTCGGCCGCACGCCGAGCGACGACGACGTCACCGCCATCTACAACCGTTTCATGCCACTGCAGATCGAAAAGATCGCTGAGCATTCGGCGCTGATTCCGGGCGCGCTGGACACCATCGCGCACCTGCGTCAGCAAGGGATCAAGATCGGCTCCTGCTCCGGTTATCCGAAGCCGGTGATGGACAAAGTCGTCGAACTGGCCGCCCGCAACGGCTACGTCGCGGACCACGTGGTCGCCACTGATGAAGTACCGAACGGCCGTCCATGGCCGGCGCAGGCCCTGGCCAACGTGATTGCGCTGGGCATCGACGATGTCGGCGCTTGCGTGAAGATCGACGACACCGTGCCAGGCATTCTCGAAGGTCGCCGTGCCGGCATGTGGACGGTCGCGCTGATCTGTTCCGGCAATGCGCTGGGTCTGGACTACGAAGCCTTTCGCGCACTGGGCAGCGATAAACTGACCAGCGAGCGCAAGCGCATCCATGCCCAGTTTGCAGACGCTCGCCCGCATTACATGATCGACACCATCAGCGATTTACCTGAGGTGATTGCCGACATCAACCGGCGTCTGGCCAACGGTGAGATGCCGCAGAACACTTGAGGCTGAAAAACAAACACCGCTGATCAATGATAATCAGCGGTGTTTTCTTTTTGTTCAAAACCAGGACAACGCTCGGTAATTATTCACTGCGACACAAGATCGCCCGCTGCATCGTAAGCCACTCCATCGGGATGTTTAACACTGCCATCCGGCAACTGTTCAGTTCCATCTTCCCAAACAATACGGCCATCCGGATATTCAACGGTATTATCCGGCCAGATGATCCGCCCGTCCGGATACTCTACCCTGCCGTCTGCATGTTGGATGATGCCGTCGGGACGTTTGACCGACGTTTGTCCGGCATCAACGACGCTACCGTCAGGCAGTGTGGTCGAACCATCGACGTTGGCGGTCGCACCGAAAGTCTGGATCAGCGCGATCAACGCCACCGGATCGACATTGATATTGAGCGTCGGCCATGGCATTGGCGGGCGCTTGTTGGCGGCCGGCGTAGTCGGAGCTGTCGGTGCCACGGGTTTGGTTGGCGCCACTGGTCTGATCGGTGCCACCGGTTTGGTTGGCGCCACTGGCGTGGTCGGTGCCACCGGCTTGGTTGGCGCCACTGGTCTGGTCGGTGCCACCGGCTTGGTTGGCGCCACTGGCCTGGTCGGTGCCACCGGCTTGGTTGGCGCCACTGGCCTGGTCGGTGCCACCGGCTTGGTTGGCGCCACTGGTCTGGTCGGTGCCACCGGCTTGGTTGGCGCCACTGGTCTGGTCGGTGCCACCGGTTTGGTCGGCACAACTGGTTTGGTCGGTGCCACCGGCTTTGGCGTCGTGGTAGAGGGACGAGGCTTCGGAATTGGACTTTTCATATTATTCTCAAATTACGTAAACATACTTTAAATCTTTAAACTAAAGATCCGAGCAGACATTAATCACCCCAAACAAACTAATCAAATCAAAAGGAATCACAGAATATAAACAACATCAAGTTACGCCAGACAGGTTAACTTGCCGCAGAAACTTTCAACAAATAACAACATAAAAACGGATACTGAATATTGTTCTTCGCTGCAAAAAACCTCACGTACTCCAGGCAAAAACATCGCGGCAGGTTTACAGTGAAACGAGTGCCGTGATATCGGCCTGATTGCACTCTGATCGCGAGGACACTCCGTATGCCGTGGACAAGCTCCGAATCTCGCTACAGCACCGTGTCGGTGTTGTTGCACTGGCTGATGCTGGTGTTGTTGGTGCTGGTGTACGCCAGCATGGAATTGCGCGGGTTTTTTCCCAAGGGCAGCGGCGGCCGTGCGCTGATTCGCGAGATGCACTATCTGCTCGGTCTCACCGTGTTCGTGCTGGTGTGGTTTCGTCTGCTCGCGCGCAGCCTCGGCTCGGCGCCGAAAATCTTCCCCGCTTCGCCCGCCTGGCAAACCGTGGTGGCGCGGCTGATGCATTGGGCGTTGTATCTGTTCATGCTGTGCATGCCCATTCTTGGCTGGCTGATCACCAGCGCCGAGGGCCATCAAGTCATGTTTTACGGTTTCGACTTGCCGCTGCTGGTCGGTGAAGACAAGGCGTTCGCCAAGCAGGTCGAAGGCTGGCATGTGCTGATTGCCACGCTCGGTTACTGGCTGATCGGCCTGCATGCGCTGGCGGGGATTTACCATCATTACGTGGTGCGCGATAACACGCTGCTGCGGATGATGCCAAAGCGCGGCTGAGCTCAGGGCGTCGTGGCAAATCCGCGTCGCCCTTGCAGGCCGCCCGTGTGGATGAAGACCAGACGCGTGCCGCCGGCGAATCCGCCCGCTTCGACGTGTTGCTTGAGCGCCAGCAAGGCCTTGCCGGTGTACAGCGGTTCCAAGGGAACACCGCTGGCCTGCTCGGTCTGCTCAATGAAGGTCAGCAATGCCTCGTCAACCTTGGCGAAACCGCCACGGCTGGCGTCGATCAGTTGATAGTTCGCCGCGGGGTCGTTGGCTTGCGCGAAGATCGACTCGATGTTCGGCGCCACTCCGTGATCGTCCGGCACCGCCAACGCGCCATACAGCGACCGCTTGCCATTGTCGGCAAGCGCCAGCCCGGCCAACGTCGTGCCGGTGCCACACGCCAGCCACCACGCGTCGAAATCCTCCCAGCCCAGGCTCGCCAACTGCGCATCGACCTGCTGTTTGATCGCGGCGCAACCGAGTGCGCCGGCCAGGCCACCACCGCCCTCGGGCACGGCATACACGTTCGGATATTGCGTCAGCCACGGAATCCAGAAACCCGGTTGGTGCCGCGCGCGGTAGCCAGCGTAACCCAGCCAATGCAACTGCATGCCGAACGCTTGCAGATCCTGCACCGTCGCTGTGTCCTGTGGACGTCCGCGCAGCAGCCCCACTGTCTTGAAACCCAGCCGCTTGCCCGCCGCCGCCAGCGCATGCAGGTGATTGGAATGCGCCCCGCCGAGGCTGATGATGCCTTCGGCGCCGGCACGGTCAGCGGCTTTAAGGTGCTCGACGAGTTTGAACCACTTGTTGCCGCTGATCAGCGGATCGATTTGATCAAGGCGCAGGACCGCAACTTCAATGCCGGCAGTGGTCAGCCAGTCGAGATGAAGGTATTGGAGGGAGGCTTGGGGTAGCCAGCCGGAGGAAGGCAAAAGCATGGGCGGCCATACGATCGGGACAGAGCCGGCATTCTAGCCATTCATGGACAGCCATCGCGAGCAGGCTCACTCCTACATTTGAAATGCGTTCACCTGTAGGAGTGAGCCTGCTCGCGATAGCCATTGGCACGCTAGGCCTGCGAAATCAAAGTTCTGCGGCGAGCCGCGAACCCTGATTGATCGCGCGCTTGGCATCCAGCTCCGCCGCGACATCCGCGCCGCCGATCAAGTGCACATTCTGCCCCGCCGCAACCAGACCCTCGTGCAGTTCACGCAGCGGATCCTGGCCTGCGCAAATCACGATATTGTCAACCGCCAGCAGCTGCGGCTCGCCGGTTTCGCCAATGCGAATGTGCAGGCCCTGATCGTCAATGCTCAGGTATTCAACGCTGTTGAGCATCTGCACCTGCTTGTTCTTCAGACCGGTCCGGTGAATCCAGCCGGTGGTTTTGCCCAGGCCGTCGCCGACCTTGGTTTTCTTGCGCTGCAACAGGAACACTTCGCGCGCCGGTGCATGCGGTGCCGCTTTGATCCCGGCCACACCGCCACGGGCTTGCAGTTGCGTATCGATGCCCCACTCTTTCCAGAACGCGGCGCGATCCTGGCTGGTGGCCACGCCTTGATGGACGAGAAACTCCGAGACGTCGAAACCGATGCCGCCAGCGCCAATCACCGCAACACGCTTGCCCACCGGCTTGCGCTCAAGGATCACGTCCAGATAGCTCAGCACCTTGGCATTCTCGACCCCGGGAATAGCCGGTACGCGCGGGGCGATACCGGTGGCAAGAATGATTTCGTCATAGCTGCCCTCGACCAGTTTCGCCACGTCGACGCGGGTGTTCAGGCACACCTCGACGTTTGTGGTTTGCAGCTTGCGCTTGAAGTAACGCAGGGTCTCGAAAAACTCTTCCTTGCCCGGCACGCGCTTGGCGATGTTGAACTGCCCGCCGATTTCGCTGGCCGAATCGAACAGCGTGACCTGATGGCCGCGTTCTGCGGCCACGGTCGCTGCGGACAAACCGGCCGGGCCGGCGCCCACCACGGCGATCTTCTTGATCTGCTGCACCGGCAGATAATTGAGCTCGGTTTCATGGCAGGCGCGCGGGTTGACCAGGCAACTGGTGAGCTTGCCGCCGAACGTGTGGTCCAGGCACGCCTGGTTGCAACCGATGCAGGTGTTGATTTCGTCGGCTCGACCTTCAGCGGCCTTGTTGACGAAGTCCGGATCGGCGAGGAACGGCCGCGCCATCGACACCATGTCGGCATCGCCTTCGGCGAGAATCTGCTCGGCAATTTCCGGTGTATTGATGCGGTTGGTGGTGATCAGCGGAATGCTCACCGAGCCGCGCAATTTGGCCGTGACCTTGCTGAACGCCGCACGCGGCACTTTGGTGGCGATGGTCGGAATTCGCGCTTCGTGCCAGCCGATACCGGTGTTGATAATGGTCGCACCGGCCTGCTCGATGGCTTTGGCCAGCGTAACGATCTCGTCCCAGCTGCTGCCGCCCTCAACCAGGTCGAGCATCGACAAACGGAAAATAATGATGAAGTTCGGGCCAACGGCTTCACGCACACGGCGGACGATTTCCACCGGCAGGCGCATGCGGTTTTCGTAGCTGCCACCCCAACGGTCGGTGCGGTGGTTGGTGTGCGCCGCGAGGAACTGGTTAATGAAATAACCTTCCGAGCCCATGATTTCGACGCCGTCGTACTCCGCGGACTGCGCCAGTACCGAGCAGGTGACAAAATCGCTGATCTGCTTCTCGATGCCTTCCTCGTCCAGCTCTTTAGGCTTGAACGGGTTGATCGGCGCCTGAATTGCGCTTGGCGCTACTTGCTTGGGACTGTAGGCATAGCGCCCGGCGTGGAGAATCTGCATGCAGATCTTGCCGCCCGCTTCGTGCACGGCGCGGGTAACGATGCGGTGCTTGAGCGCTTCCTCTTCAGTGGTCAGTTTGGCTGCGCCGGAGTACACGCCGCCCTCGTCGTTCGGGCCGATGCCGCCGGTGACCATCAGGCCCACGCCGCCACGGGCACGTTCAGCGAAGTACGCCGCCATGCGCTCGAAGCCGCCAGGTTTTTCTTCCAGACCGGTGTGCATCGAGCCCATCAGGGTGCGGTTGCGCAGCGTGGTGAATCCCAGGTCCAACGGGGCCAACAGGTGCGGGTAATGAGCGGCGGTCATCGGTAACTCCACAACGAGCGATCACGGAAAAGGTGCGGGAGGTCTACGTCCCCCGTCAGGCATGTGCGACAGACTAAGAGTCGCACTGCTGTCACTCAATGACCGTAACTGACAAGTTAATGATCCAAATGCGCAACACCCCTTGGCAAGCGCAAGCGCGCGCCCTACCCTAGTCGGCACACCCTGTACCCGGCTGTTGTTGGATTTCATGCGCAAACTTCTGTACCTGTTTTTTTCCATGGCCATCGTCGCCGCCCTGACCACCTACGCCATGTGGGCGGCAGACCGGCCGGCGGGCCATTACCTGTCGGACCTGCGCATCAAACTGGCGCTCGACCAGGGCGCGCGCGCCGACCGCGGCAATCTGCTGGGCATCCAGCCCGAACTGTTTCCCACCGACTACCAAAGCCCCGAGCGTCTGCACCGCAAACTCGCAGCGTATTTTCAGCAAGCGCAGGATCAAGGCCTGTTGAATGAAAAGACCGTGGTCGTGCTGCCGGAAAACGTCGGCACCTGGTTGATGATCAGCGGCGAAAAAGACGAGTTGTATCAGGCCTCGACCGTGACCGAGGCGATGAACTGGCTGGCGGCAAGCAACCCCTTGCTGTTTGCCCGCGCCTGGCTCAGCGCCAAGGGCAGCGACCGGCTCAACGACGCGCACCTGCGGATGAAATCCACAGCGATGGCCAAGGATTACCAGGCGCTGTTCGGCGGGCTGGCCAAAGAGTTTGGCGTGACACTGGTGGCCGGCTCGATCGTGCTGCCGGAACCGAGCATCCGTGACGGTCAGCTCAAGCCCGGCAGCGGTGCGCTGTACAACAGCAGCGTGGTATTCGGCCGCGATGGCGTGCCGCTCGGCCAGCCGCAACGGCAGATGCATCCAGTGTTCGATCAGCGCGAGGTGATCGAAGGCGCCGACAAGCACCTGATCGGCGTGGTTGATACGCCGGCCGGACGTCTCGGCGTACTGATTGGCAGCGACAGCTGGTACCCGGACAACTACCGTCGACTCGACGCGCAAGGCGCGCAGTTGGTCGCAGTGCCGGCGCAGGTGTTCGGCCAGGACGCCTGGAACCAGCCTTGGCGCGGCTACAAGGGGTCGAGTACGCCGAAATCGGTCAGCCTCAAACCCGGTGAAGTCAGCGAAGGCGAGGCCTGGCGTCGACTGACCTTGACCGCACAACCGCCGAGCAGCCGCGCGATTGCCGGTGTCAGCGTGTTCATGCGCGGACAATTCTGGAATACCTCCGGCGCCGGCCAAAGCTTTATCAGCAGCAACGGACAGCAATTCGCCGATGGCGAGGCCCGTGGCGCGCGCATGTTGAATATCTGGTTGTAAGGCCATGAAGCCGCTGCCGATGCGCCTCGGGGATCTGTCGGTAGGCTTTGTCCACAGCCTCGCTGACGCGGTACGCAGTCATGCGCTCGATCCGCAGCCGCTGCTGGAACAATACGGCCTGGACCCCGCGCGCCTGGCCGAGGCCGGGGCGCGCTTGTCAATCCCACGCTACATGCGCCTGGGCCATGCGGCGATTCAGCTGACCGGCGATTCGGCGCTGGGCTTGCGCATGGGCCGGCTCAGTCGCCTGAGCCAGGCCGGACTGGCCGGTGTCACCGCCGCGCAAGCGCCGACCGTGCGCGAAGCCGCCCGTTGCCTGATCCGCTTCGAGGCGCTCTACGGTTCCAACTATCGAGGCCAGTCGAGCTTTCACGAAGACGCCAACGGCGCGTGGTTGCGCTTTTATTCGATCAGCCCTTATAACGCCTACAACCGCTTTGTGGTGGACTCGATCGTCTCCGGGTGGCTGCATCAACTCTCCAGCGTCTGCCACGAACCGCTGCGCGCCGAACGCATCGAGATCGAATTCGCCGAGCCGGACTACCGCGAGGCTTATCACATGCTGGGCGATTGCCCGATCCAGTTCGGCGCGGACGGCAATCAGTTGCGCCTGAGCCTGGACAGCCTTGCACGGCGCAATCCCGAGCATTGTCCAAGTACCTGGCGACACCTGTTGCACCTGTGCGAACGCGAACTGGAGCAATTGACGCGAACCCGCAGCCTGCGCGAACGCATCATCCAGCTATTGGGGCCGTTGCTCAACGGTGGACGGGAGCCGGAGCTGGAAGAAGTCGCGGCACGCCTGAAGCTGCCGACCTGGACGTTACGGCGCAAACTGGCCGAGGAAGGCACGCAGTTTCGCGCGATCCTCAACGACACTCGCCGCGACCTGGCGATGACTTACATCCGCGACACCGAACTGGCGTTCGGCGAGATCGCTTACCTGCTGGGTTTCGCCTCAGCCGAAGCGTTCCAGCGCGCCTTCAAACGCTGGAGCGGTCAGACGCCCGGCGAATTTCGCCGCAGTCACCGCAAGACAGCTTAGGAGCCGCTGCAAGCTGCAAGCTGCAAGCGAAGGCTAGAGCTCGGTGGCGTCGTCGGCGGGCTCTGGTTGGTCCAGTTCGTACGCCTGGTATTCGAGCAGCTCTTCTTGATATTCATCCATCGCGTAATCCCCCTGCTGCTCTCTTGAATGGGCCTGAGCCAATGCCCAGTGCCTCGAGCCTAACGCGCTCGTGTGAAGGAAAAGTGAAACCCGGCCTTCATGAATAAACGTAGCAGTGGGTCAGGAATTTATCGCGGGATTATCGTCGCGCGAATGTAACCAGATTTAAGCGGCGGCAAAAAAACTGTGGGAGCGAGCTTGCTCGCGAAGGCGGTCTTTCAGTCACATCGTGCTGAATGTACCGGCGCATTCGCGAGCAGGCTCGCTCCCACAGGGGTTGAGGTGCAGCTGTTTTATTGGCCCGAAGCAGGCATCGCCGGAATCGGCTCGGACGGCGGCGGGATGTCCGGGTTGGCCGGGGGCGTGATGGTTTCGGTCGTCGGAGCGGGTTCCGCGCTCGGCGCCGGGGTGATCGGCGCGGCTTCTGCAGGCGGAGCGACCGGTTCCGAGGACACTGGCGCGGTCTCGACGGGTGCGGGCGTCGGTTCTGCAGCAGGCGCGGGTGTCGCGGCAGGCTCAGGCGCCGGCGTTGAGGTTGGCGTTGGCGTTGGCGTTGGCGTTGGCGCCAGTGGTGCCGGCGCCGCCTTCACCTCGGGCACGCCCAGGTCGGCCTTGGGTTTCTCTTCGATGTGCGCTGCCTTCTTCGCATCCGCCGGCAGGAACAATTCCACCAGCGTGAAGAAACGCTCATAGAACTTCTGCGACGTCACGGTCTCGCTGGCGACTTTGACCATCGAATCGTCGGACGAGCCGATCGGCATCGACACCGACCCCAGCACACCCACGCCGAGGCTGGCCGAGTTGTTGGTTTTCTTCAGCGCGTAACGGTCCTGCAGGGCGTTGGCGAACATCGTGGCATGGTGCCCGCTGCTGCCGTCATCGGCGCAGACCACATTGAAGCTGATCTCCATGTGGGTGTCGCCGGTTTGCTGGAAACTCTTGTGGCCACTGACCAGCTTCGGGTCGCTACTGGTGATGATGTAGCCCTGACTGAGCAACGCACGACGCGCCGCCTCGCAACTCACCGCGTCGGTCACCGGGTAGTTGCGCGAAAAGGTGCCGGAATCATCGAAGTTCTCATGCTCATACATCGGCTTGTCTTTCGAACAGCCGGCAACAGCAGTCAACAACAGCGCCAATCCGACAACACGCATGGGAGTGGAAATCAACATTGAACATCCTGAGGAAAAACAGTGCGGGACGTATTGTGCAACAGATCTTCGCCCCGCGGCGTATGGATTAGTGTCTTGAAACAGTTACAACTCTATCGGCCCTGGGTTGCAGGGAAAAGTCGCAACGCCAGATGATCGATGAACACCCGTAATTTCGCGGTGGCATGGCGACTGGACGGCCACAGAACCCAGAACTGCCCGACATGCTGCAGGTGCGCGCCCAGCACTCGACACAACTGGCCTTGCGCCTCGGCTTCACGGGTCATGAAATCAGGCAGGCAGGCGATGCCCATGCCCGCCAGCGCCGCATGGCTCACCGCTTCGATCGAGGTGCTGACCAGCCGGGTCGGCAACCGCGGTTCGGCGGCGTCTGCTTCGCGTATCAGCGGCCAGGGTTCGAGCTTGCCGGTGGCGTGAAAAGTATGCCGAAGACAGGCATGCGTCGCCAGATCAGCGGGCGTTTGTGGCACACCGCGCTGCTGCAGATAAGCGGGGCTGGCCACCAGCACCATGTGAAACACCCCCAGCGGCCTCGCCATCAAGCGCGAATCCCGTGGTTTACCGGTGCGGATCACCGCGTCGAAACCTTCTTCGACGACATCGACCATGCGATCGGTCAAGTCCAGATCAAGCTCTATCTGCGGGAACAACGCCATGAAGTCGGTCAGGACCGGCATCACCAGCCCATGCACCTGCGGCAGGCTGATGCGCAACTTGCCATGGGGCTGGGCTGCGGCGTCGCACAATTCCAATTCTGCGGCCTCGACCTCTGCAAGAATCTTGCGACAGCGTTGCAAAAACAGCGCGCCTTCACTGGTCAGCGTGATGCTGCGAGTAGTGCGGTGAAACAGGCGCACGCCCAGGCGCGCCTCAAGTCGGGCAATGCTTTTACCCACCGCCGACGATGACACCCCTTGCAGCCGGCCAGCCTCGGTGAAACTACGCGTCTCGGCGACTTGGACAAACACCGAAATACTGCCCAGGCTATCCACACCTCACCCCCATTGACGACATCCGTGTCCGATATGTTCGGAACCATAACCTGTTTTTCGCCGATGTGCAGCGCCCTACCCTGTGCTCCTCGTCAACTCTGCACAAGGACGCCGGTCATGAACGACACACAACTCTGTGGCACCACGCTGACACCCGCTATCGACTCCGGCGCACGCCTGCCCCTGTCCGCACTGCTGGCCCTGGCCATGGCGGGATTCATTACGGTCATGACCGAAGCCTTGCCGGCGGGCCTGTTACCGCAAATGAGCAGCGGCCTGCACGTTTCTCAGGCACTGATTGGTCAGTTGGTCACGCTGTACGCGATCGGCTCGATACTGGCAGCGATTCCGCTGACCATCGCCACTCGCGGCTGGCGACGCCGCCCGTTGTTGCTGGCCGCCATTGCTGGGTTTGCCATTGCCAACAGCCTCACCGCGCTGTCGCAGTGGTACTGGCTGACGCTGATCGCACGCTTTATTGCCGGTGTATTTGCCGGATTGCTGTGGGCCCTGCTGGCAGGCTACGCAAGCCGCATGGTTGCTCCACACCTGCAAGGCCGGGCCATTACAGTCGCCATGCTCGGTGCACCGATTGCGTTGTCGCTGGGCATTCCCGCCGGCACCTTGCTCGGGACGCTGGTGGGCTGGCGGCTGAGCTTTGCGATCATGACCCTGTTGACCGTGATATTGGTGATCTGGGTACGTTGGCAAGTGCCGGACTTCGCCGGCGAACGTGAGGAAAAACGCCTGCCATTGCGTCAGGTGTTTACCCTGCCGGGCGTGCGATCCGTCTTGTTGGTCACCCTTACCTACGTTGTCGCGCATAACCTGCTGTACACCTACATCGCCCCGTTCCTGCAACCGTCCGGTCTTGCTGCCAAGGTCGATCGGGTGTTGCTGGTGTTCGGCCTGGCGTCGGTGTTGAGCCTGTGGATCGTCGGCAACCTGATAGATCGCTGGCTGCGCGAAATGGTGCTGATCAGTGCAGGGCTTTTCCTGCTGTCGGCCATAGCGCTAGGTGTGTGGCGCGAATCGCCGAGCGTGATCTACCTCGCGACCGCTGTATGGGGATTGGCGTTTGGGGCGATGCCGTCGCTGCTGCAAACCGCCTCGGCAAAAGCCGCTGGGGATGCCGCCGACACTGCACAATCGATGCTGGTGACGCTATGGAATGTCGGAATTGCCGGTGGGGGACTGGTGGGAGGTCTGCTGCTGACTGACCCAGGTCTGGGAGCATTTCCGTGGATCGTCACGGGGTTGCTGGGGGTGACGCTGTATACGACGCTTAGCGCACGCAACCATGGGTTTGCGGCTGCCGGGTAAGTTTTCCGGTTGGCCTATACCGAGCACCCTGACGGCCGCTACGAAAAGCAAAAAAAAGCCCCAGGCCAATCGACCTGGGGCTTTTTTTACAGCGACAACTCAGTCAGCCATCAGTACCGCTTGATGTCCGCCTGGCTCTCCAACTGCTTGCGATACGCCGCAAAGTCTTGCTGACCTTCACGGGACGCGAGGAAGCGACGGTACTGCGCCTTCTCTTCATCCGTCGGCGCCGCCGCTTCGTTAACGCCATTGAGGCGCACGATCATCAGGCTACCGTCCGGCAACGTGACATTGCTGAACGTCGGTTTGTCCTTGGATGCCGGCTTCGGCATGCGGAACAGGGCCTGCAGAACAGCCGGCTCGACACCTTCCTGACCACGGGTGGCCGCTTCGGTGACTTTCCAGCTCTGGCCATCAATCGCCTTGTCCAGTGGCGCCTTGCCGTCGCGCAGATCAGCGATCAGCTTCTCGGCACGGGTCTTGGCCGCAGCGCTGGCGTGTTCCTTGGTCAGTTGCGCACGGATGGCCGCGCTCACGCTTTCCAATGGCAACTGGGCAGGCTTGAGGTGTTCCTTGGCACGCAGCACGATCACGGTTTCCGGGTCCAGCTCGATGGCGGTGCTGTTGGCGCCTTCATCGATGACTTCAGGACTGAACGCAGCAGTGACCACGGCGCGGTTGGCAGCAACCCCTTCGCCACCCTCGCGGCCGAACGGCTTGGAGGTGTGCACGGTAAGCTTCAAATCGGCGGCTGGCTGAGCCAGGTCGGACGCTTCGAACGCCGAATCTTCCAGTTGTTTGGTCGCCTCGACGAAACGCTGCTCGACCTGCGCGGCTTTCAGCTCGCGGGTCAGCTTGTCTTTCAGGCTGGCCAGCGTTGGCACTTCAGGTGCTTCCACACCCAGCAGCTTGATCAGGTGATAACCGAAATCGGTACGAACCGGCTCCGACACCTGGTCTTTCGACAACGAGTACAGCGCTTTTTCGAACGCCGGATCGTAGACGCCAGGACCGGCGTAACCGAGGTCACCGCCATTGTTGGCCGAACCCGGATCCTGCGAAAACTCCTTGGCCAGCGCTTCGAACTTCTCGCCCTTGGCCAGACGTGCCTGGACTTCGTCGATCTTCGCCTTGGCCTGCGCTTCGGTGGTCTTGTCGTTCACTTCGATCAGGATGTGAGCGGCACGACGCTGTTCCGACAGGTTGGCGATCTCTTTCTGATACGCCGCCTGCAGGTCTTCATCCTTGACCGCGACCTGATCGAAGAACGAAGACTTCTTCAGTTCGAGGTAATCGATGATCACCTGATCCGGGGTCATGAACTCCTTGGCGTGTTCGTCGTAGTAAGCCTTGACCTCATCGTCGGTCAGCTTGACCGCCGCTGGATCAGCCTTGACCGTCAGGGTGGCGAAATCGCGGGTCTGTTTTTCCAGACGGGCGAAGGCCAGCACTTCGGCATCGGTCACGAAACCGCTGCCCGCGACACCGGCGCGCAGTTGGCCGATCAGCATTTCCTGGGCCAGCATCTGGCGGAATTGCATGCGGTTGTAACCCAGTTGACGGATCACCTGATCGAAGCGCTCGGAACTGAATTTGCCGTCGACCTGGAATTCAGGCGTCTGCAGGATCACCTGATCCAGCGCCGCTTCGGAGAAAGCGAATTTCGATTGTTCAGCGCCTTGCAGCAGCAGCTTGCGATCGATCAGGCCTTTGAGCGCCGATTCGCGGAGCATTTTTTCATCGAGCAAGGAAGCATCAAAGTCCTTGCCCAGCTGTTGCATCAACTGACGGCGTTGCATATCAACGGCCTGACTCAGTTCGTTCTGGCTGATTTCTTCACCGTTGACCTTGGCCGCCTCGTTGGTGTGAGTCGTGGCCTGGAAAATGGCGTCGAAACCGGTCAGGGCCATCAGTGCAACGATGACCCCGATAATGGTCTTGGCAATCCAGCCTTGTGAATTGTCCCTGATATTCTGCAGCATGCGTCCCCCAGAAACGGTTGAACTTCAATTTAGGCAACCGTGGAGCGTGGGTAGAATCCGGATAGAAGAAAGGCGCATCCGAGGATGCGCCTTCTCGTAACTGGCGGAGCGGACAGGGCTCGAACCCTCGATCCCGGCGTTACAGGTGCCTGTTCCAGCCACCTGCTCTACCGCCCCGCTGCCAAGTCAGGCTTGACCCCGACCCGGATGGGTAAAAACCTGAAAACTTAGTTAACAGCTTCTTTCAGTGCTTTACCGGCTTTGAAACCTGGCTTCTTGGCAGCCGGGATTTCCAGAGTCTTGCCAGTTTGCGGGTTACGACCGGTACGCGCCGGACGGTCAGTCACGGAGAAAGTACCGAAACCAACCAGAACAACGGAGTCGCCAGCCTTCAGAGCGCCAGTGACGGATTCGATTACAGCGTCCAGCGCACGGCCAGCAGCAGCTTTCGGGATATCAGCGGATGCAGCGATAGCATCAATCAGTTCCGACTTGTTCACTCTAAGTCCCCTTATATCTATTTTGAGATGATTCTAAGTTTTTTTGGTAAAAGCAAAAACGAGTGCTGAATGGCCTACAGACACTTAAGAGCCGCTTTATAACAAGGGCTCTAAAAAGCTGTCAAGGAAGCCCCCCAGGCAAAAACGTATTAATGCGTGCTAATTCTTTCCTTAGAGTCAGACTCACGTTTTTCGTCCTTGGCAACTATCTCCGGAGCCACATCCGGCAAGGGCTCCGGCGCGTATTGCAGCGCAATTTGCAGGACTTCGTCAATCCATTTAACCGGTTTAATCTGCAGATCCTGCTTGATATTGTCAGGAATCTCCTTCAGATCGCGCACATTCTCTTCCGGAATAATCACAACCTTGATTCCGCCACGATGTGCCGCCAGCAGTTTTTCCTTCAGACCGCCAATTGCCAGCACTTGTCCACGCAAGGTGATTTCACCCGTCATGGCGACATCGGCGCGCACCGGGATGCCGGTCAATGCCGAGACCAGCGCCGTGCACATGCCTACGCCGGCACTCGGACCGTCTTTCGGCGTGGCCCCTTCCGGCATGTGAATATGGGTGTCACGCTTCTCGTGGAAGTCCAGAGGAATGCCCAGGCTCTTGGCACGGCTGCGCACGACTGTCAGGGCCGCGGTGATCGATTCGACCATCACATCGCCCAGCGAACCGGTCTTGATCAGTTGCCCTTTGCCCGGTACGACAGCAGCTTCGATGGTCAGCAACTCACCACCAACCTGAGTCCAGGCAAGGCCTGTCACCTGACCGACCTGATCCTGCTGCTCGGCCAGGCCGTAGCGGAATTTACGCACACCGAGGAAGTGTTCCAGCAAGTCAGCTGTCACTTTCACCGAGAAGCGTTTTTCCAGCGCATGCTCTTTGACGGCCTTGCGGCAGACCTTGGCGATCTGGCGTTCGAGGCCACGCACACCGGCTTCACGGGTGTAGTAACGGATGATGTCGCGGATCGCTTCTTCGTCGAACTCCAACTCGCCCTTCTTCAGACCATTGGCAGCGACCTGCTTTGGCGAGAGGTATTTGACGGCGATATTGATCTTCTCGTCTTCGGTGTAGCCCGGCAGACGGATGACTTCCATCCGGTCCAGCAAGGCCGGCGGAATATTCATCGAGTTCGAGGTGCACAGGAACATCACATCGGACAGGTCGTAGTCGACCTCCAGATAGTGATCGTTGAAGTTATGGTTTTGCTCGGGATCGAGCACCTCCAGCAACGCCGACGCCGGATCGCCACGCATGTCGCTGCCCATCTTGTCGATTTCATCGAGCAGGAACAGCGGGTTGCGCACCCCGACTTTTGTCATCTTTTGAATCAATCTTCCCGGCATCGAACCGATGTAGGTCCGGCGGTGACCGCGGATTTCCGCCTCATCACGCACGCCACCCAGGGCCATGCGCACGAATTTACGGTTGGTCGCATGGGCGATCGACTCGGCCAGCGAGGTTTTACCCACGCCTGGAGGACCGACCAGGCACAACACCGGACCACGAATTTTTTTCACGCGTTTTTGCACGGCGAGGTATTCAAGGATGCGCTCCTTGACCTCTTCGAGGCCGTAGTGATCGGCATCGAGGATGTCTTCCGCCCGCGCCAGATCCAGACGCACCTTGCTCTGGGCCTTCCACGGCACCTGCACCAGCCAGTCGATGTACGAGCGCACCACGGTGGCCTCGGCGGACATCGGCGACATCTGCTTGAGCTTGTTCAGCTCGGCTGTCGCCTTGGCCAGCGCGTCTTTCGGCAGGCCCGCGGCATCGATACGCTTTTTCAGCTCTTCGATTTCGTTGTGGCCTTCATCGCCATCGCCCAGCTCTTTCTGAATGGCCTTCATCTGCTCATTCAGGTAGTACTCGCGCTGGCTGCGCTCCATCTGCTTTTTGACACGGCCACGAATGCGTTTTTCGACCTGCAGCAGGTCGATCTCGGCATCCAGCAACGCCAGCACGTGTTCGACGCGGGCCGACAGGTCGATGATTTCGAGGATTTCCTGCTTCTGCTCGATCTTCAGCGCCATGTGCGCGGCCATGGTGTCGACCAGACGCCCCGGCTCATCGATGCTGTTGAGCGACGACAGGACTTCAGCCGGGACTTTCTTGCCCAGCTGCACGTATTGCTCGAATTGCGATAGCAGTGTGCGCACGAAGACTTCGGACTCGCGCTCGGCGGCGTCGACTTCTTCGATCAGCGACACTTCGGCACGGCAGTGGCCGTCGACCTCGCTGAAACGCTCAACAGTGCCGCGCTGCTCACCTTCGACCAGCACCTTGACGGTGCCATCAGGCAGCTTCAGCAATTGAAGAACGGTGGCGATGGTACCTACGCGATAGAGCGCGTCCTCACCGGGATCATCATCGGCCGGGTTTCTCTGGGCCAGCAGCAGGATCTGCTTATCGCCTGCCATCGCGGCCTCAAGGGCTTCGATGGACTTCTCGCGCCCCACGAACAGCGGGATAACCATGTGCGGATAAACCACGACATCACGCAATGGCAGGAGAGGCAATTCGATGGTTGTCTTCATGATTTCGCCTCTACGGCGGCCATATGGCCGTAATCAGATGGAATTAAGCTTGAAACCAAGATGGGGGCTGCCTCGAAAAAAAACAAGCGTAAAACGGCTGTAAAAAATGACATAAAAAAAAAGAGGCCCGAAGGCCCCTTCCTGTTGCAGCACAGTGGACACTTACGCGTCCGGTGCTGCCTTGGCCGTCGGCTCACTGTTTTCGTAAATATACAGTGGCTTGGACTTGCCTTCGATGACGCTTTCGTCGATCACGACCTTGCTCACCTCGGACTGCGAGGGGATTTCGTACATCGTGTCGAGCAGTACACCTTCGAGAATCGAACGCAGGCCACGGGCACCGGTTTTACGCTCCAGGGCACGTTTGGCGACCGATTTCAGCGCGTCGGAACGGAATTCCAGATCCACGCCTTCCATCTCGAACAGCTTGGCGTATTGCTTGGTCAAGGCGTTTTTCGGCTCGGTGAGAATCTGCATCAGCGCAGCCTCATCCAGCTCGTCCAGCGTCGCAAGAACCGGCAGACGACCGACGAATTCCGGGATCAGACCGAACTTGACCAGATCGTCAGGCTCGACTTCACGCAGGGACTCACCGACTTTCTTGCCCTCTTCCTTGCTGCGCACTTCTGCGTTGAAACCGATGCCGCCCTTGGTGGAACGGTTCTGAATAACCTTTTCCAGACCGGAGAACGCACCACCGCAGATGAACAGGATGTTACGGGTGTCGACCTGCAGGAATTCCTGCTGCGGATGCTTGCGGCCACCTTGCGGCGGTACCGAGGCAACCGTGCCTTCGATCAACTTCAGCAAGGCCTGCTGCACGCCTTCACCGGACACATCGCGGGTGATCGACGGGTTGTCGGACTTGCGGGAGATCTTGTCGATTTCGTCGATATAGACAATACCCATCTGGGCTTTCTCTACGTCGTAATCGCACTTTTGCAGCAGCTTCTGAATGATGTTCTCGACATCTTCACCCACGTAACCCGCCTCGGTGAGGGTGGTCGCGTCAGCGATGGTGAACGGAACGTTCAGCAAGCGTGCCAGCGTTTCCGCCAGCAGGGTTTTACCAGAGCCTGTCGGGCCGATCAGCAGGATGTTGCTCTTGCCGAGTTCGACGTCGTCAGCCTTCTTGTCACGCTGGTTCAGGCGTTTGTAGTGGTTGTACACCGCTACGGCCAAAACCTTTTTGGCACGTTCCTGACCAATGACGTACTGGTCAAGGATGCCGCTGATTTCTTTAGGCGAAGGCAATTTATGCGCGCTGCTTTCGGCCTGGGCTTCCTGCACCTCCTCGCGGATGATGTCATTGCACAGGTCGACGCACTCGTCGCAGATAAAGACCGAGGGGCCGGCAATCAATTTGCGCACTTCATGCTGGCTTTTGCCACAGAAGGAGCAATAGAGCAGCTTGCCGTTGTCCTCGCCGTTGCGGGTGTCAGTCATTCGTTCGATCCAAATCCGATAGGCTTGCAACACAAGATGAAGGCTATTGCGGGCTTTTTCAAGCCCGCTGCTGATCGGACGCGCCGATCAGGCCTGTTTTGTGCCGCTTATTTTAAGCTGGACGCTGGTTGATCACTTCGTCGATCAGGCCGTATTCCTTCGCAGCTTCTGCACTCATGAAGTTGTCGCGATTGGTATCGCGTTCGATTTCTTCCAGAGTACGGCCGCTGTGCTTGGCCATCAGCGTGTTCAGTCGCTCGCGGATGAAGAGGATTTCCTTGGCATGGATTTCGATATCCGAAGCCTGGCCCTGGAAACCGCCCAGTGGCTGGTGAATCATCACGCGCGAGTTTGGCAGGCAGAAACGCTTGCCCGGTGCACCGGCGGTCAGCAGGAATGCGCCCATGCTACACGCCTGACCGATACAGGTCGTCGAGACGTTGGGCTTGATGAACTGCATGGTGTCGTAGATCGACATGCCCGCTGTCACCGAACCGCCCGGTGAGTTGATGTACAGATGGATGTCCTTGTCCGGGTTTTCCGCTTCAAGGAACAGCAGTTGCGCACAGATCAGGTTGGCCATGTAGTCCTCTACCGGCCCCACCAGAAAGATCACTCGCTCCTTGAGCAGGCGCGAGTAGATGTCGTAGGCGCGTTCGCCACGAGCGGACTGCTCGACAACCATCGGGACCAGACCGCCTGCGGCCTGGATATCAGAGTTCTGCTGAATATAAGAATTACGGAACATGCTCTGCAGTCGCTCCCAAATAGTTATGTCTTGAATACGCATAAGCCAGCTCGAGAGCTGGCTTATGGTGTGCACTTCTAACGCAAAATCAATCAGTCGGCTGTTGGAGCTTCTACCGGCTTGACTGCTTCTTCGTAGGAGACCGATTTGTCGGTCACACTAGCTTTCTGCAGAACAGTATCCACAACTTGTTCTTCCAGCACAACCGAACGCACTTCGTTCAGTTGCTGCTCGTTTTTGTAGTACCACGACACGACCTGCTCAGGCTCCTGGTAGGCCGAAGCCATTTCCTGAATCATTTCGCGAACGCGAGCGTCGTCAGGCTTGAGGTCGTATTGCTTGACCACTTCAGCGACGATCAGGCCCAGCACTACGCGACGCTTGGCTTGCTCTTCGAACAGCTCGGCCGGCAGTTGGTCAGGCTTGATGTTGCCACCGAACTGCTGAACGGCCTGCACGCGCAGACGGTCAACTTCGTTGGACAGCAGGGCCTTCGGCACTTCGATCGGGTTGGTGGCCAGCAGACCATCCATCACCTGGTTCTTGACCTTGGACTTGATCGCCTGACGCAGTTCACGCTCCATGTTCTTGCGAACTTCGGTGCGGAAACCGTCGATGCCGCTTTCCTTGATACCGAATTGAGCGAAGAACTCTTCGTTCAGCTCTGGCAGCTTAGGCTCGGACACGGTATTGACGGTCACGGTGAACTCGGCAGTCTTGCCCGCCAGGTCGAGGTTCTGATAGTCCTCAGGGAAAGTCAGGTTCAGCACGCGCTCTTCGCCGGCTTTAGCACCTACCAGGCCTTCTTCGAAGCCCGGGATCATGCGACCGGAACCCAGCACCAGCTGAGTACCCTTGGCGGAACCGCCAGCGAACACTTCGCCGTCAACCTTGCCAACGAAATCGATGTTCAACTGGTCTTCGTTCTGGGCAGCGCGATCGGCCACTTCGAAACGGGTGTTCTGCTTGCGCAGGATGTCGAGCATCTTGTCCAGATCAGCGTCAGTCACGTCAGCGCTCAGGCGCTCGACAGTGATGCCTTCGAAGCCGGCAACGGTGAACTCTGGGAAGACTTCGAACACGGCTACGTATTCCAGATCCTTGCCCGCTTCAAGCGACTTTGGCTCGATCGAAGGCGAACCGGCAGGGTTCAGCTTCTGCTCGACCACGGCTTCGTAGAAGGAAGACTGGATGACGTCGCCTACTGCTTCCTGGCGCGCATCAGCACCGAAACGGCGCTTGATTTCGCTCATTGGCACTTTGCCTGGACGGAAGCCAGCAATCTTGGCCTTTTGGGCAGTCTGCTGCAGACGCTTGTTGACCTGAGTCTCGATGCGCTCAGCCGGCACGGTGACGCTCATGCGGCGCTCGAGAGCAGTAGTATTTTCAACAGAAACTTGCATGGATATTCCTCGTTGCACAGACGTTAGCCGGCCGTTTCCGACCCAAGAATCAAGGGCATGCATTCTAGTGGGTCAAACTCAAGAAGTCACCCTACTGAAAACGGGTAAAAAAACAGCAGGCAATTTAGCGGGGCCGCCACACAAACGCAGCGCGCCCCACAGGCGAATACAACCCTTCGCGCCAAGGCTCTGTGTCAACCGCTTCTATATATAGAAGAGACTGCCAATCACTCCCTGACGGCCGACCTTGCGAGCAAGAACGGCGAGCAGTGCAACATCATCGAACAACTTAAATACGACGAAGCGCCCTGCCCCTGCGCCCCAAAGCCGCGATGCCGGACTTCAGAACCGCAAAAACAAAAAAGGCGCCAGACTGTTAAATCTGGCGCCTTTCGAAATATGGGGTGGACGATGGGGATCGAACCCACGACAACGGGAGTCACAATCCCGTGCTCTACCAACTGAGCTACGCCCACCATATTGCGTAACAAAAAAGCCAAACAACTTCTTTGTTGAACCTCACCAGCCCGAAGATCTGAATGAAGCTTTGATTGGTGCGGATGAAGAGACTCGAACTCTTACGCCTCGCGGCGCTGGAACCTAAATCCAGTGTGTCTACCAATTCCACCACATCCGCAGATGAAGCTTTTAAAGCAAAGGCGCCAGACCGTTAAATCTGGCGCCTTTCGAAATATGGGGTGGACGATGGGGATCGAACCCACGACAACGGGAGTCACAATCCCGTGCTCTACCAACTGAGCTACGCCCACCATATCGCGTTACTTGTGCCAATGCTGCCTAATGGCGCACCCGGCAGGACTCGAACCTGCGACCATCCGCTTAGAAGGCGGATGCTCTATCCAGCTGAGCTACGGGCGCCTTGTTAATCTGTACTCTTAAAGGACTACAAACTAAATGCTTTCCAGTGTCGCAGAACTGTTGTTCCGCCCCACCTTCTTAACCAGTGCTAGGCTGTGCCCGACAAGTGCGACGAATAGTATAGAGCGCTCCCAAGGCCGTCAAATCCTTTTTGAAAAAAATTCATTTAATTAAAGGAGTTAGGGGAATTTGCTGACCAAGCGCCTTTGCCCTCACCGCTCGACATGCGAGAATGCGTTCTCTTTTTTTCCCCTCTCGATGGTTAATCACGCGCAATGACTGCACAACTAATCGACGGCAAATCGATCGCCGCCAGCCTGCGCCAGCAGATCGCCCTACGAGTTGCCGAGCGTCGCCAGCAAGGCCTGCGCACCCCCGGCCTCGCGGTGATCCTGGTCGGCAGCGATCCTGCCTCTCAGGTTTATGTCTCGCACAAGCGTAAAGACTGTGAAGAGGTCGGCTTCCTCTCTCAAGCCTACGACCTGCCCAGCGAAACCACGCAAGACGCATTGACCGATCTGATCGATCGTCTCAACGACGACCCGGCCATCGACGGCATCCTGCTGCAATTGCCCCTGCCCGAGCACCTGGATGCCTCCAGACTGCTGGAGCGCATTCGCCCGGACAAAGACGTCGACGGCTTTCACCCTTATAACGTCGGTCGTCTGGCCCAACGCATTCCGCTGCTGCGCCCGTGCACACCCAAAGGCATCATGACGCTGCTGGAAAGCACCGGCGCCGATCTCTACGGGATGGATGCGGTGGTCGTTGGCGCGTCCAACATCGTCGGTCGCCCGATGGCGATGGAACTGCTGCTGGCCGGTTGCACCGTGACGGTCACTCACCGTTTCACCAAGGATCTGGCCGGGCATGTCGGTCGCGCCGATCTGGTGGTGGTGGCTGCTGGCAAGCCGGGCCTGGTCAAGGGTGAGTGGATCAAGGAAGGCGCAATCGTGATTGACGTCGGCATCAACCGTCAGGATGACGGCAAGCTGGTCGGTGACGTCGTTTACGAAACCGCCCTGCCCCGCGCCGGCTGGATCACGCCAGTGCCTGGCGGCGTCGGCCCGATGACCCGCGCCTGCCTGTTGGAAAACACGCTGTATGCGGCAGAAACCCTGCACGTCTGATTGGCTTTTTCCGCAACACCGAAACCCCGCCTCGTGCGGGGTTTTTTGTTTCGACTGGAAAACCTGAGCCTCTTCATTTCCCGATGCAGATGTAAAAAGCAGCCTACCTGTGATTTAACGTGTTGTAGCAACTCCACCATTTGAGAGTCTGCCCATAGCGCGTATGTTGACGTGTCAGCGCCAACGCCCCGCCTTTTAGGCTTGAGCGTATTTCCAGGCCTGGCTGTCGATGACGAAATGCAAGGAGGCTGGCTTGATCCCCGAATGGAATGCTGAGGGAGTTTTACCTCCCATCAATAACAATGACCCAATTGGGTCTGACCGGGCTCCGTATCACGTGAGCCTTGAGCAGGTGGTCGACAGGTTCGCGACCAGTCCAGACCGGTGTGATATTTTCGCAGGCTATCTCGCTCACCGCGCAGAGCTTCACCGAATGGGTATGGACAGCGGATTTCAATGGCTGGATGGAAGCTTTACCGAAGACATCGAAATGCTTGAAAATCGGGCTCCACGAGATATTGATGTTGTTACCTTCACTGATGCCGGCAACGTTTTTTTTGATGCGCTCGGGAATGATGAGGTCAACCTTCTTGGTGGCGACCGAGCTAATCTTAAGAAAGCGTTCAAGATCGACTTCTACATTCAATCGTTGACTGATCCAGCCGAATCGTTGGTAGCCATGACGACTTATTGGTACAGCATGTGGTCCCACAGGCGCACCGGACAATGGAAGGGTTTTTTGCGAGTTGATCTTTCGCCTGTACAGGATGAAGCTGCAAAGACCTTGCTCGCAACACGTCGGCAGGAGCTAGAAGATGGACAGATCTGAATATGCCTATAAAGCTGCAGAGCTGGGCTTCCTTGAAAAACAAGCTGCCGCTCCCGGCATTAGCAAGCTCACCCTGATGTCGGTACAGGCAAGGATAGAAAAGGCGCGGGCATTCCTGGAAGACAATGGCAAACATGCCTATCGCCCCGCCAAAGTCCGGTTGACATACCGCGGCGCACCTGTATGGGGCACCCATGGCGTACTTGCTGAATTTGGTGCTTCCGCTACTCAGGCATTCAGCGTCGCGATAACAGCAATCGCAGCATCGCTGTCAGGCTCATTGGCGGATAAGGGTCCAATCCCGAACCGGTTAGCCAATCAGCTTTTAATAACCGGGCCAGCTCGCGGCTCCTTTGGATTCGAGCTTGAGGAAATACCGGCGGACAAGCAGCTTGATATAGAGGGCACCACGCCGGTATCGCAAGCAATCGAAATTCTCGCAGAGTTGCTGGAAGCGACGACAACAAAAAGTGACGAGGAACTATCCGAGCCAGTTTCCCGCTTGGCCGATAGAGCAATTGCCGCCGTATCTGATTTTCTTAGCGAGCTATCCGAAAATAACGCCTCCTGCGGTGTGGCAACCAGTACCCGTCGGTTTCAGTTTTCTGATGTTGAACAGGTGCGCCGCAGCAAAGCGCGGCTCAGCCGAGACAACATCAAAGAAGAACAGGAGACTTTCACAGGGTCCTTTGTAGGCGTCTTGCCTGATAAACGGATTTTCGAGTTCAAGACAACGGGAGGCGAGGTATTGCACGGGAGAGTTTCAGCGGAAATTGGCGGGCCGAATGTCATCAACGACCACCTTTACGCTGAAGTGAGCATTCACGTAACTGCAAGGAGGATAGGTTCGAGCAATCCTAGATATACGCTCAAAGCGCTTCCTTGGAGCTAGATTTTCGGCCCGATGACCCGCGCCTGCCTGTTGGAAAACACGCTGTATGCGGCAGAAACCCTGCACGTCTAAGCGGGCATTCCAATCGTAGAGAAACCCGCCAGGTGCGGGTTTTTTCATGCCTGAGAAAAAACACTAACCGTTCGCCGGAAACCTCTCTTTTTACAGGCCTTTTCACGAGATTTTCAGGCCCTTCAAACAACCATCGACAGATCTTCAGCCATACTCCTAGAATGCGACGCTTTGAAGAAATAACCCGTTACAAACTAACGGAATATCCAACCTAATGAGTTCGCCCGCGTGAAAATTCGTCTTTCGATTCTGAGCCTGTTTTTTGCGTTTACAGGCACTTTCATCACGCCAACGATCAACGCTGCGGAAACCACCGCTGCCCCCCGTGACGCTTCGACATTGAAGATCGCTTCCGGCAGCGCCCTGCTCATGGATATGCAGACCAATAAAGTCATTTATTCCAGCAATCCTGACGTGATCGTGCCGATCGCTTCGGTGAGCAAGCTGATGACTGGCCTGGTGGTGGTTGAAGCCCGGCAGAACATGGACGAATGGATCAATGTCGACATCAGGAACACCCCGGAAATGAAAGGTGTGTTCTCCCGGGTCAAACTCAAGAGTGAACTGCCGCGCCGCGAGATGCTGCTGATCGCCTTGATGTCCTCGGAAAACCGTGCCGCCGCGAGTCTCGCGCATCATTACCCGGGCGGCTATGCGGCTTTTATTGCAGCGATGAACGCCAAGGCCAAGGCGCTGGGCATGACCAGCACCCACTTCGTGGAGCCGACCGGCCTGTCGGAGCGCAACGTGTCCACCGCCCGCGACCTGAGCAAGTTGCTGGTGGCCGCGCACAAGCACCCGCTTCTCGTCGAACTGACCACCACCAAGGAAAAGACCGTGTCCTTCCGCAAGCCCAATTACACCCTGGGCTTTCGCAATACCGATCACTTGGTCAATAAAGCCGACTGGGACATCAAGATCACCAAGACCGGTTTCACCAACCCGGCCGGCCATTGCCTGGTGCTGGTGACGAAGATGGGCAACCGTCCGGTTGCCCTGGTGATTCTCGATGCGTTTGGCAAATACACGCATTTTGCCGATGCCAGCCGTATCCGCAGCTGGGTCGAAACCGGGCGCAGCGCTAACGTTCCTGCGGTGGCGCAGCAATACAAAGCCGACAAGAACCTCAAGAGTCGTCAGAGCGGCGTGGTCGAAGCCGCAAAATAAACACAGCGAACGTGAAAAGCCCCGAATCTTCGGGGCTTTTTTCATCTGTGCCGTCAGTCGTTGGGCAGCGGCATCTTGTCGTCATCCGGGATACCGTCTCCCAAGCCTGGCTCTGGCGAAACATCCGGCGTCAGCACGTTCGGGCGGGCCAGCGGATCGCGCATGGGGCTGTCCGGGTCCAGCACCGGATCAACTTCCGGCTCCGGCGTGGTCGGTACGCTGTCAGGTTTCTGGTCATCGAAGCTTGAATCGGTACTCATACGCACCTCACATCAAGGTTTCAGATCGGCTAACGGGTCGTAGGGCCTGGCCGGTTTCTTCGGATCCTCGCCAGGCTCGACGTCCCGCGGCGCTTTCGCCGGACCGACCGGGTCGACTTGCGGATCATCGAGGTCCGGCGAGTCCGGATCGAAGCCCAGATCATCGCCGGAAGAATGCTCGGACGAGTGCGGGCCTTTCGGGGTGTGGGAATCTGCCATGTTGCCTCCTTGATTCGCCCGCAAAAACACGGGCGCTATTGTTCAGAGGCTGGTCGGGCGCAGTCGTGCCCGGCAGATGACGAACGGAGGCTTACTGCGCCGCCAAGGCCTTTCGCGCCTGTGCCGCTGCGTTTTCCTCACCGGCCTGCGCCAGCTCGTCAGCGGCTTTCAACCAACGGGAACGGTCGACGGACGCCGGGATCTGCGAGGGTTTCTGCAGCAAAACGGCCCAGCCGCCGGATTCTTCGAACGCCGCTTCGAAGGCACTGAAATCCATCAATTGGCGACGGTTCATGCCGGCGCGCAGCAGCACTTTCTGTTTATTGCGGTCGTAGCCGGACAGGATCGCGTAACGCGGCTCGGCCCAGAATGCCGAACCTTCACTGAAACGCACCATGACCGGATAGCCCGCGGCAACCTGGGCCAGCAAGGCCGGCAGCTTGTCGTCCAGCGGATACACCACCAGACCGTATTCGCGTGCGAGGTTCTGCATGTTTTGCTGCAGCTTGTCTTCGGCACCCGGCAAGCGCAGCGGTTTTTCCAGCAGGCCCGGAGTGATCACGATGCCCTGCTGCGATAGCAGGCTGGCCAGTACTTGCGGGCCACTCTGGTTGGCCTCGCCACGGTAAAACGTGCCGCTGAGCTCAACCCGCTCCGGCAGGCGTTTGACTTCAGGCGCTACGCTGCCTGCGCACCCTGCCAGCGCCGCCACGCAAGCGGCGACCAACAGCGCTCCACGCGCTCGAGAAAATACCTGGACCATCGTCATTCTCTTCAGACGCCGGTCATCGTGTTCCGGCAACGCCAGCGATCATAGAGCCGCATTCGCCTGCGGTATAGCCTTAAACCGCAGACGTATCGGTTAGATAGAGCGAACTGATTGGTCGCTGCCGACCTTTGGTCAATAGCCTGAAACACGCCGTTGACTAGACTGTCACTGGAAGAGAGCGATTTGCGAAAAGCGGGCGCCCGCCGCAGGGCGAAGAGGAGGCACAAATGAGCCTGACCATGACCATCGTAATGTTGATAGCCGGCTGGCTGGCCGTGGCGACTGCCATGTTGTGGGGCGTGCTGCGGATTTCGCGACGTCATCATCATCCGACTCCGACGGCTCCGGCCGAAAAACCGCGGAAGCAACGCGCAGAGCATGCAACGGCTCACTGACGGTTAAAGCCACGTCCTGGGCTGCGCAATCCACCACCCATTCATATCCAAAAAAAAACCGCCTGACTCAAAAAGCTCAGGCGGTTTTTGTGTTTCTCAGCGTTTACGCTTGCTGAGTAACTTTCTTCTGCTTGGCCCGGCGGGACAGCATATTCAACACTTCAATGCCTGCCGAGAACGCCATGGCTGCGTACACATAACCTTTCGGTACGTGGGCGCCGAAGCCTTCGGCAATCAGCGTCATGCCGATCATGATCAGGAAGCCCAGCGCCAGCATCACCACGGTCGGGTTGTCGTTGATGAACTTGGCCAGCGGTTCAGCGGCGAACAACATCACCAGCACCGAGGCCACGACTGCGATGATCATGATCGGCAAGTGCTCGGTCATGCCCACGGCGGTGATGATACTGTCGATCGAGAACACCATGTCGAGCATCAGGATCTGACCGATAGCCGCCGCAAAGCCCAGGGTTACCGTGGACGTCGCGGTTTTCGGATCTTCCGGCGCCGGGTCCATGCTGTGGTGAATCTCAGTCGTGGCTTTCCAGACCAGGAACAGGCCACCAGCAATCAGAATCATGTCCTTCCAGGAGAACGCCTGACCGAGAATCTCGAACACCGGCTCCGTCAACTGCACGATGAATGCGATGGTGCTCAACAGTGCCAGTCGCAGAATCAACGCCATGCCGATACCGATGCGGCGAGCTTTCTGCTGATACTGCTTGGGCAGCTTGTTGGTCAGGATCGAGATAAAGATCAGGTTATCGATGCCCAGCACGATTTCCATCACCACCAGTGTGGCCAACGCGATCCAGGCGGTCGGGCTGGCGGCGAGTTCTAACAGATATTCCATGGGTCAGTCCTGACTCTTTGTAAGACGGTTTAGATAGTCTCGGAGGAGGATTCGGATTCTTCCGAGTCTTTTTCCGTTGTTTCTTTTTTCTGGATCAACCCACCGGTGGCATCGCTGAGCGCTTGCTCGGCGGCTTTATGGGTGTCGTCAATCGCCTGCTTGGCGCTTTCGGCCGCTGCGCCCATCAACTGCTGGGCACTTTTTTCAGCCTGGTCGCAACCGGCCAGAACCAGTAAAGACGCAAATAACAGCGCGGGGAATGTGTATTTCATAAGATTTCCTTGCAATGAACAGACAGGCGCACAGACCGGCCGTCGATGGGTGGGCATTCTAGGGAGGTGAACACTTCAGGAAAATTCGTATTTTTAGCGTCTATACTTCGGCTTTAACGAACTGTGGGGGCGCCATGCTGAATTATCGACAACTGCATTATTTTTGGGTCGTGGCCAAGACCGGCAGCATCGTAAGGGCCTGCGAGCAGCTTAACCTGACCCCGCAAACCATCAGCGGGCAGATTTCCCTGCTGGAACAGACGTATGGTATCGAACTGTTTCGCCGGGTCGGCCGGCAATTGGAATTGACCGAAGCCGGCCGTCAGGCTCTGCCCTACGCCGAGCAAATGTTCCAGCTCGGCGGCGAACTGGAGTTGATGCTGCGCGCACGACCGAATGAACAACAGATCCTGTTTCGCGTGGGTGTCGCCGACGTCGTGCCCAAATCCATCGTGTATCGCCTGATCGCCCCGACCATGGAGCTGAAGGAACCACTGCGCATTACCTGCCGCGAAGACAAACTCGAACGCTTGCTCGCGGATCTGGCCATCCAGCGCCTGGACCTGGTGATCTCCGACAGCCCGATGCCGTCGCATCTGGACATCAAGGGCTACAGCCAGAAGCTGGGGGAATGCGGCATCAGCTTCTTCGCCACTGCTGAATTGGCCGAGCGCTACGGCCACGATTTTCCGCGCAGCCTGCACGGTGCACCGCTGTTGATTCCCGGCCCGGAAACCGTGGTACGCAGCCGCTTGCAGCGCTGGTTTGCCGAACAGCAGATCCAGCCGCAGATTGTCGGCGAATTCGATGACAGCGCCTTGATGCAGGCGTTCGGCCAGTCCGGCAGCGGGATTTTCATCGGTCCGAGCGTGATCGCCGATGAGGTGAAGCGCCAGTACGGCGTGCAGTTGATCGGCCAGACGGACGCTGTGACCGAGTCGTTCTATGCCATTTCGGTGGAGCGCAAGGTCAAGCACCCCGGCATCGTTGCGATTACCGAAGGTGCCCGACGCGAGCTGTTTACCGCGTTATGACGCCCCGGCGCAGATCTCGCGCGGCTTGAGTGTCATCAGCACCATGGCCAGAAACACCGACAGTAAAATGAAGCCGGCGGCGGCGAACCCGAGAAAGCCCAGGCCCGCGCTATCGATAACGCGGCCACCGACCATGGCGCCCAGGCCGATTCCGAGATTCGCCCCGGCGATATTCAACGAGGCGGCAAAAGCCGGCGCTTCGGGTGCGGCTTTCATCAGGCGCACATGGCTGACCAGGAACAGTGCCGCCTGGGTCACGCCCCAGATGCCCATCGCCACCGCCAGCCCCAGCGGCGAATGAATGTTCGGCACCAGCGAGACCATACCGGCAATCATGAACGCGCAGAACAGCACCGACGCGCCCAACGGATGCCGGTCCACCGCGCGACCGCCGAGCGAGTTACCGATCAGCCCCACCGCACCAAACCCCATCAGGCACCAGCCGACCACGGTGCCGTTGAAACCGGCCAGACGCTCAAGGATGTCGGCCAGATAGGTATAGGCCGTGAACATGCCGCTGAACACCAGAATCGACAGCACGATATGCCCGATCATCAATGGGCTGCGCAGGATCTTGAACTGCGACGCGAAGCTGACCTGATGTTGGTGCAGGCTGGTTTTCGGCAGATAAACAAACAGCAGCAAGGCTTTGGCAAACGCAATCAGCGCGAGGATGCCGAATGCACTGCGCCAGCCGAACGCATCGGAAATCAACGTGCCGACTGGAATGCCGAACACCGTGGCGCAGACGATACCGAAGCCAATCTTGGCGATGGCGCGACCGGCGAAATCAGGGCCAACGATGTCCACCGCCGTCTCGCTCGCCAGCGCCCAGAACACCGGCAAACCCAGCGCCGGGATCAGGCGGGCAACGGCCATCACCCAGATATTCGGCGCCAATGCCGCAACGGTATTGGCCAGACCGAACATGATCAGGATGGCGATGAACAATTTACGCCGTTCGAACCGGGCGAAATACGCGGTCAGGAATGGCCCGAACAGCGCCACGGTAAAAGCGAACAACGTCACCAACAGCCCGGCCTGGGGGATGGTGACTTCGAGGTCTCGGGCAATCGCCGGCAACAGGCCGACGATGACGAACTCCGTGGTCAGCACCGTGAACCCGGCGGCGGACAACAGAAGAATGGGCAACAGCATGCGCAACTCCAGCAAAACGACGACACCAGCGTTGACCCGGAGGCCCGCTGGCGGAATGGAAAATAAGGATGCGCAATCTTAACAGAGTGTGTCGGGACTGACTTGCACAAACCTGTCGATGTGCAAGGCTGATCCGGTGGCAGATCGTCACAGGTCTGAAGGTTACGGCCTACGCTGTGATAAAGTCCGCGCCCTGAAAATCGTACAGCTGTTCAACGTGCCGTTTGGCGGCGTTGTTGTCACTTCGACAGGCGTTTCGTGACTGCCCACGACGCTTCGCAACCTATAAAAACAGAGATGCCGCTATGACCGCTTCATCCCCTTCGTTATTGCAACGCCTGAAACGCCTGAGTCTTGTCAGCCAGATCGTCATCGGCCTTATTGCCGGCATCGCCCTGGCCCTGATTGCCCCGGAGCTGGCGAAGTCCACCGCGTTCATCGGCAAGGTCTTCGTCTCCGCACTGAAAGCCGTGGCACCGATTCTGGTGTTCGTGTTGGTGATGGCTTCGATTGCCAACCACAAGCACGGTCAGGAAACCCATATCCGGCCGATTCTGTTCCTCTATCTGCTCGGCACTTTTGCCGCAGCGGTGGTGGCCGTCATCGCCAGCATGAGCTTTCCATCGAGCCTGGTGTTGTCGACCGAGAACGTGACGGTCACCGCCCCCGGCGGTATCGGTGAAGTGTTGCAAAGCCTGCTGCTGAGCGTGGTGGACAACCCGGTCAGCGCGCTGATGAACGCCAACTTCATCGGCATTCTCGCCTGGGCGATCGGCATGGGCATCGCCATTCGTCATGCCGGCGACACTACCCGCGAGGTGCTGGGCGATCTATCCAACGGTGTGACCGTAATCGTACGCGTGGTGATTCGTTTTGCCCCGCTGGGTATTTTCGGTCTGGTCGCTTCGACACTCGCCACCTCCGGTTTCGGCGCGCTGCTGGGTTACGCGCACCTGCTGGCGGTGCTGCTCGGCTGCATGCTGTTCGTGGCGCTGGTGATGAACCCGCTGATCGTATTCTGGAAGCTGCGTCGCAACCCCTACCCGTTGACCTTGATGTGCCTGCGCGAAAGCGGCATCACCGCGTTCTTCACCCGCAGCTCGGCGGCAAACATTCCGGTCAATCTGGAACTGAGCAAGCGCCTGGGCCTGCATGAAGACACTTACTCGGTATCGATCCCGCTGGGCGCGACCATCAACATGGCCGGCGCAGCCATCACCATCACCGTGCTGACGCTGGCGGCGGTGCACACCCTGGGCATTGCCGTGGACATTCCGACCGCGATTCTGCTCAGCGTCGTCGCGGCCATCTGCGCCTGTGGTGCGTCGGGTGTGGCCGGCGGTTCGCTGCTGTTGATTCCGCTGGCGTGCAGCCTGTTTGGCATCCCAAGCGAGATTGCCATGCAGGTCGTGGCGGTCGGTTTCATCATTGGCGTGCTGCAGGATTCAGCGGAGACGGCGCTGAATTCCTCGACGGACGTGCTGTTTACCGCAGCCGCGTGCCTGGGCGAGGAAGAGAAGGCCCGACGCACCGCATAACCCCTGTAGGAGTGAGCCCGCTCGCGATAACAGTATGTCAGTCAGAAAATCATTGAATGACACACCGCTATCGCGAGCAGGCTCACTCCTACAAAACATTAAAAAGCCCGCCAAGGCGCAAACCTTGGCGGGCTTTTTCGTATCAGGGCGTTTTAGAACGCGCCCATGTAATCGCGCTTGCCCACTTCAACACCGTTATGACGCAGCAGCGCATAAGTCGTCGTCACGTGGAAGAAGAACTGCGGCAGACCATAGGTCAGCAGATACGACTGACCGCTGAAGCGCTTCTCTTTCGGCGTGCCTGGACGGGTGACGATTTCGATGCCTTCCTTGCCATTGATCTGCTCAGGCTTGATCTCGCCGATAAAGGCCAGAACCTTGGCGATCAGCGCTTGCAGGTCGGCGAAGGTGGTTTCGCTGTCGTCATACTTCGGCAGTTCAACTTCGGCCAGACGCGCCGACACGCCTTTGGCGAAGTCCACGGCGATCTGCACCTGGCGCACCAGCGGGAACATGTCCGGGTACAGGCGCGCTTGCAGGAACGCGTTCGCGTCGATGTTTTTCTCGGTGGCGTGGGCTTCAGCCTTTTTCAGCACATCGCTCAGGGCGTTGAGCATTTGTTGGAAAACCGGGACGGATGCGGCATACAGGGAAATGGTCATGACAGTCTCGTGTGATGGCTGGGTAATACGTGGTGGCGATTATAGCCATGCTTGATGACCACACGGCTTGCCTTTTGTTTGGCAAGGATTAGGCTAGGCGGCTTCGACTGCAGAGGGAACGCGCGATGACCACCGAACAAGAATCCATCTCCGAACAATCACGGCTCAACGCCACGGAAATCCGCATTCTGGGTGCCCTGATCGAGAAACAGGCCACCAGCCCGGAAACCTACCCGCTGACCCTCAACGCGCTGGTGCTGGCCTGCAATCAGAAAACCAGCCGCGAACCGGTGATGAACCTCAATCAGGGCCAGGTCGGCCAGAGCCTGCGCGCGCTCGAAGGTCGCGGTTTCACCCGGCTGGTCATGGGCAGTCGAGCCGACCGCTGGGAACACAAGGTCGACAAGGCGCTGGAACTGGTGCCGGCGCAGGTGATTCTCACCGGGTTGATGTTTTTGCGCGGTCCGCAGACTGTCAATGAACTGCTCACCCGCAGCGGGCGCATGCACGACTTCGAAGACGCCGAGCAGGTCGTGCATCAGCTTGAGCGCCTGATTGCGCGCGGACTGGCGGTGCTGATTCCGCGTCAGGCCGGGCAGCGCGAGGATCGCTATACCCATGCGCTGGGGGACCCGGCCGATATCGAGGTGATACTGGCGGCGCGGCAGAATGCCGGTGAGCGTTCGGGCGGTGGCGTTTCGGTCGAGCGCATTGAAGAACTGGAAGCGCGGATCGCGGCACTGGAAGAACGCCTGGCGCGCCTCGAATAACCACCGAAGCCCCCCACCTGTAGGAGTGAGCCTGCTCGCGATAGCGGTGTGTCATTCAAATCAGTTGTGCCTGACAATCCGCTATCGCGAGCAGGCTCACTCCTACAGTGGACATCAGCGAATTCCAGATCTGTTATTCCCCATCCCAATAATCCACGCCATCCGCCTGCCGCGCCACGGCGACAAAGCCTGAGGCATTACCCTCGCTATCGATTGTGAAGTTATCCATCACCGCATATTTGTTCGAATCCGGATATTCACAAATTTCCGGCTGCTGCTGCGTGCTCACCGCCAGATAACGCAATTCGGCCGCGCTGGTATTGATGATCTGATGGGCCATTTCCGGGCCGCCTGGCGGGCAGGCAATCACATCGCCCGCGCGAATCGGAAAACGTTCGGCACCCAGCCGCACCTCGCCCTCGCCGGCCACCACGTAGAACATTTCCTCATTGACCCGATGGCTGTGAAACGGGCTGCCACGCATGCCCGGAGGCAGCGCGTAGAGGCGATAACCGAGCTTCGGCGCCCCCAGTTGCTGGCCGATCCGGGCGAATCGCTGTTGATAGCGTCCAGCGGTTTCGCCTTGCGGGGCGAGGGCTTCAGGCAGGGGTTCGAGTTCGACCTCGTTGAGGTTGAGGATGGGTGGATGCATGGGTGGCCTCGGTTATGGTTTTTTTGTAGTGGGCAAGTCTGTTTGCTGAAGAGGCAGTATAGGCAGGGTGCTGATCTGAGTTCGTGGCGCAGCCATCGCGAGCAGGCTCACTCCTACAGATTGACCGCATTCCAATTGTAGGAGTGAGCCTGCTCGCGATGAGGTCCGCCCAGCCAATACAAAACTCAATCAGCTACGGGCGAAATTCACCGCCGCCGCAAACTGCGCCTCATTGGGTCGCACCCCGGTGTACAGCACGAATTGCTCCAGCGCCTGGATCGCAATGACTTCCAGCCCGGTGATCACCCGCTTGCCCTCGGCCCGGGCACGGACAATCAATGGCGTTTCCGAAGGAATCGCGACCACGTCGAAAACCGTGTCAGCGGCTTCAATCGCTTCAGGCGCAAACGCCAGTTGCCCCGCCTCCGGCCCACCGTCCATACCCACCGGCGTGACGTTGATCAGCATTTGCGGGCGCTCGTCGGTTAATCCTGCCTGCCAGCGATAGCCCAGCGAATCCGCCAGGGCGCGCCCGGCGCGTTCGTTGCGCGCCACGATCAGACCGTTCTTGTAACCGCCATCACGCAAGGCACTGGCCACGGCTTTGGCCATACCGCCGCTGCCGCGCAGGGCGAACGTCGAATCCTTGGGCACCGCGTGGCTTACCAGCAATTGGGCGACAGCGATGTAATCCGTGTTATAGGCCTTCAGATGACCGTTGCTGTTGACGATGGTGTTGATCGACTGGATCGCCGCTGCCGACGCATCCAGCTCATCCACCAGCGCAATGCAGGCTTCCTTGAACGGCATCGACACGCCGCAGCCGCGAATGCCTAACGCCCGGATGCCGCGGACCGCGCCGTCCAGATCCTGGCTGGCAAACGCCTTGTAATAGAAATTCAAGCCCAACTGCTCATACAGATGGTTGTGAAAACGCAGACCGAAATTGCCAGGACGTCCGGACAGGGACATGCACAACTGGGTGTCTTTGTTCGGGTTCATCTGCATGAAACTTCTCCTTCAAACGCACTTTCGGATGGACGGGATTGGCCAGCCCATCGGGTTCTGAACCATCATTAAGGCTTGTCAAAGCCGCGGCGCGGCGCGGTAAAGAAGCCGGTACAGACCTTACACAAAATTTACCCGGCAGCCGTGCTGATTTTGACAATTTTGCTGTCTTAGCTGTATCCCCGCGACAACTGTGGGCCTGGTTCAGGCCGCGGCGCCGGGTCGAAGAACCGAGGACTTATCATGATTCGTAAACTTCCCATCATGGCTTTGTTGATTGGCGCACTCGCGGTCACCGGACAGGCTGAAGCGGGTGGTGGCCATGGCTGGCAGGGCCCGGCGGTGTTTGGCGCGATCGTCGGCTCGGCCATCATCGGCTCGGCACTGATCAATCAGGATCGGCCGGTGTATGTACAGCAGCAGCCGGTTTACGTGCAGCCACAACCGGTCTACGTGCAACAACCGCCACCGGTCTATTACCAACCGGCGCCGGTGTATGTGCAACAACCGGTCTACGTGCAGCCGGCCCCTGTCTATTACGGTCCGCCGCGCGGCTATTACGGCAGGCCACACGGCTACTACGGTGGGCCACATGGTTATTACGGCGGCCCGCGCTGGTAATCCAGCGAGCCAAGCCCTGCTTTCTCAGCGGGGCTTTTTTATGACCGTTGGTCGGCGAAGGTCTGAAAAAATCTCGCCAAGGTCGCTGTGAGGACAGTTTCAGCGGCTAAAGTCGTCATGATGGTTTTGACCGCTCTGACTTTTTTCATCAAACGGTCACCTCTTTGTCATGACGGAACCGCAATCTGAATCCGTCCGTAAACAACAGGTTGATAACAACAAGGACGACGGTATGCCCACACAAAACCCGCACCGCATTGTCGGTTTGTGCACCTCAAGCAAGGTGTACAGCGCACTCACCGAGCTCAAGCACCTGGAAGGTCATCGCTGCGCCAAGTTTCTTTCGTTGCTGGCCGAGAACCTGGTGCACAAAGGTCTGCTCAACGAGCGCGAAGTCGTGCATATGCTCGATCAGGTGGTCGACTGACGCCAGACCTCACTGGCATCAATGACCACTATCGAAAGCGTTGATTGTCCGTCGGGCCGACGAGTCCCTAAGGTAGCCCCATCAGATGGATGGAGGTTACGTGTCATGGCTCAGGTTCAAATCATGTCGGTTATCGGCAGTGCCGTTCCCGCTGCGCTCAGGGCGTCAGGGCTGCTTGCCTGCTGGTATCTGGTGCGCGACGGCGAGCCGATCAGCGGCCCGCTCACTTCGCTGCCCGCTGCCCAGGCGCTGTCGCAACAGATCGGCGCCGGTGCGTTCCGGGCCTAAGGCAGTTGCACCTTGGGTTTGGTTTCGACGAACAGCGCCCAGCTCGACAGAAATAACGCGGCAATCAACGGCCCGATCACAAAGCCGTTAAGACCAAATACCGCCAGGCCGCCGAGGGTCGAAACCAGAATCAGGTAGTCCGGCATTTTCGTGTCCTTGCCCACCAGAATCGGGCGCAACACGTTGTCCACCAAGCCGATCACAAAAACGCCGAACCCCGCCAGCACCACGCCCTGCCAGATCATCCCGCTGAGCAGGAAGTAAACCGCCACCGGCGCCCAGACAATCCCCGCGCCGACCGCTGGCAACAGCGACAGAAAAGCCATCAAGACCGCCCACAGCAACGCGCTGGGGATGTCGAGAAACCAGAAAATCGCCCCACCCAGCGCACCCTGCGTCACGGCCACCAGCACATTGCCCTTGACCGTCGCACGCACCACCCGGTTGAACTTCAATTGCAGACGGCGCTTGTGGTTTTCCTCCAGCGGCACGGCGGTGCGCATCTTGCGCGCCAGCTCGGGGCCGTCACGCAGAAAGAAAAACAGCAGATACAGCATGATGAAAAAACTCACCACGAACTCGAACGTGCCCTGGCCGAAACTGAACGCCTGCGTGGCCAACGCCTGACTGCCCTGCATTGCAGTCTTGACGATTTTCTCGCGCAGGCTGTCGAGTTCGCCCATGCCGAAACGATCGAGCAGGTTCTGGAAATACGGCGGCAGGCTCTGCTTGAACTGCGCCAGATACGCGGCGATGTCCAACTGACCGCTTTCGATATTCTTGTAGACCGTCGCTCCCTCTTGCACGAGCAAGATGCTGACGATGATCACCGGCAGAATCGCGATCACCAGACACAGACTCAGCGTGCACAGCGATGTCAGGTTGCGTTGCCAGCCGAATTTCAGCTGTAACTTGCGCTGTATCGGCGCGAACAGGATGCCGAGGATGACCGCCCAGAACACCGCGCCGTAGAACGGCAGCAGAATCCAGATAAAGGCCACGGTGACCAACACCAACAGCACAGTCAGGGATTTGAATTGCAAGCTCTTTTCGTTCATGTCCGATCCATGTCAGTCAGGCGTCACGCACGCCCGCACCCCTTAGTCAGCCGCGGTGCGCGCGAGTGCCATCTTTATTCATGGAGCATAGATCCAGATCAATGAATCCTCGCCCCGCCTGCCCTACCCTGCGCGGCTTTTGCGACCGACACTATGCTTGCGACCCTTGCCGCCCCCGAACTGCTCGCCCCCGCCGGCACCCTGAAAAACATGCGCTATGCCTTCGCCTACGGCGCCGATGCGGTGTATGCCGGGCAACCGCGCTACAGCCTGCGCGTGCGTAATAACGAATTCGACCACGCCAATCTGGCCTTGGGCATTCGAGAGGCGCAGGCTCAGCGCAAACGTTTCTACGTGGTGGTCAACATCGCGCCGCACAATGCCAAGCTGAAAACCTTTCTCAAGGATTTGGCACCGGTGATCGAAATGGCCCCGGACGCACTGATCATGTCCGACCCGGGGTTGATCATGTTGGTGCGCCGGCACTTCCCGCAGATGCCGATCCACCTCTCGGTGCAGGCCAACACGGTGAACTGGGCCAGCGTCGAATTCTGGCAGCAGCAAGGGTTGAGCCGGATCATTCTGTCGCGGGAGTTATCGCTGGAAGAAATCGGCGAGATCCGCGAGCACGTGCCGGGCATGGAACTGGAAGTGTTCGTCCATGGCGCGCTGTGCATGGCCTACTCCGGGCGCTGTCTGCTGTCCGGCTACATGAACAAACGCGATGCCAATCAAGGCTCTTGCACCAACGCTTGCCGCTGGAAATATTCAGCGCAGGAGGCCACTGAAAATCAACTCGGCGAGATCGTCCAGACCTTCCAGCCCGAGCCGACCCTGGGCCTCGGCGCACCGACCGATCAGGTGTTTCTGTTGCAGGAAGCCAGCCGTCCCGACGACCTGATGCCAGCCTTCGAAGACGAACACGGCACTTACATCATGAACGCCAAGGACCTGCGTGCCGTGCAGCACGTCGAACGTCTGACGCGCATGGGCGTGCATTCATTGAAAATCGAAGGCCGGACCAAGTCGCACTTCTACTGCGCGCGCACCACTCAGGTGTATCGCCGCGCCATCGATGACGCCGTGGCCGGCCGCGCGTTCGATCGCAGCTTGATGACCGACCTCGAATCGCTGGCCCAACGGGGCTACACCGAAGGTTTCCTGCGTCGGCATGTGCACGACGAATACCAGAACTATCGGCACGGCAGCTCGGTTTCGGAGCGTCAGCAGTTTGTCGCTGAACTGACCGGTGAGCGCCGGGATCGCCTGGCCGAAGTGAAAGTGAAAAACCGTTTTGCCCTGGGCGACCATCTGGAATTGATGACGCCCAAGGGCAATTTCCATTTTGATCTGCACCAATTGCAGAGCCTCACTGGCGAGGCAATCGAGGTCGCACCGGGGGACGGGCATACGGTGTATGTGCCGATTCCGGATGCGGTGGATTTGCGGTTTGGCTTGTTGATGCGCGATTTGCGTGCGGGCTGAAAAGCCGCCTCATCGGTTGATGAGTGGGTTGGCGTTGGATGTGAGGCATGGGCCTGGAGCGGTTCGAGCAGCTTCGGGCTGACTGAGGATTTTCGGTGAATTGTATTCAGCTATCGCGAGCAGGCTCACTCCTACAATGTTTTTGTGGTGTACCCGTATTGTAGGAGTGAGCCTGCTCGCGATGAGGGCCTACAAGGCGACATCAATAGCGCGAATCGCCTGTTAGCGTCGATCATCCGACAGCGGTGTCGGCTCATCCGCTGGCGGCACCTCGTCGTCCGCCGGCGGATCTTTCCAGTCATCCGGCCGGTCGGCATCGCGCAATGGATCGCGTCCCGGGTCCATGCCCGGCGGCGCGTCGTGATCGCTCAGGGTCGGCTCGTCGATGCCGGACACCGGGCGGGTCTGGTCGGTGGGCGCAATGCCGCCCGGAAACAACGAATCGTCAGCCATCGTGCACCTCACGAAAAACACCCGGAACACCCGGGCCATAGTCGTTGGAAACGCGACTGACGACAGCGTGCGACGCATCAGACCAGCGGCGTCACCCTTGGGCGATAAACCGGTCACGGCTATTGGTCAGGTGCAGCCACATCGCCGCGCGCGCGGCATCCGGATCCTGACGCTTGATCGCATTGAGAATCGCCTCATGCTCCAGATTCGCCAGTTGCCCGAGCTTGCTCAGATCCGCCGCCCCGCGCTCGGCGGCATTGAGTCGATTGCGCGGGATCATCGCACTGCCCAGGTGCTGCATGATCTCGCTGAAGCAGACGTTACCGGTGGCCTCGGCAATCAATAGATGAAAACGCCGATCGGCTTCCACGCAACTGTCGTTGTTGTCGAGCAGCCGTTGATAATCATCCAGCGCCTGACGCATTTGCAGCAATTGCTGCTCTGTGCGCCGTTGCGCCGCCAGTGCAGCCGCCTGCGTCTCCAGGCCCAGGCGCAATTCAAGAATGCTGCGCACACCGAGCGCCGTGTCGACATTCAAACGCAAGCCCTGCTCAGGCGCGCGTTCAATGACAAACGTGCCGATGCCGTGGCGCGTCTCGACCAGCCCCGAAGCCTGCAACTTGGAAATCGCCTCACGCACCACCGTGCGGCTGACGCCGTGTTCTTGAACGATGGAATTCTCGGAAGGCAGCTTGTCACCGGGCAACATCTGTCCGAGCAGGATGCTCTGGGTGAGTTTCTCCACCAGGTCGTGAGCGAGGTTGTGCGTGCGTTTGCGCGCGGGCGCGTCGAGGTCTTCTTGCATGGTCGATTCCGGCGGACAGGGCTTGTGGATCGTAGCACTGCGTTGATCAGTATTGAGATCGATTTTAGCGCGAACAACGCGACCAGCTTGTATGACAACACTCAAAAAGAACAACAGCGCATCAACAAGCCGTTACGCCGCAAGACAGCTCGCACGCTTGGGCACCGCTCGCCACACCTGCCTGAAAGCCCTTAAAAACGGCAAATTTGGTTAAAAAAGCATAACCGAAGATCTGCTCAGATGAATTTAATCGCCAACCGCCACTTGTAGGCCAAAAAAATTCAGTTGTATGATGTCTATCAACAACGCAACACCCAGCCCTACCCGCATAAAAATAATCAGTGGGAGAAAACCAAGTGAAAACCTCCGTTTCCGGGATTCAGGAAAGCGTCGACCCGACGCTCGCCTCGGCCATCTCGAAAGTCAAACGCCACGTCCTGCCACTCTTCGTGATCATGTTCATCGTCAATTACATTGACCGGGTGAACATCGGTTTCGTCCGCACCCACATGGAAACCGATCTGGGCATTGGTGCCGCCGCCTACGGCTTCGGCGCCGGCCTGTTTTTCATCGGCTACGCGCTGTTCGAAGTACCGTCGAACATGCTTCTGCAAAAAGTCGGCGCACGCATCTGGCTGACCCGCATCATGTTCACCTGGGGCGTGGTCGCGGCCTGCATGGCGTTCATCCAGAACGAAACCCACTTCTACATCCTGCGGTTCCTGCTCGGCGTCGCCGAAGCCGGGTTCTTCCCCGGAGTGATCTATTACTTCACCCGCTGGCTGCCGGGCGTCGAGCGCGGCAAGGCGATTGCAATCTTCCTCAGCGGCTCGGCCATCGCGTCGCTGATCTCCGGCCCGCTGTCCGGCCTGCTCCTGCAAATCAACGGGCTGGGCATGCACGGCTGGCAGTGGATGTACTTCATCGAAGGGATGTTCTCGGTGTGCCTGTGCGTGTTCGTCTGGTTCTGGCTCGATGCCAAACCCCACGATGCGAAATGGCTGACGCGCGCCGAGCAGGACGCACTGGTGACTGCCATCGACGATGAGCAGAAGGCCCGCGAAGCCGCGACGCCGATCCGGCCGTCCATGGGCAAACTGCTCAAGGATCGCCAGATTATTCTGTTCTGCCTGATCTACTTCTTTATCCAGCTGACTATCTATGCCGCGACGTTCTGGCTGCCGAGCATCATCAAGAAGATGGGCGAACTCAGCGACGTGCAGGTCGGCCTGTTCAACTCGATTCCGTGGTTGCTGTCGATTGTCGGCATGTACGCCTTCGCCTCGCTCTCGGCGAAGTGGAAACACCAACAGGCGTGGGTTGCCACGGCGCTGTTGATCGCGGCGGCGGGAATGTTCATGTCCACCACTGGCGGACCAATCTTCGCTTTTGTAGCAATCTGCTTTGCGGCGCTGGGCTTCAAATCCGCCTCGTCGCTGTTCTGGCCGATTCCTCAGGCCTATCTGGATGCGCGCATCGCCGCGGCGGTCATCGCGCTGATCAACTCGGTCGGCAACCTTGGCGGCTTCGTCGCGCCGACCACGTTCGGCCTGCTGGAACAACACACCGGCTCGATCCAGGGCGGCCTCTACGGCCTGGCCGCGACCTCGATCATCGCCGCGATCATCGTCTTCGCCGCACGCACCACGCCGAAACGCACTGCTGACATCGCCGTGGCCGATGCCGCGCCGAAACACGCCTGACTTCGTCTCGACAAGGAAAACAACAATGACTGTTCACGACACCGCCAAAGCTCCGATCATCACTGATATGCAGGTCATTCCGGTGGCCGGTCACGATGGCATGCTGCTCAACCTGAGCGGCGCTCACGGGCCGTTTTTCACCCGCAACATCGTCATCCTCAAGGACAACGCCGGCCACACCGGCGTCGGCGAAGTGCCCGGTGGCGAGCGTATTCGCCAGACGCTCGAAGACGCGCGCAATCTGGTCGTCGGCAGCCCGATCGGCACCTACCAGAAGATTCTCAATCAAGTGCGCCAGACCTTCGCCGACCGCGATGCCGGCGGTCGTGGCTTGCAGACGTTTGACCTGCGCATCACCATCCATGCGGTCACCGGCCTGGAAGCGGCCCTGCTCGACCTGCTCGGTCAACACCTCGACGTACCGGTCGCGGCGCTGCTCGGTGAAGGTCAGCAGCGCGATGAAGTGAAGATGCTTGGCTATCTGTTTTACGTTGGCGATCAGCGCGAGACCGACCTCGCCTATCGCAGCGAACCGGACGCCGGCAACGACTGGTTCCGTGTTCGTCATGAGAAAGCCATGACCGCCGAAGCGGTGGTGCGCCTCGCCGAAGCGGCCCATGCGAAGTACGGCTTCAAGGATTTCAAACTCAAGGGCGGCGTGCTCAGCGGCGATGCCGAAATCGAAGCGGTTACGGCACTGGCCGAGCGCTTTCCCGAGGCGCGGATTACCCTCGACCCGAACGGCGCCTGGTCACTGAAAGAGGCAATCCGTTTGTGCCGCGACCAGCATCACGTGCTCGCTTATGCGGAAGACCCGTGCGGTGCGGAAAACGGTTACTCCGGGCGCGAAGTCATGGCTGAATTCCGTCGCGCCACCGGCCTGAAAACGGCCACCAACATGATCGCCACGGACTGGCGCGAAATGGGCCACGCGATCCAGTTGCAGTCGGTTGACATCCCGCTGGCCGACCCGCACTTCTGGACCATGCAGGGTTCGGTGCGCGTGGCGCAGATGTGCCACGAATGGGGCCTGACCTGGGGCTCGCACTCCAACAACCACTTCGACATTTCCCTGGCCATGTTCACCCACGTCGCCGCCGCTGCGCCGGGCGATATCACCGCCATCGACACCCACTGGATCTGGCAGGACGGCCAGCGCCTGACGAAGGCACCGCTGCAAATAGTCGACGGCTGCGTGCAGGTGCCGAAGAAACCTGGGCTGGGCGTCGAACTGGACATGGATCAAGTGGCCAAGGCCCACGAACTGTACAAAGGCATGGGCCTCGGCGCACGGGATGACAGCGTGGCGATGCAGTTCCTGATCCCGGGCTGGAAATTCGATAACAAGCGGCCTTGTCTGGTGCGCTGAATCTGCAGATGCACTGATACCCACTGTGGGAGATTCTATGGTTGTCATCAAGCCATAACTCCCCCTTTCGATTGGTATTCGCTCTGGTTTTTCATCA
>NZ_JABWQS010000003.1:0-252619 GCF_014268545.1 Pseudomonas sp. SWRI81
ACCTGTGGGAGCGAGCCTGCTCGCGAAGGCGCCGGTCAGTGAAATCAATGCTGACTGACCCACCGCCTTCGGGAGCAGCCCCCTCCCACAATTGGTTTTGTGGCGGGCAGTAATAACTCTGGTGTACCCCAAACCTGTGGGAGCGAGCCTGCTCGCGAAAGCGCCGGGTCAGTGAAATCGATGCTCACTGGCCCACCGCCTTCGGGAGCAAGCTCCCTCCCACAATTGGTTTTGTGGCGGGCAGTAATAACTCTGGTGTACCCCAAACCTGTGGGAGCGAGCCTGCTCGCGAAAGCGCCGGGTCAGTGAAATCGATGCTCACTGGCCCACCGCCTTCGGGAGCAAGCCCCCTCCCACATTGGTTTTGTGGCGGGCAGTAATAACTCTGGTGTACCCCAAACCTGTGGGAGCGGGCTTGCTCGCGAAGGCGGCATGTCGGCCGATATCTGTGCTAACTGACACACCGCCTTCGGGAGCAAGCCCCCTCCTACATCGATCTCCAACACTTGCGCCCCCCCCAAAGTTTCACACTGGCAACTCGACCCGTGCTACCAGTCCGCCCTTGCGTGCGTTGCGCAGTGTCAGTTCCCCGCCCTGCTCGCGCGCAATCGCTCGGGCGGTCGAAAGCCCCAGGCCCACGCCGCCGGTGTCGCGGTTGCGCGACGCTTCGAGACGGAAGAACGGGTCAAACACCTGCTCCAGCGCAGCCTCGGGGATGCCCGGGCCGTCGTCGCTGACTTCAATGGCGATGGCATATTCCTCACGATTCAAGGCAATGCGCGGGTGCTGCGCATACTTGCGCGCATTCTCCAGCAGATTGACCACCACCCGCTTGATGCCTAACGGCCGGCCTTCGTACACCAGGTGCGCCGGACCGTCGAAAACGATGTCAATGTGCTGATCGCGGTAGTCATCGACGATGGTTTGCAGCAACTCCGACAGGTCGAACGCCGTGGTTTGTTCGCGATGGGTGTCCTCCCGAAAAAACGCCAGGGCAGCATTGATCATCGACTGCATTTCCTCGACATCGCGAATCAGTTTGCGCTGGTGGTCGAGGTCTTCCATGAACTCGCTGCGCAAACGCATCCGCGTCAGTGGCGCGCGCAGGTCGTGAGAAATCGACGCGAGCATGTGCGTGCGCTCGCTGATGAAATGCTGGATCTGTGCCTGCATGGTGTTGAACGCCACGATGGCCTGGCGGATTTCATGCGGGCCTTCGATCTTGATCGGCGGCGCGCGCAAGTCAGTGCCGAAACGCCGCGCCGCGCAGGCGAAGCGCTGCAAGGGATTGGCCAACTGGCGCGTGGCGATCCAGGCGACCAGCACTGTCGCAATCAGGCCCAGCGCGATGATGATGGCGATCCGCGTGGGCAACTCCAGACCCCAACTGCGCTCGGGCGGGATAAAGGACAACCAGCTGCCGTCGACCAGTTGCACCAGTGCGGCGTAATGCGCCTGCGGATTATCGCCGGGCCAGTCGCCGGGGTTGAAGGCTTCGATCTTGCGCTGATCACCGAGCAATTGCTGCAGCACCGGCACCCTGCTCGCTTCGACGCGAGCGCCATCGCCCGGCAGTTCGAATTCAGCGCGTTGCGCTTTCCACGACACTTGCAGGAGGCTGCTGCTCGCCGCGGCGGCCAATTGCGGGCGCAGGCTGGCGGGCGCCGCCTCGATCACCCGTGAGGTTGCGGCAATTTGCTCAAGCAGGCCGGTGCGCTCGATGGGCGGACGCGCCCAGATGCCGGCGACCTGAACGAACAGCGCGTTCAGCGCCAGCGACGCGAGCATCGCCGCCAGAATGGTCAGGGCGATTCGCCGTCTGAGGGTGTCGCCCGGCAGCAGTCGGCGGATCACGAGCGGCTGACCTTGGCGGTGAACATATAACCGCCATTGCGCACGGTGCGAATCAGGTCCGGCCGTTTGCAGTCCGGCTCGATCTTGCGCCGCAGACGACTGACCTGCACGTCGATGCTGCGATCGAACGCGTCGTGGCCCTGGCCGTGGGTCAGATCGATCAACTGTTCGCGGGTGAGGATGCGTTGCGGATGGTCGAGAAACACCACCAGCAGATCGAACTCGCCGCCGGACAGCGGAATCATCACGTTGTCGGGTGAGCGCAATTCGCGACAGGTGATGTCCAGGTGCCAACCGGCGAAGGCGACGACCGGCCGCGCTGGCGTGGTCGGATTGCGTTGCTCGCCGGCGCGCCGCTGCAAGGCGCGCACGCGTGCCAGCAGTTCCTGCGGGGCGAACGGTTTAGTCAGGTAGTCATCGGCGCCCAGCTCCAGGCCGACGATGCGATCACTCAACTCGGCCATGGCGGTGAGCATGATGATCGGAATGCCCATCTGCGCGCGCACTTTCTGGCACAGGCTCAAGCCGCCTTCGCCGGGCAGCATCAGGTCGAGAATGATCGTGTCCGGACGTTGCGCGGCAATCGCCGCCCACATGGCCTCGCCGTGTGCGGCGACGTCGACGTCATAGGCGTGCTGCATGAAAAACTTCTTCAGCAGCGCGAGAATTTCCACGTCATCGTCGACGATCAGCAGTCTGCTCACGGTTCCAGGCCCACCCACGAAAAAACACGCAATCTAAAGCCAATCGGCGCCCGGGTCATTTATTTCAATCGTGCAACATCTCTACACCACCGACACCAAATGGACATCGTCCGGCAAAACCGCTGGGGCACTCTGCAGCCATTCCAGTCCAGGGGGTTTGCATGAAGGATTTGTATAACAGCCATCGCGTCGGCGGGCACTGCGTCAACCGGCCTTTGATCCTCAGCCAGCGCACCGCCGCGCTCGGCCCTGACACGCCGATTGTGTTCCATGAGTCATGCCTGGGCGTTTCCGACGACCAGAGCCGAATCGTCCTGCGCCGTTATTTCGAGCACTTCAGCCCGACCAGTGCGCACTGGGTCGAGTACGTCCACAGCATTTCGGCGGCCGATCTGGTCGCGTGGATCATGACTCACGGCCAGCTCCATATCGAGTGCTCGGACCACACCGGGTCTCAACACAAGGAAACTTCGCTTTGATCAACAGCGTTCGCTCACTGTCGCTGGCGCTCGCCGCCGCCCTGAGCCTGTCGGCGTGCACCAGCAAAAAAGCCGAAAACAGTGGCTTTCTGCATGATTACACGGTGCTGACCGAGCGTCAGTCACCGTCCGGTCAACCCGTGCTGGCCTGGGTCAGCCCGGCATTGGCCAGGGGCCGTTATACGCAGGTTTACCTGGCGCCGAGTCAGTTCTACCCCAGCGCCGAACCGACGGTGCGGATTCCTCTCAGCACGCTGTCCGGGGTCACCGATTATTACGACGCAGCGCTGAGAATCGAATTGAGCAAAGTGCTGCGCGTCGTCGACAGACCCGGCCCGGGCACGCTGACGGTCCGGCCGGCGATTACCCAGGTCGCCACTCACGTGCAAGGGTTGCGCTTTTATGAGTGGCTGCCCGTCACCCTGGTGGCCGCCGGGGTGAGTACCGCGACCGGGATTCGCGACCAGGACAGTACCGTCGCCACAGAGGTCTCATTTGAAGACGGCTCCACGGGAGAAGTGATCGCCGAAGTGGTGCGCACGGGCACCGGTCTGCCGCTGGACAACGACCGGCAGGTATTAAGCCCCGATGACGTTAAAGGGGTGCTGGACGGCTGGGCCAGCGACCTCGGCCAATCCTGGCTGACGCTGCGTCGATAATTCACTGCGCGATGGGTGAGTGAAGAAAATAAGCGTGAGTGGTGAATTATTTGGTTACTTCTGATCTCTGATCTCAAAGAAGGTGCCATCGAAAGGATGGCATCGCATGAGAACGGAACTCGTCTTCCCCGCCCCACCCCGGGGCCGCGGTTGTGACAAGACGGACCAGCGACAGAGTAATTCACATGAAATCACGCAAGAACACGGTCAAGCCGATCGGCCTGAAAGACATCACCATTGTCGACGACGCCAAGATGCGCAAGGCGATCACCGCCGCCGCGCTGGGCAACGCCATGGAATGGTTCGACTTTGGTGTGTATGGCTTTGTTGCCTACGTGCTCGGCAAGGTATTTTTCCCCGGCGCCGATCCTGGCGTACAGATGATCGCCGCGCTCGCGACGTTCTCGGTGCCGTTCTTGATCCGGCCCTTGGGCGGGCTGTTCTTCGGCGCTCTGGGGGACAAATACGGGCGGCAGAAAGTCCTCGCCGCGACCATCGTGATCATGTCCCTCAGCACCTTTGCCATCGGCCTGATTCCGTCCTATGCCTCGATCGGCATCTGGGCGCCGATTCTGTTGCTACTGGCGAAAATGGCCCAGGGCTTCTCGGTCGGTGGCGAGTACACCGGTGCCTCGATCTTTGTCGCCGAATACGCGCCAGACCGTAAACGCGGCTTCCTTGGCAGTTGGCTGGATTTCGGCTCGATCGCCGGTTTCGTCTTCGGTGCCGGCGTCGTGGTTTTGATTTCGACCATTCTCGGCGAGCAGCGCTTCGAGGAATGGGGCTGGCGCATTCCGTTCTTCCTCGCCCTGCCCCTGGGCATGATTGGCCTCTATCTGCGCCACGCGCTGGAGGAAACTCCGGCGTTCCAGCAGCACGTGGAAAAACTCGAGCAGGGCGACCGCGAAGGTCTGGCGCGCGGCCCGAAAGTTTCGTTCAAGGAAGTCGCGACCAAACACTGGCGCAGCCTGATGACCTGCATCGGCGTGGTCGCGGCGACCAACGTCACCTATTACATGCTGCTGACCTACATGCCGAGCTACCTCACGCATAACTTGCATTACAGCGAAAACCACGGCGTGCTGATCATCATTGCGATCATGGTCGGCATGCTGTTCGTACAGCCGCTGATCGGCTTCATCAGCGACAAGATCGGCCGCAAGCCTTTCATCGTGGTAGGCAGCATCGGCTTGTTCATCTTCGCCATCCCGGCGTTCATGCTGATCAACAGCGGCAGCATCGGCCTGATCTTTTCCGGGTTGCTGATCCTCGCGGTGCTGCTCAACTTCTTTATCGGGGTGATGGCGTCGACCTTGCCGGCGATGTTTCCCACGCACATCCGCTACAGCGCGCTGGCCAGCGCGTTCAACGTCTCGGTGCTGATCGCCGGCCTGACCCCGACCGCAGTGGCTTGGCTGGTTGAAAGCACCAACGACCTGTACATGCCGGCTTACTACCTGATGGTGATTGCCGTGGTCGGTCTGGTCACCGGTGTGACCATGAAGGAAACCGCTAACAAACCCTTGCGCGGTGCGGCCCCGGCAGCGTCCGACCTGGAAGAGGCCAAGGAATTGCTGCAAGAGCACCACGACAATATCGAACAGAAAATCGAAGACATCGACACGCAAATCGCCGAGCTGGAAGCCAAGCGCAAGGAACTGGCGCAACAGCATCCGCGGATTGATTGAGGCCAGGTCCGGTCACGGTTCAGGCGTTTCCTCGACAAGACGGCTGACATCCGCCGGCTGGTAGACCCAGCCGATGAACAACTCATAACCCACCGCGAGAATCACCGGGCCGGTGAACAAGCCGATGATGCCACTGGTAACCATGCCACCGAGCGCACCGATCAGCACCACCGGCATCGGCACCGCGACGCCGCGTCCCAGCAACAGCGGCTTGAGCACGTTGTCGGAGAGCCCGGCGATGATCATCCACACGGCAAAAATGATCGTGCCGGCGCTGACGCCGTCATGGGCGAATACGAAGATCACCACGGGGATTGTGATCAGCAGCACCGGTAACTGCATAATGCCCAGCAGCAACACCATCAGCGCCAGAATGCCCGCAGCGGGAACGCCCATGATCACCAGCGCGACACCGATCAGCAGCATCTGAATGAAGGCGATGCCGACCACACCCTGCGCCACTGCGCGGATGGTCGAGGTGCACAGTTGCGCGATCTGCGGGCCGCGCACCGGGCCGGAAATCCGCGTGGTGATTGCCACGGCGGTGCGGTGGCCGCGCTCGCCGTGGGTCATGATCAGCCCGGCGATAATCAGTGCGATGACAAACACCACGATCCCCGCGCCGACGCCGGCGGCCTGATGCAGCAGCACCTTGCCCCAGCTACTCAGGTGCGGCGCCAGTTCCTTGAACGCCCAGCTCAAATCCTGCGAGGCGTGTTGCCAGATGCCGAAGATTGGCGCGCCGATCAGCGGCCAGTCGGCGACGCTGGGCGGTGGCGGCGGAATTTCAAAATGGTCCGCCTCCATCGTGTGCATGCCGGCTTTGACCGAGTCGGCCACCGACGCACCGAGCAGGCTCAGCGGCACCATCAGGATCAGCAGGCCGAGCAACACCAGCAGGATCGCCGCCCAGGCATAGCGATTGCCCAGTTTTGCCCCGAGCTTCTGGTTCAGCGGATACAGGGTGATGGCGAGAATCAGCGCCCACAGCATCACGTTGAGGAATGGATGAAAGATATCGAAGCAGAACAGCACCAGCGTGGCGATCAGCCCGGCACGGATCAGCACGTCCAGCAGCGCTCTGGAACTGTTCAAGGCAATGAGCGGCTGTTCTTCCATTTCGCGTTCTCCCGAGGCTGAAAATCGTCACTGCGCTGAGCCTAGATCACAACGGCGCGGTCGTCGTGTTTTCGAGCACTGGCGCCAGTCGCGACACTGGTGCTTCGGCCGATTCCCGTCTAAACCTGATGCACGTCCCTGTTGATAAGGAAGTTGCGGATGCGGTCGACACACTCACTGATGATTCTGGCGTTGGCCGGCAGCGCCGGGCAGGCACTGGCGGGCACTGCCGGGCGGTATTCAGCTATATGAAGCCGGTCAGGAAGGTGCCGGTCGCATCGAAAATCAATCCTGCCGATTACTCCGCACGCGGCTTGGTGTTAAATAGGCGCCAGTCTTAACCTTGTCGTCTCAAGCTGTGCACCGAGAACCGAAATGAACACGCCTTCCAGACAAAAAACGCCCTGCCTGACAGCGGTGATTGCATGATCGAAGTCACCGAAGTTTCCATTGCCCAACTGCGCGCTGCGCTTGAATCCGGCCAGACCACCGCGGTCGAGCTGGTGCAGGCTTATCTGGCCCGTATCGATGCCTACGACGGCGCGGACACACCGACGGCGCTCAATGCCGTGGTGGTGCGCAATCCTGAAGCGTTGAACGAAGCACGCGCCTCCGATGCCCGGCGTGCCCGAGGCGAAACCCTCAGCCCGCTCGACGGCATTCCCTATACCGCCAAGGACAGCTATCTGGTCAAGGGCCTGACCGCCGCGTCCGGCAGCCCGGCGTTCGCCGATCTGATTGCCTATCGCGACGCCTTCACCATCGAGCGTCTGCGCGGTGCCGGTGCCATTTGCCTGGGCAAGACCAACATGCCGCCGATGGCCAATGGCGGCATGCAGCGCGGTGTCTATGGCCGTGCCGAAAGCCCGTACAACGCCGACTACCTGACAGCGCCGTTCGCTTCGGGTTCGTCCAATGGTGCCGGCACCGCCACCGCTGCCAGCTTCGCCGCATTCGGTCTGGCCGAAGAAACCTGGTCGAGCGGGCGTGGCCCGGCGTCCAACAATGGCTTGTGCGCCTATACCCCGTCGCGCGGGGTGATCTCGGTGCGCGGCAACTGGCCGTTGACCCCAACCATGGACGTGGTGGTGCCCTTCGCCCGGACCATGGCGGACCTGCTTGAAGTACTCGACGTTGTCGTCGCCGAAGACCCGGACACCCGTGGCGACCTGTGGCGCCTGCAACCATGGGTGCCCATCCCCAGCGTCAGCGAAGTGCGCCCCGCGTCTTACGCTGATCTGGCCGCCGATGCCAAAGCCCTTGCCGGCAAGCGTTTCGCCGTACCGCGCATGTTCATCAATGCCGATCCTGAGGCGGGCACCAGCGAAGCACCGGGTATCGGTGGGCCGACGGGGCAGCGCATTCAGACCCGCGCCTCGGTGATCGAGTTGTGGAACCAGGCGCGGCAGGCCCTCGAAGCCGCCGGTGCCGAAGTGGTCGAAACCGACTTCCCGCTGGTGTCCAACTGTGAAGGCGATCGCCCGGGCGCGCCGACGGTGTTCACCCGCGGGCTGGTGTCAAAAGAGTTCTTGCATCATGAGTTGTGGGACCTGACAGCCTGGGCATTCGACGACTTCCTGCAAGCCAACGGCGACCCGAAACTCAATCGTCTGGTTGACGTCGACGGGGCGAAAATTTTCCCGCACGACCCGGGCACCCTGCCCAACCGCGAAGGTGATCTGGCCGCCGGCATGGATGAATACGTGCGCATGGCCGAGCGCGGTATCACGCCGTGGAATGAAATCCCCACCGTGCCCGATGGCTTGCGTGGGCTGGAGCAGACCCGGCGCATCGACCTTGAAGACTGGTTGGACCGACTCGGCCTCGACGCGGTGCTGTTCCCCACCGTCGCCGACGTTGGCCCGGCCGATGCAGACGTCAACCCGCAATCGGCCGACATCGCCTGGAGCAACGGCGTCTGGGTGGCCAACGGCAACCTCGCGATCCGCCATCTCGGCGTCCCGACCGTCACCGTGCCCATGGGCCTGATGGCCGACATCGGCATGCCGGTCGGCCTGACCTTCGCCGGCCGCGCCTACGACGATTCGAATCTGCTGCGCCTGGCGTCGGCATTCGAATCGACCGGCAGCAAACGCCAGATCCCACCGCGCACGCCGCCACTGGTCTGACGCAACACAATTGTGGGAGCAGGCTCGCTCCCACAGGGGGAACGCATTTCAATTGTAGGAGTGAGCCTGCTCGCGATGAGGCCTTAAGCCGCACCCTCTCTGCTGGCTGGAAAGCCGCCTTCGCGAGCAGGCTCGCTCCCACATTGGATCGTGTGTAAACCTATTAATCTGATCCAGGCAGAGATCCCCGGGAGCCTGCGTCGGGCCATTATTCTGGCGGATGCAGTACAATCCGCAGCTTTCTCTCACTCCCCAAGGAGTTTTCATGTCCGGGCTCGAACTGTTTGCCGCCGCCCTCGGCGTGATCGCCGTCTGGCTGACGGTCAAACAGAATCCATGGTGCTGGCCGATCGGGCTGGTCATGGTGTTGCTCTACAGCTGGATCTTCTTTGAGGTGAAGCTGTATTCGGACATGTTATTGCAGGTGATCTACGCCGCGCTGCAACTCTACGGCTGGTGGCAGTGGACCCGCGCCGGCACGATGCACGACGGGCGGGATGTCACGCGGCTGACTTCGCGCGCGATTCTGTCCGGTCTGGGCATCGGTGCGGTCGGCAGTCTGTTGCTCGGCGCGGCGATGGCCCATTGGACGGATGCCGCGCAGCCCTGGCTCGACGCGGCTCTGACCGGGTTCAGCCTGGTGGCGCAGTGGTGGATGGCGCAGAAGCGCTTGCAATGCTGGACGCTGTGGTTCGTGCTCGATGTGATTTTCGTCGGGCTGTTCCTCTATAAAGGGCTGTACCTCACCGCTGCGTTGTACGGGCTGTTCACCCTGCTCGCCGTCCAGGGTTATCGCGAATGGCGAGCCGATCCGGCGCTGCAACGATGAAAGTTGTCGTGTTGACAGGACCTGAGTCCACCGGCAAAAGCTGGCTGGCGGCGGGTCTGCAACAACGTTTCGGCGGCGTTCGGGTGGATGAATACGTGCGTCGGTTTATCGAACTCAATCCCCGCGACACCTGCCTGGCCGACATCCCCGAGATCGCCCGCGGCCAGTTGCAATGGGAGGATGAGGCACGCGCGCAACAGCCGTCGTTGCTGATCCTCGATACCCATCTGTTGAGCAATATTCTCTGGAGCCAGACGCTGTTCGGCGCCTGCCCGGCCTGGCTGGAAGCGGAACTGCTCAAGCGCCATTACGACTTGCACCTTCTGTTGTCACCGGAGCAGATCGACTGGACCGAAGATGGCCAGCGCTGCCAACCAGACCTGCCCGAGCGTCTGGCGTTTTATAGCGCCACGCGCCACTGGCTCGAACAGCACCAGCAACCGTTGCAAATAATTCAGGGCGACTGGGCCGCACGGCAAGTGCAAGCCTTTGCCGCCGTCGAGCAATTACTCGCCGAATGATCCGGCGGCGGGTGCCAACGCCCGTCGAGTCGGCGCAAAGTGTCCATTTCTGAAACACCGCCGACCGCGCAAAGGCCGCTGCGGGCCATGTTCATGGCTTTGTCATCAGCGTTGTTACACCAATGAAACACCTCGACGTTAGCCCCGCGCCAGAGCATCCCTCAGGCCAGTGCCAACTGCGTGCCGCTCGGCGTGTTTCACGTTTGAAACAGATCCCAGCCCAAACCCGCACGGGGTTTACGCAAATCATTGAAAACCCAAGGCATTCCAAAAGCGGCACAGCTTTCGCTCTCTCCTTCACAACGCTGACCAAGGGCAGCCCACCGAAGAAGGAATTGCAGCCGTGGGGAATTTCAATAAAGGTTTGACCTGTCTTCTGCTGATCGGATCAGCCGCCAGCGTCGTGTTCAGTGTCAGCGCGCAGGCCGAAGGCAATGGCGTGATCGTCCTCAATCGCGACGTGCAGCCGATCCCTATCGGTCGCAATGGCGGCAAAGACCCCTACCCGACCACCGTCAACGCCAACCCTTCGGCGCGGATCAATCAGACCCTCAGCAACACCGAACTCAGCGACGGCGATTTCGCCGGTGTCGCCAGCGGTTCTTCGATTCGCGGCAACATGACCACCCCCAGCTCCAACCTGCCCGGCATGAATACCCTGACCAACCAGAACGGTCTGCCCGGCATGCGTGTTGGCACGGGTGGCGGCGCGGGCGGCTCGATCTCCAATACGGTCAACCGGGCGATGAGTACCGGTCTGGCGCCCCTGACCCGCATGGCCGGAGGCCAGTGAGATGAATCGCACTCTTGTGCTACTTGCCCTGCTCGGTTGCACCAGCGCCATGGCCGATTCGACTTCGGTCAACCAGGCAAATATTCAGGATTCAGGCGCGCAGTACCGCGGCAACTTCAATGTCAACCAGGCTGCCGGTGACCAGATGCAGCAAGCCAACACCAAGGCGATTGCCATCGGCACCGAAGCGCACGCCGCCACCCGCATCACCCAGACCCTCGATACCTCCGCCAGCCGCGCTATCGACGCGAGCGCCAACATCGGCGGCAATTCTTTCAGCAATGGCAACGGCATCCTCGGTGTGAACCAGGGTGCCGGGGCCAATAACCAGATGGCCAACGTCACGCGCGTCAGCATCAGTGCTGCACCGCAGAGCGTTGACGACAGCGCCCTTTCGCAACAGAACGTGGCGTTTTTACCGAGCTCAGGAGCAACTGGTACCCCACCCGGCAGTCGCCAGGTCACGACAAGTGATCAGGCCTTCACCGGCAGCCGCGGGGTCATCCAGGTGAACCAGAGTGCCGGGGTGGGGAACCGCATGGCTAACACCCTGAGCATCCGGGTCGCAGACTGACCCAAACACACGCAGTGCAATTAGAAAGTACCAACACTTAACCAACTAATAAGCACGATGGAGAAACACCATGAAACCTACAATGGCTCTCAAACCACTGGTTTTCGCACTTGCAGCAGTGATGGCAATCGCAGCACAGGCAGGCGGCCGCGACAACGGTCATGGTAACGGGCATGGCAACGGGCACGGTAATCACCAGCCCAAAGGCCCTACCCTGGAACAACTTCTGCAAATCACTGCCGGCGCCGGCGCCGCCGTACTTGACGTGCAAGACAGCGACGGCAACGTGGTGAAAAACCAGGGCACGCTCAATAACGCCAATGCCAGCGACTCGCTCAATGGCTCCAACGGCAACATGGGCGCCAACGTTGCTGCCGGCGACGGCAACCAGCAGGACAATGCTGCTGCATTGGCCACGGCTGACGAAAGCTTCATCTTCGGTAACGCGGTTGCGGCCTCGAGCGCGACTCAGGTCAACAACAATAACTACGTGAAAAACTCGTCGACCTTCAACAACGCCACCCTCAACAACGCAGGCAACAGTGGTTCCGGCAACATCGGGATCAACGTGACAGCCGGCAACTTCAACCAGCAGAAAAACAACCTCGCCATCGCCGTATCGGGTGGCCGTGTAGCGCAGGCTGCTGCCTCTGCCAACCAGTCCTCGACTGGCCTGGTTGTCGAGAACAAAGGCGTGCAGGCGTACAAAACCGACACCCTTACCGACACTTATGCAGCCGCTGGCACGTTCAAAGCCACAGGCAAAGGCACCTCCGAAAGTACGAACAACCACGGCGGTTGGGGCAATCGTGGCGGCGGCCACGGTGGCGACGATGATCAGAAATTCAAGTTCGAAGCCGTGGGTACTTTTGGCCTCGCTGGCGTCACCACCCACCAAGTGTTGACCAAAGACGGCTGGAAAACCCCTGTTGTCAACAATGCCAACATGACCAACTCGATGAACAACTTCTCCGGCAACGGTGGAGCCAACGTCTCGGCCGGTGTGGGCAACCAGCAAAGCAACTCGCTGTCCATCGCCGCAGGTTGCAAAGCCTGCATGTAACGCGATCGAAACGAAAGCCCCGGCAACGGGGCTTTTCCCCGGTTCCACAAGGCGTATTCGATCATGCGAACTCCTGCCCTCCTCGCTCTGCTTTGTCTGTGTGGCCTGACTCAGGCAGCGCAGATGCCTGTCGCTGCCCTGCCGGGTGGCGTGCTGGTTTACAAGGACGTGCAGAGCCTGCGTGAGCGCAAGTTTGCCGACATCGTCGAACAGAAGACCGATTTCAGCTGCGGCGCTGCTGCACTGGCAACGGTCCTGCGCCAGGCCTATTGGCTCGACGTCGATGAGGAGCACATCATCAAAGGCATGCTGGTCAACGCTGACCAGGACCTGGTGCGAACCCAGGGTTTCTCCATGCTCGACATGAAGCGCTACGTGGAAAGCATCGGCATGCGCGCCCGAGGCTACCGGATCCCGCCCGAGAAACTCGAAGCGGTGACCATTCCGGTGGTGGTCCTGATGGACATTCGCGGCTACAAGCATTTCGTCGTGTTGCAGCGTTCGGACAAGCACTGGGTGTACATCGCAGACCCGGTACTCGGCCACAAACGCTACAAACATGATGACTTTGTCAAAGGTTGGAACGGTATTGTCTTCGCCATCGTGGGTCCCGGGTATGACAAGGTCAATGCCTTGCGCAGCCCTCCGGTGCCGCTGACGGCAAAGAACAAGCTGGACGGTTTCAACCCGGTCAAAGATGCGGAATTGATGGATTTCGGGTTCATTCAGAGCGACTTCTTTTAATCGCCGAGTTAGAGAATGGGACTGGATGTCCCGGGAGCAGCAAATGAAAAGCTCATACTGGCTGGCCGCCGCCTGCCTGGCAGCGAGTGCATCAGGTTTTGCCCAAGCAGGGTTCAAACCCATTGAGATCAAGGACCAGGAGCTCGCCGAGCTGCGTGGTCGGTATGTGATGCCGGGGCGGATTATCAGCTTCGGCATTGTCATGAGCAGTACCTGGCGCAACGCCAGCGGCGACCTGATCGGGGCCGCGACCTCAATGCAGATCCAGGCTGCAACGGTCAAACCGGAATTTTATGTCTCGACCATCAAGGAGTCGGGCAACGGCAGCACCCCCACACTGGGCACTGGCACCGTCATCGGTGGCGCCGGCCTCAACAGCACGCAGGGCGTGACACAAAGCGTACGCGCGGCGGGCGATGGCAACACCGCCAACAACAATGTGGCGATCAACGTCAGCGAAGCCAGTCAGGCGCCGGCACTGCTGCCGTCGCAAGGTCAGGCGCTCGTGACCGGACAGACCATCACCGGCAGCAACGGCGCCGGCAGCGTCGCGGTTTCCGCGTCGGGCGGAGGCGTGCAAATGGCCATTCAGGCCAGTGGCAACCAGGGCACGGCATTGCAACAAGTCGCCCAGGGCGGACTGCTGCAGAACACCCGCCTGCTGGGCAGTGCCAACGTGGTCAATAACCTCACACAGCTCAACGTCGTACTGAACAATAACGGCAGAAGCGCCGGCGCACTGGACTGCAACCTGACTCAACTCGGGGCCCTACGCATAAGCGGATATTGAACTACGCTGACTCTCGATCATTGGGCTTAAAGGGACGGCTTATTCATGTATCGATCAGTATCACTGCGTGCCGCAGTGTGTTTGAGTACCCTTCTACCCGCGGCGATGCTGCAAGCAGCTCCCGACGCCGATGTAGAAGCCCTGAAACGGGAACTTCTGGAACTGAAACAACGATACGAAGTACAGCAACAGGCCCTGGCGGTACTCGAACAACGGGTTCGCCAGGTTGAAGAACAGCCCGCCGCCCCACCGCCAAAACGACTGGCCAAATCGCCATCGGACATGAAAGGCAACCGTGTCGCCACCGGCACCGGTGCAGCCGCTGCATCGGGAGGCGCCGCCGGGGGCAGTGGCGCTTCTTACGGTCAGTCGCTGGCCGACGATTCGCAACCGGCGCAAAGCGTCTCCAACCTGTATGACGAAGCCAGCGGCTTTTTTGGCGGTGGCAAGTTCAGTGTCGAGACCGGCATCACCTATTCGCGCTATGACACTCGCCAATTGATCCTCAACGGTTTCCTCGCGCTGGATTCGATCTTTCTCGGCAACATCAACCTCGACCGGATCAAGGCCGACACCTGGACCTTCGACCTGACGGGTCGCTACAACTTCGACAACCGCTGGCAATTCGACCTGAACGTGCCGGTGGTGTACCGCGAATCGACGTACCAGTCGGGTGGCGGTAACGAAGGCGCGGCCGGCGTCACCACCGAAGAAACCGTGACCAAGGACCCAACCCTGGGCGACGTCAACTTCGGCATCGCCTATAAATTCCTCGACGAATCGGTCAACACCCCGGATGCGGTCGTCACCTTGCGGGTCAAGGCGCCGACGGGCAAGGACCCGTTCGGCATCAAGCTGCGCCAGACCGATGCCAACTCCAACCTGTTCGTCCCCGATACCCTGCCGACCGGCAACGGCGTCTGGTCGATCACACCGGGTATCTCGCTGGTCAAGACGTTTGACCCGGCGGTGCTGTTCGGCAGCCTGTCGTACACGCACAACCTGGAGGAGTCGTTTGACGACGTCAGCTCCACGGTCAACCAGAAAAACCCCGGCAAGGTGCGCATCGGCGACAGCTTCCAGATCGGCGCCGGTATCGCTTTCGCGTTGAACGAGAAGATGAGTATGTCGTTCTCGGTGTCCGACCTGGTGCAACGCAAGAGCAAGCTGAAACAGGATGGCGGGGACTGGGAATCGGTGGTGTCCAGCGACGCCAACGCCGGATACTTCAACGTCGGCATGACCATTGCCGCCAGCGATAACCTGACCATCGTGCCGAACCTGTCGATCGGCCTGACGGACGATGCGCCGGACTTTTCCTTCAGCCTGAAATTCCCGTATTACTTCTAAAAGCAAAAGATCGTCCGAACGCTCGGGCCGCGTTCGGACGATCTTTTGATCTTCAGCTATCTAACGGATCTGATGTTTGTGCAGGAGCCGATAAAACGTCGGCCGCGACACACCCAACACTTTGGCGGCGACGCTGAGGTTATCGCTGTGGCGGTTCAACACGTCGCACAAGGCCTGGCGTTCGGCGCGAGTCTTGTAGTCTTCAAGTGTGCCCATGGGCGCGGTGACTGACTGCTGGCTGATCAGTCCGAGGTCGCGGGCCTCAATCTGCCGGCCTTCGGCCAATACCAGCCCGCGACGCACCCGATTGGCCAGTTCGCGCACATTGCCCGGCCAGTCATGTTTACCCATGGCGATCAAGGCATCTTCGCTGAAGCTGCGCGGCCGCCGTCCGGTTTCGTGGCTGTAGAAGTGTGAAAAGTGATTGGCCAGCATCGACAGATCGCCGTGGCGTTCGCGCAGAGGCGCGGTCAGCACCTGCAGCACGTTGAGGCGGTAATAGAGGTCTTCGCGAAAGCGCTTTTGCTCGATGGCGGCCTCAAGATCGACGTGCGTCGCCGCCAGAACGCGTACATCTACCGGAATGGGCTGACTGCCGCCCACTCGCTCAATGTGTTTTTCCTGAAGAAAACGCAGCAGATTGGCTTGCAGTTCCAACGGCAAGTCGCCGATTTCATCGAGAAACAACGTGCCGCCATTGGCCGCTTCGATGCGTCCGACTTTGCGCTGATGGGCACCGGTAAATGCGCCTTTTTCATGGCCGAACAACTCGGACTGAATCAGGTGTTCGGGAATGGCTCCGCAGTTGATCGCTACAAACGGCTTGCTGTGGCGTTGCGATTGCCGATGCAGCGTCCGCGCCACCAACTCTTTGCCGGTGCCGCTTTCACCACGGATCAGCACGGGCGACTCGGTGGGTGCGAGTTTGCTGAGCAACTTGCGCAGCTCACGAATCGGTTTGCTGTCGCCGAGCAACTCATGCTCCGGCTGATCGACATGAATCGTCCCCTGCCCGCGCAGGCGTGCCATGCCGAACGCGCGACCGAGCGTGACCTGCACCCGCGAGACATCGAAAGGCAAGGTGTGGAAATCGAAAAACCATTCACAGACAAAGTCGCCGACGTTCTGTAAGCGCAGGACCTCCTGGTTCAGCACGGCAATCCACTCGGTGCCACTGCGGCTGATCAGCTCCTTGACGGCTTCGGGACGTTCCAGATGAAAAGGCTGCAAACGCAGCAAGCCGACATCACACGCGCGGTCAGCGGCATGCTCCAGCGAACAACTGTCGACATCCCAGCCTGCCGTGCGCAAGCCGGGCAATAAACGGTGGCAATCGTCGCAGGGGTCGACAACCAGTAGACGGCGTAAGGCTGGCGCTTCGTTCATGTCTGATCCTTGGCGCCAAATTTTAGGAAATGATTGTAAAAACAGTCATTTGGCAGACCTGGCTGTAACACTAGCAAGATTTTGACAGAGCCTTGTACCGTTTGCTTATAGATGTACCAGCAAATCCGTTATAAGAACGGGATTGGTTAGTTGCCTATCGACACAAAACTTTCAGCACGCTTTCAAACGGCTCTTTATGGCGGGGCCATGAAATAAAGTCGAAATTTCTTCGTCTCAGGTGTGACCTGCTCCCCGGTTGCGTGCATCAGTACAAGTAACCAGCCGAACGGTAAGCCCAACCGACGGCACATCATTTGTTGGGCACTTATAGAGAGAAGACCCCATGACCGCCCCGCTCCGTATCAACGAAGCTCTTTTGATTGCCAACCACGCGTTCAAACCTTTCCAGTGCGTGGCCTGGGCACCACAAGACGGCAATGGCGAATTGAGCCTGACCGTTATCGACCGCACCAATTCCCACATCGGTCGCACACAGATTCCTAGCAGCACCTACTCTGATCCTGCGCAACTTGAGCAACTGCTGCAGCAAGCTCGAAGCGAACTTAGCAAAGAAGGTCATAAGCTGCAGTCCTGGTCGATGCCTCACTGATCACGGACAATGCGGATGACATTCACGTCATCCGCATGCTTGCCTTAGTTGCCCCTTCTTTTTTAAAAGACATTCTTTCGTACAACTTTTTACAGCGCTTTTTCGTTAAGTTGCTTGGCAGGCTTGCGACTGGTTCAAAAAGACACTGTTCTGGCACAGTGCGACCGTCCGCCTGCTACTTCTAACAGTTGTGCTTCCTCGCGTTCAGGTTTTGAATGTTCCGCTCATGCAGTTATCCCCGCCGGCTCCCGGCCGTGGTCAACTCGCAAGGAGATGCGTGCATGTCCACCCTGAACGCCTTTGCGCTTCCAGCGTCAGCAGACCATCCGGGCCCACTTGATTCGACGTTCGCCTTGCGCGGCGTTGCGCAGGTGTACTTTGCCGGCAGCTTGTCCAGCCTGACCCAGGATGTCGCCCTTGATGCCCAAGGCCGGATACTGGTGGCCGCCAAGGTCGGCACCCTTGAAGGCTGCCGTTTCGGTCTCGCGCGGTTGCTCGCCGACGGCTCGGCCGACTTGTCCTTCGGCGTTCAGGGCAGCGTGATCGGTACGTTTGCTGCGGGTTTCGAAGCCATGGCCAGCAAGGTCCAGGCGCTGCCGGACGGGCGCATTCTGCTGGCCGGCCTGCATTATGAAAACAGTCATCGCACCCTGCCCGGCCTCTCCCTGTTCGATGCGCAGGGCCGGCCAGACCCAGCGTTCGCCGATAACGGCTTTCAGGTTGTGCGACTGCCCGGCGACTTGTCCATGGGCACCCGCGACCACTGGTTACCGCCCGGTGTCCCGGGTGTCGAAGCCTGTGATTTTGCCGTGCAGGATGACGGCCGCATCTTGCTGATCGCCAACCATCATTTCGAACTCGCGGACCATGCCGGCCTGCTCATTCGTCTGAGGGCCGACGGCAGCCTGGATGACAGCTTTAACGGCCGCGGCTTCGTAATGGTCCGCCACTTGTTGCTCAATACCTGGCTGAGTCGCCTGCTGCTGAAAAACGATGGGAGGGTTGTGGTCGCCGGCTCCATCGGTTTTCCGCAAGAAGGCCTGCTGGCCGTCTACCTGCCCGATGGGCGCCTGGATGAACGGTTCGCCGTGGACGGCTTCATGGCATTCACGGCTCACGGCAAAAGCGCCCAGGTCAGTCAGGTCATCGAGTCCGGTGAGTCGCTGCAGTGTTTTGGCAGCAGTCGCGACCCGATTCGCTGCCTGGCGTTCAACCTGCACGCCAACGGCCGCCCCGACGCACATTGCAATAACGGCCAACCCCAGTTGCTGGATATCGGCCCCAGCGGCTGCCAGTGGAGCGCCGCCCAGCGCATGGCCAACGGCAACATCATCGCAGTGGGCGCAACCATCGGCGGGGTCGAGGCCGACTTTATCGTCGCCCGGTATCGGCCCGATGGGCACCTCGACCCAAGCTTTGGCGATGGCCAAGGCTGGCTGCGTACGCGACTGGGCAGAAGCCTCGACACGGCCAACTCACTGGTGGTGCAAGCGGATGGGGCGATTGTCGTGGGCGGGTATTCGCTGGATGGCAACTATCGGGCGATGGTTGCGCGGTATCTCAACCGATAAGACGAGTACAGCGCTCGCCTTTCGTCGGATTTAGCCGTGCACCTGTTATTTCTGACAGTAGACGCTTTTATTGATCGGGGTTCAGATGGCGGGACGCGCAGACGGCTGCGTGTTTAATCTGAAAAAAGGAATTTTTACATGACTGATCAAGAGAAATTATCCGGAAAACTGACGGGGGTAGATGCTTCAGGCAAGCGCACCAGTAGCGTCGCACCGTACATCCTCAAACTTACCGACCTGAAAAATAACTACATCGCATCGGGCAGCGTCGTTGAGATTAGCGACTTTATTCTCCATGGCTCGGCCAGCCCCGGAGAAAATGTAGAAATTCGGGATAGGGGAATTTCCGTTGCTTCGGTTCCCGTCAATAATGAGGGCGACCTCGCATATGTGCTGCATGAACAGCACGGCGGCTTTCATGAGTACACGATTGTCGATCGGGAGGGGCGAGAATCACGCTCTTGGGAAGTCATTGTGGACTACACGACACAGACATACATCGAATCTGTTCAGGGGCCTGACGGTGAGCCCATCGCAGACGGTTCGAGTACATCCCATACGACTCTGTATTTTGCCGGCAATGGTGTGCCTGGTCACGTCATAGAAGTTACGTGTGACGGCACGGTGCTGCGTCTGGTGACAGTCGATCACAGCAGGCATTGGAGCGCCAACCTCACGGATCTCAAGCCAGGCCGGCATGACTTCACTGTCCGAGAGCTCAACGGCAAAGAATCCCCCCCTTGGCGGATCGAAATAGAAAAACCGGCATTGTTGAGTATCCAATTCGGGTTCGGCCAGCGGAATTATCAACCCGTCAAAGATGGTGAAACCACTAACCAGACATCGGTGGTCCTGGTCGGCACGGCGAAGCCGAAGGAAGAGGGTACGATTCTCAGCGATGTCCATGGCCCGGTTGTCTTCCAAGCGAATGAGTTCGGGATTATCAACGCAATTGTTGAAGATTTGGCACCTGGCTATAGCTATACGTTCGTCTGCCGCTCCGGGGCGGATCGAACTTCGGAGCCTTTCACAATCAAGGTGGCTTCGTCGAAACTGCCATAAGGTAGACTTGTTTCAACACTAAAAAGGTCTGCCGAGTAACGACTCGGTAGGCCGTTGTTGTTTAACTGGAGATACCCCCATTTCAACCGCAACAGTGCTGAATAATTCCACGAACTCCTTGAACTTGCCCGTCACATCCGGCAACTTGCGCCCTTCAATAAAACAAGGAGCAACCGATGTCCGGATCAATGGCCCAGGCGTTCGCGCACAACTTTCTCGGGCAGTCGCCGCGCTGGTACAAGGCGACAATCATCGGTTTCCTGATTATCAATGCGCTGGTGCTGTTCACCGTAGGCCCGGTCGTAGCGGGCTGGTTGCTGGTGATCGAATTCATCTTCACCCTGGCCATGGCGCTCAAGTGCTACCCGCTGATGCCCGGAGGCCTACTGCTGGTCGAAGCGCTACTGCTGAAGATGACTACGCCGCAGGCACTCTATGATGAGCTGCTGCATAACTTCCCGGTGATTCTGCTGCTGATGTTCATGGTCGCAGGCATCTACTTCATGAAAGATCTGCTGCTGTTTCTTTTCTCGCGCCTGTTGCTGGGCGTGCGTTCGAAAGCGATCCTGTCGTTGATGTTCTGCTTCCTCTCGGCGTTTCTTTCGGCGTTTCTCGATGCCCTGACCGTGACCGCGGTGATCATCAGCGCGGCGGTGGGGTTTTATTCGGTGTACCACCGCGTGGCTTCGGGCAACGATCCACGCCAGGACAGCGAGTTCAGCGACGACCAGCACCTGCCCACGCTGCATCACGACGACCTGAACCAGTTTCGCGCGTTTCTGCGCAGCCTGTTGATGCACGGCGCGGTCGGTACGGCGCTAGGCGGCGTGTGCACCCTGGTGGGCGAGCCGCAGAACCTGTTGATCGGTCACGAGATGGGCTGGCATTTCGGCGAATTTTTCCAGAAAGTCGCGCCGGTCTCCCTACCGGTTCTGGCGGCGGGTCTGGTGACGTGCGCGTTGCTGGAAAAGCTGCGCTGGTTCGGTTACGGCACGCTTTTACCGGATAACGTGCGCACCGTGTTGGCGAACTACGCCGCCGAAGACAACGCCGAGCGCACGACGCGTCAGACTGCAGCATTGCTGGTGCAAGGTGCGGCGGCGCTGATTTTGATCGGTTGCCTGGCCTTTCATATCGCTGAAGTCGGCCTGATCGGTTTAATGGTGATCGTGTTGATCACCGCGTTTACCGGGATCACCGATGAGCATCGCCTGGGCACTGCGTTCAAGGATGCGATGCCGTTTACCGCGCTGTTGGTGGTGTTTTTTGCCGTGGTTGCGGTGATTCATGATCAACAGCTGTTTGCCCCGCTGATTCAATGGGTACTCGCTCTGCCGGTGGATCAGCAGCCGGGCATGCTGTTTATTGCCAACGGGTTGCTCTCGGCGATCAGCGACAATGTGTTTGTCGCGACGATCTACATCACCGAAGTCAAACAGGCCTTCCTCGCCGGCCACATGAGCCGCGAGCACTTCGAGACGCTGGCGATTGCGATCAACACCGGCACCAATCTGCCGAGTGTGGCGACGCCTAATGGTCAGGCCGCGTTCCTGTTCCTGCTGACCTCGGCGATTGCACCGCTGGTGCGCTTGTCGTACGGGCGAATGGTGTGGATGGCGCTGCCCTATACCGTGGTCATGGGCCTGCTCGGCTGGTATGCCGTGAGTTATTGGCTATAACTGACACCATATGCCCCTTGTAGGAGTGAGCCTGCTCGCGAAGGGGCCGTGTCAGGCAACCCAACTGCTCGATGACACACCGCCTTCGCGAGCAGGCTCGCTCCTACAGTTGGGTTTTGTGCTGGATCAGCGCGGGAGGATGTATTGCTCGATCGCCTGGGCCACGCCGTCTTCGGTGTTTGGCGCGGTGACGACATCAGCCTGACGCTTCACCGCCTCCTCCGCCTGGCCCATGGCGATCGACAGGCCGGCGCATTTGAACATCGCCGGGTCGTTGCCGCCGTCGCCGATTGCAGCCGTTTGCTCCAGCGGCACGCCGAGGTAATCGGCAATGGTCGTCAGTGCGGTGCCTTTATTGGCCTCCAGTGCAGTGACATCGAGATACACCGGTTGTGAACGCGACACTTGTGCCATGCCGTTGACCTTCGGCAGCAGTTGCGCTTCCACTTCGATCAACAGTTCGGTGTTGTTACTGGTGGCGACGATCTTGTCGATGCGGTCCAGATACGGTTCGAAGCTTTCCACCACTACCGGCGGGTAGCCCAGGCCGTGCTGCTCGCGGGGCACCATCGGCCCGTGCGGATCCTTGAGCAACCAGTCGCCGCCACTGAAGACCCAAATCTCGACATCCGGCTGATCGGCAAATTGCGCCAGTGCGATCAGCGCCGTTGTCGCCGGTAAATAATGCGCGGCCAGCAAAGTGCCGTCGGGATTGACGATGGTGCCACCGTTGAACGCCGCGGTCGGCAGATCAACGCCCAAGGCCTCGATCTGCTGCAACATGGCGCGCGGGGGGCGTCCGGTTGCGAGGCTGAACAACACGCCCGCCTCGCGCAGCGATCGCACCGCGTCAATGGTGCGCTGACTCAGCGTGTGATCGGGCAGCAACAGCGTGCCGTCCATGTCACTCAGTAGAAAACGGATCGGTTTGCTCATCCCAGGCCATGCCAGACGCGGCCATCGCGAGTCAAAAGATCTTCAGCCGCTTTGGGGCCATCTTCACCCGCTGCGTACGTCTCGACGCTTGCATCCTGCTGCCAGGCATCGAGAAACGGCTGCACCGCGCGCCAGCCATTCTCGATGTTGTCGGCGCGCTGGAACAGTGTCTGGTCGCCGGTCAGGCAGTCATAAATCAGCGTTTCGTAGCCGGTCGACGGCTGCATCTCAAAGAAATCCTTGTAGGCGAAGCCCAGCTCGATATTGGCCATGTTCAACGCCGGCCCGGGTCGTTTCGCCAGCAAGTCGAACCACATGCCTTCGTTGGGCTGAATCTGGATGCGCAGGTAGGTCGGCTGCAATTCATCCACTTCGGTGTCGCGGAACTGCGCGTAAGGCGCCGGTTTGAAGCAGATGACGATTTCGGTGTCGCGCACGCTCATGCGTTTGCCGGTACGCAGGTAGAACGGCACGCCGACCCAGCGCCAGTTGTCGATCATCACCTTCAATGCCACGTAGGTTTCCGTGGTGCTGTCGGGCGAAACATTGGGTTCTTCGCGGTAGCCGTTCAATGGCTGGCCGTCGCGTTCACCGGCGCTGTACTGGCCGCGAACCGAGTTGGCGCGCGCTTCCTCGACGGTCCAGGGACGAATCGCCCCCACGACCTTGGCCTTCTCGCCGCGCACCGCATCGGCGCCGAACGCCGCCGGCGGTTCCATCGCGACCATCGCCAGTAACTGAAACAAGTGATTGGGCACCATGTCACGCAGTGCGCCGGTGTGTTCATAAAAGCTGCCACGGGTCTCGACGCCGACGGTTTCGGCGGCCGTGATCTGCACGTGGTCGATGTAATGGTTGTTCCAGAAAGCTTCGAACAGGCTGTTGGAGAACCGACTGACGAGGATGTTCTGCACGGTTTCCTTGCCCAGGTAATGGTCGATCCGGTAGATCTGCTTTTCCGTCATCACCTTGAGCAGGCAAGCGTTCAAGGCTTCAGCGGTGTGCAGGTCGGAGCCGAACGGCTTCTCGATTACCACCCTTCTGAACGCTTCAGGGGTTTCTTCGAGCAAACCGGCGCTGCCGAGTCGGCGCACCACTTCGCTGAAGAAACGTGGCGCGGTGGCCAGGTAGAACACCGCATTGCCGGTACCGCTGGCGGCGATTTTCGCCGCCAGCGCTGAATAAGTGCTGTCGTCCAGAAAGTCGCCCTGGACGTAGCTGATGCCTTTGGCGAGCTTGGCCCACAAGGCCGGATCAAGCATCTGATCGCCCTTGCCGACCTTCGCCGCCACTTCGCTGCGGATGAAATCCTCGAGCTTCTGCGCAAAGGCGTCATCGGTAACCGCGTTGTGGTCGACGCCGACGATCCGCAGATTGTCGTCCAGCAGGCCGTCGCGACTGAGGTTATACAGCGCTGGCATCAGCAAGCGCTTGACCAGGTCGCCGTGGGCACCGAACAGAAACAGCGTGGTCGGTGGTGCGGGTTCTGCCTTGGATTTTCTGCGGATCGTATGGGTCATTTCCTGGCTGTCTCCACGTGGCCGCCGAAGCCGAAACGCTGTGCGGACAGGATCTTGTCGCCGAAGGTGCCCTGGCCGCGCGAGCGGTAGCGCGAGAACAGCGAGTTGGACAGCACCGGCACCGGCACCGCTTGCTCCATGGCCGCCTCGATGGTCCACTGGCCTTCGCCGCTGTCCGCTACGGAGCCGGAGAAACCGTCGAGTTTCGGGTCGCTGGCCAGCGCATCGGCGGTCAGGTCGAGCAGCCACGAGGACACCACGCTGCCGCGACGCCACACTTCGGCAATGTCGGCCACGTTCAGATCAAAACGCTGATCTTCGGGCAGGCGCTCGCTGGATTTGGTCTTGAGGATGTCGAAGCCTTCGGCGAACGCGGCCATCATGCCGTACTCGATGCCGTTATGGATCATCTTGACGAAGTGCCCGGCGCCGGCGGGACCTGCGTGGATGTAGCCGTGTTCGGCGCGGTGGTCGTCGGATTTGCGATCCCTGGTACGCGGGATGTCGCCCATGCCCGGTGCCAGAGCGGCGAACAGCGGGTCAAGACGCTTAACCGTCTCGGCGTCGCCACCGATCATCATGCAGTAGCCGCGCTCCAGGCCCCAGACGCCGCCGGAAGTGCCGACGTCGATGTAGTGAAGGCCCTTCTCGCCCAACGTCCTGGCCCGGCGAATGTCATCTTTATAGTTGGTGTTGCCGCCGTCGATGATGGTATCGCCGGCTTCAAGCAGATTGCTCAGGGTGTCGATGGTCTCTTCGGTCGGCGCACCGGCCGGCAGCATGACCCAGACGGCGCGTGGCTTATCCAGACCGGCCACCAGGGCCGGCAGGTCGGCGACGCCCGTGGCGCCCTCGGCGGCCAGGGTGTCGATGAAAGCGGTATTGCGGTCGTAGACAACGGTAGTGTGACCGTTGAGCATCAGGCGCCGCGCAATATTACCGCCCATGCGGCCCAGTCCAATAATCCCGAGTTGCATGTGCTGATGCTCCTTACTACAAATAAATGTGTGTCATTGGTTATAGCCCAACGCGGTTGATGGAGGTTAGTCCAGAGCGTTGCGATGAAGTTTCCGGGCATTGTGCCCGATCCAGACTGATAACGCCTCGAATCGTGCCGAAGACACACCGACCATGAAAAATAAAAAAGTTCCATTCACAGGCAAAAGAAATCAAAATTGGCGCCGATAGTAAGTCACGCACCTCGAAAGCGAGGGCGACTTACAGTTGATGCACGCCATTTGCGAGGTGAGCAATGGGCACAGTACACACAGCAATGCCGCCACAAACCCTCTACGTCACGATCCGTCGCGATGAATTGCGTCAGTTGAAGGACGAGCGCGACCAGTTGAAACACGAGTTGGCGCAGCTGCGCGCATTGACTCAAGACGCCCAGCCCCAACCCCGCCCGGTTGTGCTGCGCGCGCCCAACGCCTGATCCTGCCTGCTACGGGAGCGGCCATCGTCGTTCCCGACCTGTTTCACCCCTGCGCTTGCGGCTGTTGCATGGCGCCGATTAACGAAACTTTCACATTCGCTTGGGGATACTCCGCCCCCATTCTGGCCGTACCTGCGCGTACGGCTTTTGTTCGTCGGTGTCATGGATGCGTTCCGGCGGTGGTTTGATGACTGAGCTGGAGTGCTGAATGGCATTGTTCAAACGCAGCAAAACGACTGCGACAGGTTTCGACTGGGCTGGTTTTCTCTGGCTGTTCGTATTTTTCTGGTATTTCTCCGGTATCACCCAACTGTTGATTCAGTTGACCGGCACTTCCGGCTTCACCGGTTTCCGCCAGGCGTTTGTCATGAGCGCGATCTGGCTGGCGCCGATGTTGCTCTTCCCCAGACACACCCGCTTGCTCGCCGCCCTGATCGGCGTGGTGCTATGGGCCTGCTCGATGGCCAGCCTTGGCTATTTCTTCATCTATGAGCAGGAGTTCTCCCAGAGCGTCATCTTCATCATGTTCGAATCGAACATCTCTGAAGCTGGCGAGTACATGACCCAGTACTTTGCCTGGTGGATGGTTCCGGCGTTCCTCGCGCATACCGCATTCGCTTACTTCCTGTGGACTCGTCTGCGCCCGGTGTACATGCCGCGTGGCCGCGCCTTCGTTGCGGCGATGGCGATTCTGATCGCGGTGATCGGTTACCCGCTGGTCAAGCAGACGCTGCGCATGGGCTCTTTCGCCCAGGGCTTCGAAAAATTCGAAACCCGTATCGAGCCGGCCGTGCCTTGGCAGATGGTCGTGGCCTATCACCGTTATCAGGAAACCCTCGCCGACATGCAGGGCATGCTGCACAACGTGAGCAAGATCCCTCCGCTGAAAAACCTCAAGGACGCCTCCGCCAATCAGCCCGCGACGCTGGTGCTGGTCATCGGCGAATCGACCAACCGTCAGCGCATGAGCCTCTACGGCTATCAGCGCAACACCACGCCGGAACTGGACAAGCTCAAGGACCAACTGGCGGTGTTCAACAACGTCGTCACCCCTCGCCCGTATACCATCGAGGCGTTGCAGCAGGTGCTGACCTTCGCTGACGAAGAGCATCCGGACCTGTACCTGACGACCCCGTCGCTGGTCAGCGTAATGAAACAGGCCGGGTACAAAACGTTCTGGATCACCAACCAGCAGACCATGACCAAGCGCAACACCATGCTCACGACCTTCTCCGAACAGGCCGACGAGCAGGTGTACCTGAACAACAACCGCAACCAGAACGCCGCGCAATACGATGGCGACGTCATCGAGCCGTTCAACAAGGCTCTGGCCGACGCGGCGCCGCGCAAGCTGATCGTCGTGCATTTGCTTGGCACGCACATGAGCTACCAGTACCGCTATCCGCCAACCTTCGACAAGTTCCAGGATCGCCAGGGCGTACCGGCGGGCGTGCGGGACGATCAGGTGCCGACCTACAACAGCTATGACAACGCCGTGCTGTACAACGACTTTGTCGTGTCTAGCCTGATCAAGGATTACGCCAAATCTGATCCGAACGGCTTCCTGCTGTACCTTTCGGATCACGGTGAAGACGTGTTCGACTCGGTCGGCCACAAAACCCTGGGCCGCAACGAAAACAAACCGACCGCGCCGATGTACACCATTCCGTTCATGGCCTGGGCATCGCCGAAGTGGAAGGAAACCCACGACTGGAATTTCGCTGCCGACCTGGAGCGACCGTACAGCAGCTCGCACCTGATCCACACCTGGGCCGACATGGCCGGCCTGAGCTTCGACGAACTCGACCGCAGCAAGAGTCTGGTCAGTGACAGCTTCAAGGAGCGCCCGTTGCTGATTGGTGATCCTTACCAGACACAACAGCGTGCGTTGATTGACTTCAGTTTGATGAAGCCCAAAACCGCCGCTGCAGGACCTTCGGAGGTCGTACAGAAATAAACGTTGTTCGCTTACAGGAGAGCCTCGTATCGAAAGATGCGGGGCTTTTTTGCGCTTGGAGAAAGTACAAACGCGCTTGCGGCGGGGTGTCGTTCCAGATTTTCTGCGACTGATCCACCGCGTTCGCGAGCAGGCTCGCTCCCACAGGGGAACGGGTGTGCTTCGCAGGTTTTGCGGCGGTTGCCTGCCCTGCCCTCACTCCGACTTCTTTAAATGGTCCTGCGAAAAGCTGAAACATCCGCAAATAACAATACTTCTCGTCTACCCCTAAATCCCCACCCCACCCTTCGTCTTTGAACAAACGGAAATTTTTCCCTCGAAGACAAGGAGTCGGCTGCGATGTTTGCGCCCATCACCCGTTCCATGACCCTGACCCTAGGCCTGTGCAGCGCCACTTTAAGCGCTGATCTGCTGGCCGAATCCGAAGCTGAAAAGCCTCCGCAACCCGCCGGCAATGCACTGGAACTGGCCGCAACCAACATCAGTGCGCGAGGCCTGGGCACCAGCACTGAAAACACCGAGTCCTATACCACTGGTGCGATGAGCACGGCGACGCGCCTTAACCTGTCGATCAAGGAAACCCCGCAATCGGTGTCGGTGGTCACGCGTCAGCAGATGGATGATTTCAAGCTCGGCACGTTGTCCGAGGCGATGCGCCAGACCACGGGTGTGGTGGTGCAGCATCTGGATTCGGATCGGGTCAGTTATTCTTCGCGCGGTTATGCGATCGACAATTTCCAGATCGACGGGATGCTCAACACCTTCGATCGAATGAAGTCCGACTCGGACACGATTATCTACGACCGCATCGAAGTGGTCCGCGGCGCCACGGGGCTGACCACGGGCGCAGGGGATCCGTCGGCGACCATCAACATGGTGCGCAAGCGGCCGACTGCGCAATGGCAGGCGCTGGCCGGGGTCAGCGGGGGCAGCTACGACAATTATTACAGCTACGTCGATGTCGGTGGCCCGCTGGCGTTTGATGGTCGCTTGCGCGGCCGTACGGTGCTGGCCTATCGCGACAACCAGTCGATCAAGGACAAATACGCGCTGCAACGGGAGGTTGGTTACGGCGTGCTGGAAGCCGACCTGAGCGACTCCACCGTGCTGGCAGTCGGTTACGACTACCAGAACAAGCACGTACAAGGTTCGTCCTGGGGCACCGTGCCTTACTGGAATGCCGATGGCAGCAAGGCCGGGCTGGGGCGTTCGACCAACATGGCGACGTCGTGGAGTTCCTGGCCGCTGCAAGACAAAACCGCGTTCGCCACCCTCGACCAGCAACTGGCCGGCGGCTGGCGCCTGAAAGCTGCCTACACCCACCGGCAAAGCGATACCGACGGCAAGGTCTATTACGGCGGCGGCGGATTCCCCAAGGCCGACCGCAGCGGCATGAGCGCCTACACCTCGCACATGATCGGCACGCAAAAAATGCAGGCGTATGACTTCAATGTCTCCGGCGCCTACTCGCTGCTGGGCCGTGAACACGAAATGATGTTCGGCTACGGTGAGGCCGAGCGGCGCTCGCACTCCCCTCATACGGTTGCCAGCGCGCAACCCGGCGATTACGAAACCATCCGCGACTGGAAGTACATGAGCGGTATCGCCAAATTCAGCGACACCGTCACCGATCTCACTGGTTCCAAAGACAATACCCGGCAGCAAGCCGGATACATCGCCACGCGCCTGAGCCTGACCGAAGATCTGCATGCCGTGCTCGGCAGCCGATACGGCAGTTGGGAAGCGTCCAGCACCGGCAACAAATTCGATACCAATCGGCAACTGACCGAGGTCGATTACACCACGCAAAAACAGAACGATGTCTGGACGCCTTACGCCGGGCTGCTGTACGACCTGACGCCGCAATACACGGTGTATGTGAGCTACACCGACATCTTCAAACCCCAGGGCAACCGCGACAAGAATCGCAAATACATTGACCCGGTCGTCGGCAAAAACTACGAGTTGGGCCTCAAGGGCAGTGTGTTCGAAGAGCGCCTGAACCTCTCCACTGCGGTGTTCTGGAGCAAGCAGGACAATGTCGCCGAAGTCGACAATTCAGTGCCCCCGGACCCGGTAACCCGCGAACAGTTCTACAAGTCTGGCGGCAAGGGCAACAAGGTCAATGGCTTCGAAGCCGAGGTGTCCGGTGAAGTCATGACGGGCTGGAACATGACGGCCGGTTACACCTATACCCACTCGGTCAACGGTGCGAGCGAGCGTACCAACACCAGCGAGCCAATGAACCTGTTGCGAGTGTCCACCGCGTATCGCCTGCCGGGCGAGTGGCAGGCGCTGACAGTGGGCGGCGCGGTGAACTGGCAAAGCGATGTCTACGGCAACTCGATCCGCCCGGTTGGGCTCACTACAGAAAACGCGCGCATCAACCAGAGCGCCTACACGCTGGTCAATCTGATGTCGCGATATGCGTTCGACCGCCACCTGTCGGCGTCGCTGAACATCAACAATCTGTTCGACAAGAAGTACTACGACAACGTCGGCTTTTACAACGGCGTGTATTGGGGCGATCCGCGCACCCTGACAGTGAGCCTGGACTGGACGCTTTGAGCTGTTAACACCAACTTAATGCCGCACACCCACACTCATCTTCGAGGTCTGCTTCATGGATGAACGGCTCCCACTTGTTCAGTAGGAGGCACCATGAAAATCACTACCGCAATGTTCGCTGCACTGCTCGCCCTCGTCTCTTCGAGCGTTTTCGCCGAGGGCGGCGCCGAGCGCATGCGTTATTACTACGACAACTTCCCGGTCCAGCACGCGCAAAGCGCACAGAAGGCCGACGCTGACGCAAAAGAAATCCGCGTTCCCGCCGACCAGACCGCGCAAGTCACCGAGTCTTATCGCGACTGAATGTTGTGCATCACCGATGGACCTTCCATGGCTTCGCTCTGGCTTGGAAGTAGACAGTTGGCGCCCGTTTCGGGCGCCTTTTTTATGCCTGCAGGTTCTTGATCCAGAACAGCATCTGCCCATGATCGGGATTGAACATCCCCGGGGCGAAACCGAATTTGCGGTAAGCGCCTTGTGCCACGGCGTTGCCTGCGAGGACTTCCAGGGTGATCTTGCAGCAACCGCGCTGACGAGCGATGTCCTCGACCTTGCAGAGCATTTTCTGGCTCAGGCCGAGGCCGCGGAATTTGCCGACCACCGCCACGTCGTGGACATTGACCAGCGGTTTGCAGGCAAAGGTTGAAAAGCCCTCGAAACAGTTCACCAGACCGGCCGGCTCGCCCCCGACAAACGCCAGCACGCTGAAAGCATAGGGCCGCCGCGCGAGTTCTTCGGGCAGGCGTTGCAACAGCTCCGGGGCGATCGGGTGTCCGCCGCCCATGGGGTCTTCTGCATAATGATTGAGCACGATACCGATGGCCTCGGCGTGTAACGGATTGGTGTAGCTGGCCTGAAGCACAAGAATTTCTGCGCAATCCATTTCCATCCCCGAACAAACAATCGCCCCGGCGCGCAAAGTGCGAACTGAAAGGCTGGCCGACCTTAGCGCGAGTGCGGACCGGGCCACAATTGGAAAATAGAAAGATCGCAGCCTTCGGCAGCAGCTGCGTGGGGCCGCTGCGCTCTTTTGCTTTATCAATGTCCCCAGATCAGTTCCTCGGTCCAGCCCAGTTCGGCAAAGTCTTCGGCGCGCAGTGCGCTTTCGCCGGCACAGAAAAATTCATCCAGTTGCGGTGGCTCGACCGACGTCCCGCTGAGCATCGCATGGACCTGACCTCGATGATGGATCTGATGCTCGAACAGATGCGACAGCAGACGCAGACGACTGTCATGTTGCGGTGTGTCGCGCGCAATGGTGACGATTCGCGTCAGCTCGGCATCGCGCAGTTGTTCGCAATAAGCGATCAACCGTCGGTCGACGCGGGCCTGCTCTTCGCGCAACGGGGCGGCTTCGGCAAATGGCTCGTCCTGATTGAAGAACACGTAGCAGTCCGGGTGCGGCTCGTCACCGCGCAGCTCTCGCTCCAGCGCATCGACGTAAAACCAGTCGCAGGTGAGAATGTGGTTGAGCGTCAGGCGGATGCCTGGAAAGAAGCTCACCCGTGGCGCCGCCAGTTCAGCGGCGTCGAGCTGGATCCAGGCCTTGGCCAGACGATGATTGGCCCAGGCATTTTGATAGGCCATGGTCAGCAAATGATGGGACAGCGGTTGGCTCATGTCGGCGCCCTCTCCTTGTTCAAGCTTCGGCGAAACGCTGCAGTTGCATCTCTTGTAGACGGCTGAGGGTGCGGCGGAACGGGAACTGCAGATAACCCTCGGTGTACAGCGCATCCATCGGCACCTGCGCCTCGATGCACAACGGCACTTTACGGTCGTAGCACTCGTCCACCAGCGCGATGAATCGACGTACGCCATCGTCGTGCACCGACAATTGCGGCAATTCGCGATCACCTGCGATCACCCGTACGGCGCCATCTTCGGTGCCGCGGGCAATGCGCCCCTCGCGCTTGCGCGCACTCAGGTTCGGCACTTCGCTCAACAGAATAGCCCGGTAGCGGTCGCACAGCGCGATGAAGTCCATCGCGGCGAACGGTTGCTCGCACAGGTCAGCGTAACGGCACCACAGCACGGCTTGGCTGGCCCGCACCACATTGAGCATTCGGTGCCCCACGGCAACGGGCTCGGCAGCGGCCGGTTGCCCGGCATTCAGTACGTTGAACACCTCGGGTAATGCGCTCGGCGATCCGGCCGCACCGACAAAATAGCGCTGTTCGATGGCGCCCGGATGAAGGCGGTGATCCTCGGCGCCGTTCACTGCGACCACTTGCATGTGCGCCTTGATCGCGGCAATCGCGGGGGTAAACCGGTCGCGGTTGAAGCCATCGGCATACAGATCGTCCGGCGGCAGGTTGGAGGTACAGACCACCACCACGCCCTCGTCGAACATGACCTGAAACAGGCGCCCGAGAATAATCGCGTCGCCAATATCGTTGACGAACAGCTCATCGAAGCACAGCACGCGGACCTCAGCGGCCAACTCGCGCGCCAATGCCCGCAAGGGATCAGCGATGCCGGTCAGTTGAAACGAGCGCTGATGCACCCATCCCATGAAGTGGTGAAAGTGCTGGCGCCGGGCGGGCACGCGCAGGCTCTGATAGAACTGATCCATCAGCCAGGTCTTGCCGCGTCCGACCGGGCCCCACAAGTACACACCGCTGACGGAGCGGGCACCGCTGTGCAAGGCTTCATGGCATTTTTGCAGCGCCCAGACCGCGTGTTCCTGAGCTTCATCCTGGATGAAGCCCTTATGTTGGACCGCGTGTTGCCAAGCACTCAGGGGGGAGTCGAAAGTCATGCGCGGCAGTATGCCATGACCGCGACACGAGCGGCGCTGCCCGAAAGCGATGGGTCAGCCAAGGTTTCCAGACCGATCAATTGCGTTCGCGAGCAAGCCCGCTCCCACAGGGGAGGGGGCTTGCTCCCGAAGGTGGTGGGCCAGTCAGCATTGATGTCACTGACCCCGGCGCCTTCGCGAGCAAGCCCGCTCCCACAGGTTTAGGTACACCAGAGTTATTACTGCCCACCACAAGACCAATTGTGGGAGGGGGCTTGCTCCCGAAGGTGGTGGGCCAGTCAGCATTGATGTCACTGACCCGGCGCCTTCGCGAGCAAGCCCGCTCCCACAGGTTTGGGTACACCATAGTTATTACTGACCACCACAAAACCAATTGTGGGAGGGGGCTTGCTCCCGAAGGTGGTGGGCCAGTCAGCATTGATGTCACTGACCCGGCGCTTTCGCGAGCAAGCCCGCTCCCACAGGTTTGGGGTACACCAGAGTTATTACTGACCACCACAAAACCAATTGTGGGAGGGGGCTTGCTCCCGAAGGCGGCGGGTTGCGAAAGCGGTGGGTCAGCCAGGGTTTCCAGACTGATCAATTGCCTTCGCGAGCAGGCTCGCTCCCACGTTTGGATGCGATCTCCGCGAACTAAATCCGCTGCAAATCCGATCGAACTCAAGGCAAAGCCATCGGGTCAACCCCTAACACTGGCCTTGAAATCAGGAGACCCGCGATGACTGACTATCCAAAACCACCCTTCCCCCAACAAGCCCAACCGGTGCCCGGCTCGCAGCGTAAAATGGAACCGTACCCCGACTGCGGCGAGCAAAGCTACGTTGGCTCCGGGCGACTGAGCGGCAAGATCGCCCTGATCACCGGCGCTGACAGCGGCATCGGCCGCGCGGTGGCGATTGCCTTTGCCCGTGAGGGCGCCGACGTCGCCGTCGCCTACCTCAACGAACACGAAGACGCCCAGGAAACCGCACGCTGGGTTGAACAGGCCGGGCGTCAATGCCTATTGCTGCCTGGCGATATCGCCGAAAAAGCCCATTGCCAGGCGCTGGTCGACAAGACCGTTGAACGCTTCGGGCGTATTGACGTGCTAGTGAACAACGCAGCGTTCCAGATGACCCACGAAAACTTTGAAGACATCCCCGATGACGAATGGGTGATGACCTTCGACGTCAACATCACCGCCATGTTCAGGATTTGCCAGGCAGCGATCAAACACATGCGTCCCGGTTCATCGATCATCAACACCAGTTCGGTCAATTCGGACATGCCCAAACCCACCCTGCTCGCCTACGCCACCACCAAAGGCGCCATCGCCAACTTCACCGGTGGCCTGGCGCAGATGCTCGGGCCTAAGGAAATCCGTGTGAACAGCGTTGCACCCGGGCCGATCTGGACGCCGTTGATCGTCTCGACCATGCCCGAGGAAGAAGTGCAGAACTTCGGTGGCAACACGCCGCTCGGCCGCCCCGGCCAGCCGGTGGAAGTCGCGCCGATCTACGTGCTGCTGGCGTCGGATCAAGCCAGTTACATCACCGGCCAGCGCTACGGCGTGACCGGCGGCAAACCGATGCTGTAACCGTGTTCAAGAAAAACTGAACCCAGCGGCATGACGCCTCTCCATACCTGTAAGCGCCCAACGGGCCGTCAGGAAAAGGAGATCGTCATGTCCGCACCGATCGTCAAACTCTTCACCCAACCCAATTTCGCCTGGACCGATATTCGCCGCGAAGAAGAGGCTCATCCGCGCCACTATCTTGCGCATTTGCTGGTCCTGGCGCTGATTCCTGCTGTCTGCCTGTTCGTCGGTACCACCTATGTCGGCTGGAGCCTCGCCGCGGGTGAGACGGTAAAGCTGAGCGCCGCGAGCGCTGTGCAATTGTGCGTTTTGCTGTACCTGACCATAGTTATCGGCGTGGCGTTGATGGGCGGTTTCATCCGCTGGATGTCGCGTTCCTTCGATACCCGCCCGACGCTGAATCAGTGCATCGGCTTTGCCGCCTACACCGTGACACCTTTTTTCATCGCCGGAATCGCCGGCCTTTACCCAAGCCGCTGGCTGGCCATTCTGGTGCTGGGGGCAGCATCGGTGTATTCGACGTTCCTGTTGTTCGTCGGCCTGCCGACCTTCATGCACGAGCGCCGGGAGCAAGGCCTGTTGTACTCGGCGAGTGTCTGGGGCGTCGGTCTGCTGGTGCTGGTGACAATCCTGGTGTCGATGATCCTGCTGTGGTTCAACGTGCTCACGCCTGAGTATTTGCGCACCCATGCGGGTTGATCCGGTGCGTTTGCGCCTGACGACACGTGGCGGTGCCCGAAGATGAACTTCAGCGTATGGGTCGCGGTGCTCGGCGGCGTGCTGCTGACCCTTGCTCTGACATCTTCATGGCTACGCTGGTTGCCGGTCACGACGTCAGCGGTGTGCCTGCTGCTAGGCATCGTTATCGGCCCCAGTGGCCTGAACCTGCTGAAACTGTCGCTGGAAAACGCCTCGCTGTGGATGGAGCACCTGACTGAAGTCGCGGTGCTCTTCTCGCTGTTTGTCTGTGGGTTGAAATTGCGCCTGCCGCTGCGCAACAAAACCTGGTGCATCGCTTTCGGCCTCGCCGGGCCGGTCATGCTGCTGACGATCATCGGCGTGTGCCTGCTGCTGCATTGGGGCCTGCAATTGCCGTGGGGGCCGTCACTGCTCATCGGCGCGATTCTCGCACCGACCGATCCGGTCCTCGCCGCGCTGGTCCAGGTCAACGATGCGCAGGACGTTGACAGCGTGCGTTTCGGCCTTTCCGGAGAGGCTGGACTCAACGACGGCGTTGCGTTCCCTTTCGTAATTCTCGGCCTGCTGTTATTGCACGGCGATGGCAGCCCCGGCGAATGGCAGGACTGGGTATTGCGCAGCCTGTTGTGGGCCGTGCCGGTGGGTCTGCTGACCGGTTACTGGATGGGCCGAGGCATCGGCCGCATCGCCCTGTCGCTGAGAATCCACAACGAGGACAGCACGCTGGGGCCGAATGATTACCTTACGCTGGCGTTGATTGCACTGGCTTACGTGGTTGCGGATGCAATAGGCGGCTACGGGTTTCTCTCGGTGTTCGCTGCCGGCCTCGGCTTACGCCAGGAGGAAGTCAAATCCACCGGTGTCACCCAACCGCCGGCCGAGCATTTGGTGCAACCCGTGGTCGGCCATCAGAACGTCGAACCGCAGGACGCGGTGCATGGCGATACCGCGCAACTGCAGGACAGCCAGGTGGCCGCCGGCATCATGATGGGCGACATGCTCGCCTTCGGCAGCCTGGTCGAGCGGGCGATGGAAGTCTTTCTGGTGACCCTGCTCGGCGTCGTACTGATCGCACATTGGGATTGGCGAGCGTTGTGGATTGGCGCGGTACTGTTTTGTCTGATTCGCCCGCTGAGCGTGGCTGTCATGCCTTGGGGCAGCTTGCTCAGTTGGCCCCAACGCGGGCTGATCGGCTGGTTTGGCATTCGCGGCATCGGCAGTCTGTTTTATCTGTTTTTCGCCTTGAACCACGGCTTGAGCGCCGAGGTGGCGACGGTGTGCACCGACATTACGTTATCGGTGCTGGCCCTGAGCATTCTGCTGCACGGCGTGAGTACGCAGCCGATGCTCGCGCGGTACGAACAATTGAAGAAACGAAAAATCTGATTTTTCAAGCGCTTCAAATCGTTGGAAATAATCGAATTTTTTTCTGCAAAAAAATGGATCAGCCAGCCATGGGCGCGGGTCACAACATTAACCGCGCCAATCACCGGCGCGGCCCGGCAGGTTCGGTTCCCCTGCGGCACGCTGCCTATGAAAAGGAACCTCGACAACATTAAGGTCACGGTCATGAACGAATGCTCGACTCCTGCGCAAATCAAGGCTTGCAGAGCGCTGGCTCTGGAACGCAACCGCCAACTGTTCGAAGAAGCCCACGCGCTGAACAAAGCGGCGAACGAACTGCTTGAAACGACCCCGACGGACTTCGAGCGATTCGAGCAATACCGAGCCTTACGCAAGAAAGCCGATGCGAAGTTTGAAGACGCGATCGACCATTTGTATGTCTTGAACGAAGATTTCCCGCCCATTCCAGCAGCGGCGCAGAATGCCGTGCAAACGCGGCGTGAGCTTGAGACGGCGTAATTCAGAACTCATCACCCCAGCGCTTTCTTTCGCCAGAGGGCTGGGGTGAGGAGACATCCCACCCCACCACCAATTCAGCCCAAGCGACTCATCTGCCCATCCACCTCATGGGTTGGTCACCTGAATAAACACCGCATAAACGCCCAACAGAACCCAGAACGTGGCAAAGATCCACGGCGTGCGCACCGAAAACAGCAGCGACTTGCGATAACCCTTGTGGCTCGATTCCATCTCGCTGAACAGCGGCGACTCGTCATAGGCCAGGCCCATCACCGGTTCACTGTGCAGCAATTGGCTTTGCTTGAAATGCCAGTGGTCAATGATGTCGTACGCCGCGCGAATCCCCGGCCAGGCGTTGAGTGAACTGAGCACGCCAAGCAACGCCAGAAACGGCGGCACCACCAGGGTGAACATCTTGCCCCATTCCGGATTGAGGTTAGCCATGCACGAGGCGAAGGCAATCACCAGAAACGACTGCGCTGCCAGATAGGCGTCGGTGCGATTGGCGAGGATGCTGGTCTCGTACTGGATTTCCCGGCGATAGAAATCCAGCCGTTCCTTGGGCGAGCCGAACATCTTGGCGTTATGTTCGGTCAGGGTTTCTTCAGCGGTCGACTGAGTCAGTATGCGAGGCAAAAGACGCGCCCTCCAGATGAATAAAGACCATTGGAAGGCTGCGTATTCCGACAAGTTCAGCCGGATCGACCAGTGTCCCTTTTCATCGACCGGGCGATGATTTCGACCAGGTTCATCTGCGTGAATGGCTTGGGCAGTCGTGGCAGTTGCGCGGCGAACCCTTCCAGGCGTTCGGCATAACCGGTGGCAAGAATGATCGGCAGGTCCGGTTTGAGCAAACGCACGGCATGCGCCAGTTGCGCACCGCTCATGTGCGGCATGGCCATGTCGGTGATCATCAGGTCGATGACTTCGCCCGCATCGAACAGCTTCAGGGCCTGATTGCCCGAGGTAGCACTGACCACCCGATGGCCGAGGTCCTCCAGCAACAGACTGGTGCTGGTCAGCACCAGAGAGTCGTCGTCCACCACCAGTACGCTGAGCCTTGGCACCGTGATTGGCTCGGCAGACCGGCTCTGTGAGCGGCTTGGCGCGCCCTCGCCGGCCACCGGAATCCACAGTTCGGCGGTGGTGCCGTGGCCTTTTTCACTCTTGAGGACGAAACGCCCGCCCAACTGCTCGATAAAGCCATGCACCATCGACAGCCCCAGCCCGGTGCCTTTGCCCAAGCCCTTGGTAGTGAAAAACGGGTCCCTGGCCGAGGACAAGGTGCTGGCGTCCATGCCCTCCCCGTCATCGGTCAGACTCAGGCAGACATAACGCCCCGCCGCCAGCGTCGCATGGCTTTGTTCAAGCACCACTTGCGGTTGCGCAGCGATGATCACGCAGCCACCTTCGGGCATGGCATCGCGGGCATTGGTGGCCAGGTTGAGCAACGCCAGTTCCAATTGATTGTTGTCGGCCAGCACCGGTTCCAGCCCCTCGGGAAACCGCGTCTCGATGCGGATTCCCGGTCCCAGCGAGCTGCGCAGCAGCCCGGTGATGCCTTGCACCAATTGCGGGATATCGACCGACTCGGTCTTGAGTTCCTGGCGGCGGGCGAACGCCAGCATGCGCTGGGTCAGCGATACACCGCGCAAGGCACCCTGAGTGGCATTCTCCAGGAGACGGCCGATCCTGGCGTCGTCACCCACGCGCTTCTGGACGATTTCCAGGTTGCCGAGAATCACCGTCAGCAGGTTGTTGAAGTCATGGGCGATGCCGCCGCTGAGCTGTCCGATAGCCTGCATCTTCTGCGCCTGGAACAACGCTTCGCGGGTTTTCTCCAGCGCCACCTGCGCTTCGTGGGCCTCGGTCACGTCACGGGTGATCTTGGCAAAACCCAGCAGCGTGCCCGTGTCACCGCGAATCGCATCGACCACCACGTGGGCCAGAAAACGCGTGCCGTCCTTGCGCATCCGCCAGCTTCGGTTTTCAAAACGCCCTTCGCGGGTGGCGATTTCCAGCGCCCGCTGCGGCTCGCCGTTGTCGCGGTCTTCCGGGGTGTAAAAGATTGAAAAATGCTGGCCGATGATTTCTTCCGGCAGATAGCCCTTGATCCGCTGGGCGCCCTGGTTCCAGTTGCTGACGCGCCCCTCGGGGCTGAGCATGTAGATCGCGTAATCCGTAACGCCCTGCACCAGCAGGCGAAACTGCTGTTCGCTTTGCTTGAGGGTTTCCTCGGCCATCTTGCGGTCGGTCAGGTCGCGGGTGATCTTGGCGAAACCCAGCAACTGACCATTGGTGTCGATGATCGGATCGATCACCACGTGCGACCAGAAATGCGTGCCGTCCTTGCGTACCCGCCAGCCTTCGCCTTCAAAGCGTCCTTCGTTGATCGCGGTGTCGAGCGCCTGTTGCGGCAGGCCGGCAGCACGGTCGTCAGCGGTGTAGAACCGCGAGAAATGCTCGCCAAGGATTTCGTTTTTTTCGTAACCCTTGAAACGCTTGGCGCCCGAGTTCCAACTGGTGATGATGCCATCCGGGTCGATCATGTAGATCGCGTAGTCGACAACCGCATCGATCAGCAGCCTGAAACGCCGCTCCTCGATCGCAGCCGTCCTGTTGTGTTCACTCATCACTTTCACCGCACAGTGTCATGTGCTGAAGTATGCGTCATTGCGCCGAATTGGACAGCCACCGGGTCGTTTTTGAGCGCCCACCAGCGCGGCAACAACTGCTGGACCCGGGATTCGGCAAAGCGGTCGTCAATCAGTACCACCACCCCCCGATCCTCACGGGTGCGGATCACCCGGCCGGCGGCCTGTACGACTTTCTGCACCCCCGGATACAGGTAGGTGTAGTCATAACCGGCACCGAAGATCGCCGCCATGCGCCGCTTCAGTTGTTCGTTGACCGGATTGAGCTGAGCCAGCCCGAGGGTGGCAATGAATGCGCCGATCAACCGGGCGCCCGGCAAGTCGATGCCTTCGCCGAACGCGCCGCCCAGCACAGCAAAACCGACGCCTTGGCTGTCCGCGGTGAACTGGTCGAGGAAGGCTTGTCGCGCCCCTTCGGCCATGCCCCGCGACTGTTGCCACAAGGGAATCCGGGGATGGCGCTCAGCCAGCAAGGTCGCCACTTGCTGCAAGTAATCGAAGCTGCTGAAAAACGCCAGATAATTACCCGGGCGCTCAGCGAACTGGCGTGCAATCAGTTCGACGATGGGTTCCAGCGAGGCCTGACGGTGATTGAAACGAGTGGATATCTGGCTGACGATGCGGACCTGCAACTGTTCGGCGGCAAAGGGCGATTCGACGTCGATCCACACCGTATCGCCCGGGGTGCCGAGCAGATCGGCGTAATAATCACGCGGACTGAGCGTCGCCGAGAACAGCACGCTGCTGCGCGCCGCTTTCAATCGTGGCCCGATGAACGCTGCCGGCACCACGTTACGCAAACACAGTTGCGACATCGGACGCGGGCGGTCGAGGTCGCGTTTGCTGATGTCGAACAGGTAATGCGCGTCATACAACTCCGCTACCCGGGCAAACTGCAGCAAGTCGAAATAGAAATTCTGCAGTCCGCTGTCCAGGCCCTGCGGATGCTCATTGAGGTAATCGCCGATCGCACCGCAGGCCAGGGCAATCGCTTGCAGCAGTTTTTCCGGGGGCTTGTCGTACGCCTGATACGCCGCCAGTTGCGGGGCATGCAGGGCGTTCCATTCGCGGTTGATCCGTTGCAGGGCTTTTTTCAGCGCTGCGGGTGCGGTTTTACGCACGCTGGCGAGGGTGAACTGATCAAGGCTGGCGCTGTACATTTGCCGGCCGCGCTCAACCAGGTTGTGCGCCTCGTCGGCCAATACCGCGACGTTCCATTGATTGAGCTGCGCCAGGCCGAACAGCAGCGCACTGAAATCGAAGTAATAGTTGTAGTCGGCGACCACCACGTCAGCCCAGCGGGCCATTTCCTGGCTCAGGTAATACGGGCACACCGCGTGCTGCGCGGCGACTTCACGCATCGCCGCCTGATCCAGCAGGTTGACCCGGGCCGCGGCTTCACGGGCAGCGGGCAAGCGATCGTAAAAACCCTGCGCCAGAGGGCAGGATTCGCCGTGACAGGCCTTGTCCGGATGCTCGCAAGCCTTGTCCCGCGCGACCATTTCCAGAACCCGCAACGGCAAGGCCGGCGATTGCACGAACAACACCTGACTGGCATCGAGTGCCAGCTTGCGTCCCGGTGTCTTGGCCGTGAGAAAGAACACCTTGTCCAACTGCTGCGGCGCCAGCGCCTTGAGCATGGGGAACAGCGTGCCGAGGGTTTTGCCGATTCCGGTCGGGGCCTGGGCCATCAGGCAGCGACCGGTGCTGACCGCCTTGAACACCGACTCGGCCAGATGCCGCTGGCCCGGACGAAAGTCGGCATGAGGAAATGCCAGTTGCTGCGCTGCCAGATTGCGCGCCTGACGATGGGCCATTTCCTGTTCGGCCCAGTGCAGGAACAGCGCGCATTGCTGTTCGAAAAACGTTTTGAGCGCCTCAGCGCTGTACGCCTCGATCAGGCACGTCTCCTTTTCGCTGACGATGTCGAAGTACACCAGCGCCAGGTTGATCTGCTCAAGACCCAGCTTGCCGCACATCAACCAGCCGTAGATCTTCGCCTGCGCCCAGTGCAACTGGCGGTGATTGGCCGGTTGCTTGCTCAAGTCGCCACGGTAGGTTTTGACTTCTTCCAGGCAGTTTTGCGCCGGATCGTAGCCGTCCGCCCTGCCCTTGACTTTCAACTGGCGGAACTCGCCTTCCAGCGCGACTTCGCTCTGATAGTGCGCGCTGCGCCGCGCGGCCACGGTGCGATGGCCGACAATGCCTTCCAGCGCTGTCGGCGACGGGGTGAACCGCAGGTCGAGGTCACCGGTCTTGGCGGTGAACTCACACAACGCGCGCACTGCAACGCTGTAGCTCAAGCGCTCTGCTCCAGCCATTGCACGTAGCACACCGCAACCGGCATCTGATGCGCATGACAGAATTCCAGCCAGCGCAGTTGGTTGTCCTGCAAGCGGTCGCCGGGGCCTTTGACTTCAATCATCCGGTAGGTCTTGTGCTGGGGCCAGAACTGGATCAGGTCAGGCATGCCGGCACGGTTGGCCTTGATGTCGAGCAACAGACGCGTGAACCAGTGCCTGAGGTGTTCGGCCGGCAGGCAGGCCAGCGCCTGCTCCAGCAGGTCTTCATGCAAGGCGCCCCAGAACACGAATGGAGACTGTATGCCCCATTTGCTGACAAACCGGGCGCGAATGGTCTCGGCATAACGGCCGTCGTCAAGTTCGGCCAGGCACGCCTCGAACAGCTCGGCGCGGCGTTGCTGGAAGTCTTCGTTCAACAGGTCAACCGGGCCGCGCTGGAACGGGTGAAAGAACGCCCCCGGCAGCGGCGCGAAGATCGCCGGCCAGCACAGCAGGCCGAACAGTGCATTGATCAGGCTGTTTTCCACGTAATGCACCGGGCCGTTGTCATCATGCAGGTGCGCCTGCACATAACACTCCACCGACAATGCCGGGTCGCTGCGCGGCAGTTGCAGGTCCAGGCGCTCGACCGGTCTGGCCTTGACCCGTTTCAGCGGTGGTCCGCCGAGTTTGCGCCGCAATCGCGGCACTATGCGCTGCAGGCCCTGTTGTTCGGCGGCACTTTCCGGCGCCTGTTCAGCCAGCGTGGCGAGTTCCAGCGCCAACGGGTATTCGCCGCAACGCTCCAGAACGCGGATCATGCGCAACCGCGCGCCGGGACAGGCGCTTTCGCGGTAAACGCTCAGCGCGAAGGCAAACTCGCCGATGCGCTCGGCGTACTGGCCGATCTGGAACAGCACCTTGTCCCGGCGGCGTTGCAGCCACGGATTGTCGAAGTGCAGCGCGCTGACCTGCTCGGCGATGGCTTGCAGCGGTTCGCCGGCCTCGAAACGCAATTGGCACTGGTGCAGAAACAGGCAGGCGTCAACGTCAGCCCGGCTGCGCAGGCCGCGGGATTCGCTGCAGAATTCAACTTTTTCGTAGATAAAGATGCCCAGGTCGGCCAGCACGAACTCTGACCAGTCCTGATACAGGTTGCCGAAGAACATCAGCCGCAAGCGATCGCACAGGTCCATGATCGTCAGGCTGAACAGCCGATCGTCAAGCAACGGCGCCCAGTCGCACAGGCGTCGGGCGTCGGCAAACTGCTCGGCCAGCAGCGGCAGCCAATCGTCCTTGCGCCCCTTGGGCTGGTCGATGAAAGGGCCGAACGCTTGCAGAATCTCGGCCTTGAGCAACACATCGAACAAGTCGACCATGGACAGTGACGCCTGCGCGTCGAGCCAGCCGTGATCAAGCAGCGGCTGCGCGGCCTGCGCGATATCACCGATCTCGTCGTAATTGAGTTTACTCGCGCGAAAATGCACGCCCTTGCGCATGACCAGCCGCACCAGCAAACCCTGTGCCGCCTGGGGCAAGGCTTTGAAGTCGCGGATGAACCCGTGCTCGGTTTCGCTCAGCACATCGGCATAACGAAGTTCAAGCCAGTCAAGCACTTGCCGGAAGTTGTTGAGGTAATAGAACGGGTCATCGAGGGGATTGGCAGTCACGGGAATTCAGGGCCATGCGGGCGAATACTGGTTATGCGTACAGATACCAGTTCTGCCCCGCCGGGTGCAAACGGAAAAGGATCAGTGGCATTTTTTAACTGAGCCATCGAACTTTTTCCGGCGTAGTGGCACCAACCGCGTTAGAGGCCGACAATGCTCGGCATTACGTGATGAGGAATCAGAGGTGGGTATGAAAATCAAGGCACTGGGCATCCCCTTGGCAGTAACGGCGCTGCTGGCCCTGGGCGGTTGCTCGACGCAGACAGTGGTCACGTTGCAGAACGGCACCCAATACCTGACCGAGGACATGCCGAAGACCAAGACTGAGGATGGTTTCTACGAGTTCGAGGACATTTCCGGCGCCAAGGTCAAGGTTCGCGCAGACGAAGTCGCGACCGTTCGCAAAGAAGACTGACACATCGCGGTCTTCCCCGTAGAAGCTGCCGAAGTTTCGGGCCGCGATCGGAAAATCTTTGATCTTGCTTTGAAAACAAAATCAAAAGATCGTCCGATCGCGGCCCGAACCTTCGGCAGCTCCTACAGTGATCGTTTCGTCATTCGAAAGTCGGCATTCCGGGAATGCTGCCGTCGCAACGCAGGTAACTCCCGCCCCGCTTCACCAGTTCCCCCTGCAAACGTTGGCAACGCTCCAGATCCTGCTGCACCATGCGGTCGATGCTCAGATTGCCAGTGGTTTGCGGCACCTTGCCGTCGCCCAGGCGAATCGTCATGAACGGCTGTTCCGGCTGAATCTGAAAACGGCTCTTCTCTTCGACCGGCTCCACCGGTTCGGTTGCCGCCGGCGCCGGCAGTTGATCAGTGGTGATGCCGTAGCGGCTGAGGATCGAGCTTTGAGGCAGATCGGCCCAGACACTGGCCGAACACAGCACCCATGCAACGAAACCGACAGACCCCTTGAAACCTTTCACGTTTGAATCTCCTGTGCTCATGGGCGGCTAGCTGTAGAACGTGTGTAGACGTGCTGGCTTTAGGCCGCTTTTCCTGTTTTTGCAGGGTTTTGAGTCAGGAGATGGCTATCAAGTCACTTTTGATACCTGTCGTGGCGAGGGAGCTTGCTCCCGCTGGGGCGCGCAGCGGACCGAAAATAAGGGTGAGCGCTGCGCACTCAAGCGGGAGCAAGCTCCCTCGCCACAGGGGTATGGATCAGGCGATAACAATCCCGTCAGCACTCAAACTCCCCAGCGACACCCCCACCAACGTCACCGAATCCGCCCCGAATGTCAGCAGCGTATCCTGCCCTGCGCTGGAGGCGTGTGCGCGAAAATCATCTCCCGGCAACACACCCTGCACGCCCAGAAATACCAGTTTGTCGTTGGCCGTATAGCCAACCACCCGGTCCTGGCCGAACGCACCATTGAACAGGAAGGTATCCGCCCCGCCACCCGATTCCAGCAGATCGTTCCCGGCGCCGCCGACAAACACGTCATTGCCTGCGCCGCCGATCAAATGATCGTTCCCAGCGAGACCGAATAACCAGTCACCGCCGGCATGGGCCTTGAGGGTATCGGCGCCAGCGCTGCCTTTGCTGCTCGACTCGTAGGCGGTGAGGCTGGTGCCGGATTTCAAACCGCTGGCTGTGACGCTGTGTACCACATCGTCCTTGAACACGCCCCAGAGGAAACCGGGTTCCTTGGTGACGATGCTGCCGATGTCACGGGTGATGCTGATCCCGCCGTTGGCATCACGGATATACAGGGTGCCGGCGCCGTCGTTGGCAAAATCGAAGTTCTTCACCGTCTGCTGCAAATCCAGCGTGTTGCTGCCCTGCCCGCCGAGGATGACGTTGTAACCACCGCCGTCACGGAAGCTGTCGTTGCCGGCGCGACCCTCCAGATAGTCGCTGCCACTGCCGCCCTGAATCAGATCGTTGGCGTCGCTGCCGATGATAAAGGTGCTGCCTTTGTGGGTTTCGGCGTTGCGATTGAGGTCTTGCACCCAGGTGTTGGCCCGCGCCGGGTCGGACAGGTTGGCGACGATGATCGTCGAGTCGCGGCTGGTCAGGTCATAGAACGCCGACTCCAGCACGCGGGTCATGCCGTCGCCGTAGCCGGTCGGCAGGTGTGAAATCCACGTCGGGATATTGAGGATCGAGTACGGCAGCACATTCCAGGCATTCGAAGCGTAGTGATCGTTGAAGCTGACGATGTTGTCGGCGGTCGAGGTGTGCGGCGCATCGTGCACGCCGACCGAAGCGCCGGTGAACGTCGAGCCGTCGAGGGCGCGGAACACCGGGTCGTTTTCGTAGCCGATGTTAAGCACCTTGTCGGTGCTGCTCTGGGTGGGTGAGGCGTAGGCGATGTAATTGGACTCGGCAAAAAATTCGCCCCACTTGTCGCTGCTCAGATCGGCCATGCTGTTGACCGCCAGGCCGCCGAGGCTGTGGCCGCTGACCAGCACATCTTTGCCGGTCAGGCCGTTGGCCTGGGCGAACGCGACGACGTCGCTGAGCAGATTGCCAAAGGCTTCGCCGACATAATTCTTCGCATAATCCGCCGGGCCGAACGCGGCGAGCAGGTCGTTGATCACGTCACCAATCGAGTCGCCAATGAGGATTTCCCGCGGGCCGCTGGTGCCACGAAACGCAATGCCCAGCTCCGTCAGATGCCCCTGCGCGTCGTACTTGCCGAGGATTTCCACTTGCGCGCTGGTGTAGCCGGGCTTCTCGCCGAAAAAGGTTCCGCGGGCGTCGGTCTTGCCGTCGTAACCCAGTTGCGCCGCGGTGATCGGTGTCCAGCCGGCCTGTTTCACCGCCTCCAGGGCAAGTTTTTCCGAGTCGGGATTCCACGGGATACCGGGAATGACACCCTGCGAATCCGTGCCGCCAATCAGCGCGGTGACTAACGTCGCCGGCAGGCCAAGGCCGAAGCCGTTGTCCTGGTAACCGGCGGCAAAGCCGTTATCGAGGTTGTGGTAGGAATACAGCGTGATCGCCATGGCATCGCTGAACAATGCCTGTGACTCGGCTGTACCGAAGTTTTTGTAGTCATACACACCCATTGCCATTGCCTCTCTTGTTGTTGGAATTGTCAGAGATAGCTCACAGCCAGAGCGCCCCACGGGGACGCCCCGGAGCATTTCACAACTTCTTGCACATCATCCCTTGTAGGAGTGAGCCTGCTCGCGATAGCGGTCTGTCAGTTGAAACATCCGCAGCGGGAACACCGCTATCGCGAGCAGGCTCACTCCTGCATGGGTTATCAGGCGAACATGAAACTTGAGTCCGACAGATTAGCCACTCCGACCCCGATCAGGGTCACGGCATAATCGCCAATCTTCAGCACGGTATCGCCGCCGGACTGCGCCGCGTGCTGTTTGTAGTCGTAGCCCTGCCCCGCGCCTTCGACGCCCATGAACACCAGTTTGTCGCTGCCCTGATAGCCGTTGATCGCGTCAAAGCCGAACGCGCCGCTGAACAGAAAGGTGTTGTTGCCGCCCGTTGCCGTCATCACGTCGTTACCGGCGCCGCCAACGAACGTCACCTGGCCCTTGTCGCTGATCAGTTGGTCATCGCCACCGAGGCCGAACAGCCAGTCACCGTCGCCGCTCGCGTGCAAGGCATTGCCGTAGCCATCGCCATTGAGTGAGTGGCTGTAGGGGGTGAGTTCGCTGCCGTTGCTCAAACCTTTGCCGGTGATGCCCCAGGTGATCTCTTTGCTGCCCCACCATGAACCCGATTCCTTGCTGACCAGTGCGCCGATGTCGCGGGTCAGGCTGATGCCACCGTAGGCGTCGCGCACGTACAGCGTACCGTCACCGTCGGTGGCGAAGCTGAAATTCTGCAGCGGTTTTTGCAGCTCGAAAGTGTTGTGGCCCTGGCCGCCGAGGAGGATGTTGAAGCCGCCATCATCACGGAACCGGTCATCGCCGGCACGCCCCTCCAGGAAATCATTACCCGCCCCGCCCTTGAGCCAGTCATTGCTGTCGGTACCGATAATGAAGGTGCTGCCGGTGTGCGGCTCGCCGCTGCGACCGAGATCTTCGACCCAGGTTTTGCCTCGGGATGCCTCTTCCAGATTGGAGACGATGATCGTCGAGTCCTTGCTGGTGAGGTCGTAGAATTTCGAATCGATCACCCTGTTCAAACCGTCGGCATAGCCCAGCGAACTGTGCGCTGACCAGTTCAGCGGATTGGCGATGCTGAACGGCACCAGGTTCTGCGCGGTGGAGGCATAGTTGTCGGTGAAGTTGACGAGGTTGTCGGTGGTCGAGTCGTGCGGCTTATCGTGCTTGCCCAGCGACGCGGTGCTGAACGTAGTGCCGTCGAGTACGCGAAACACCGGATCGTTCTCGAAACCGATGTTCAATACATTGCTGCCCGTGCTGCTCTGGGTCGGCGAGGCGAACGCGATGTAATGGGCGTCCCTGAAGAAACCGCCCCAGTTGTCCGCGCTCAACTCGGCGACGCTGTTGACCCCGAGCCCGCCGAGGCTGTGGCCACTGATCAGCACGTCCGTGGCGGCAATACCGTTGGCAACCGCGAAGGCGGCGACAGCCTTGAGCAGGTTGTCGAAAGCGTTTTTCGCGTAATTGCTCGCGTAATCCGACGGCCCCACCGCTGCCAGCAGATTGTTTTTCAGGTCGCCGAAAGTGTCGCTGTAACCCAGTCCGCCGGTGCCGCGAAAGGCTATGCCGAGGCCGATCAATTTGCCAGCGGCGTCGTATTTGCCGAGCACTTCTGCCTCGGCGCTGGTAAAGCCTTCCTGCTCACCAAAGAACGTGCCCTGCGACCCGACCTTGCCCTGATAGCCCAGCGCCGTCGCGGTGACCGGCGCCCATGCGGTAGAGGGCAAAGGCTTGCCCGTTGGCGCGTAGGCATACAACGTCAGCGCGATGGCATCGCTGTACAACCCTTTGCCATCGGCGTTTTTGTAATCGAACAATCCCATGTGCTGCGCTCCCTTTTCTTCAAAACCGGCAGCTCGGCAAGAGCTGCCGGTCACGCGTCAGAACTGCCAGTCGAGGGTCAGACCCACGCCGTGGTCCTTCTCATTCGAACCGATCAGCCCGTTGTAATCCAGGTTGACCCGCACATCGCGGTTCAACGCCAGGCCGGCACGCACGCCAACCACCGCGGCATCGCGGTCCATCGACACGCTTTGCACGGTGAATGCGCTGTTGCCGTTGGCGAAGGCCAAATGACTGTCGGCATCGACGTCGCTCAGGTTGTGCTGCCAGCCGAGACTGGCGCCCAGTTCCAGTTGATGTTGATCCGACAGGGCGAAGCTGCGTTTGGCCCGTACCCCCAGGGTCGAGAGCACCACATCGCGATTGTCTTCACCGCCCTTCAGCGCCGCGGCATCACCCTTTTCGGTGAAGCTGTCGGTGTTGAGGTGCACGTAGGACAGGTTGGCGAACGGTTCGAGGTTCATCGGTTGCAAGCCCAGATCGTAAGCGGCCTCGGTGAATAACTGCGCCGTGGTCGCGTCACGCTTGGTTTTCTGTTTGCTGCCGGCAGCACCGATTTGCAGGTCACGCTTCACGTCGATGCGGTGCCAGCTATAGGCGCCGCCGACGGTCAGGCGCAGGGCATCGATTTCATGGCCCAGGTACGCGCCCAAGTGGTAGCTGTCGACCGACGCCGAAGAATGCGTGCCGCTGCCCATGCTCAATGAGCTGTCGCTGTAACCGGTGACGAAACCCAGCCGCGTATCTTCAGCAATCAAGCCGTCGACACCGGCCAGCAGGCCGCCGATGGAGCTGTTGGAGTCGGCGTTCTTATGCCCGCCGTCGCTCTCTCCCCAGGAACCCAGCACCTTGACCCAGGCATTGCTGCCCGCGTCGGTGGGCGCGTCGGCATTGAACAGATCGCGCTCACGCAGGCGCTCACCGACGGCCTCGCGCAGGTAGCGGCTGTCGTTGATCAGCAGCGTGCCGATGGCCGGGTGGATCTCGCCGGACAACTGTTGAAAGGCTTGTTGCGCCGACGCCGCGTTGGGCGACAGCAACAGGCTTTCGAACAACGCGTTGCCCGCGCCCAGGCGCTCGGCAGCGGCACCGACCGCACGCTGATTCGGCGTCAGGCCGACGCTGGCGAACGAGGCGGCGTTACGCCCCACCGCCAGCTGGATGCCGTCAGCCGAATAGTCCAGCGTGCCACCGAGAAATGCGTAATCCGGCAACACCTGGCCGAAGCGCCCTTCAATGCCGCCGGCCGCTTGCAGGATGTTGTAGCGCGTGCCGAGCAGGCTTTGCACTTCGCCGGTGCTGAGCAAGGTCGGACTGTTTTCCAGCGCCATGCTCACCGTGGCGCCCTCGATCACCGCTTTGCCGGTTGCATTGATCTGATCGCTGCTGGTTGGCGACAACTCTACGGCGTAGGTCGAACCCGGCGCGAAGGTGACGTCGCCGGCCACGTTCAGAGTGCCGATCGAGTTACCCGGCGCCACCGTACCGCCGCGGTTCACTGCCAGCGTGCCGATGCGGCCGTTGCCGCCGAGGATGCCGCCGTCATTGACCGTGACCGCCGATTGCAGCGAACCGTTGACGGCCAGGCGGCCCTGATTGATCAGGGTCGGGCCGCTGTAGCTGTTGTTGCCGGTCAGCACCAACGTGCCGATGCCTTGCTTGGTCAGGCCGCCGTGGCCGGCAATGTCGTTGCGCCAGGTGTCGAGGCCGCAGGTAATGTCGGTGCACACGCGTTCAGTCGGTTTGCCTTGATCGATGATCGCGCCGATACCCGGCAGATCGGCGACAAACTGGCCGGAGCCGTAGGCGCCCTGAATCCGGAACTCCTCGGGAATGTCCTGCTCGGTGACGAACATCGACGGGCCGTCGATGCCCTTGCGCAAGTTGATCATGCCCCAGCCGTACAAGGCGTCGATGCCCGGTGCACCGAGGTCGGTAGCGGTGGTCCGCAAGACCGTGGCGACCTGATCGCCAGTCATGTACGGGAAACGCTCCATCAGCACTGCCATGGAACCGGCCACATGCGGCGCGGCCATGGAGGTGCCGTTGTAGTTGGCGTAGCTGGTGGTCAGGTTGTCGGCGTTGGTGCCTTCGATGATCGCGCTGTAGATTTTCGTGCCCGGTGCCGAGACGCAGAAACTCGCCGTGTAGCCGCAACGCGAGGAGAACGTACTCATGATGTACGGATTGGCGCTGGCTACATCCGGATTCTTTTGCAGGGCCGCCACGGTGATCCAGTTCGGCGCGATGTCCGGCACGAAGTAACCGAGGCCGGCGATGGCGTCCGGGTTGTTGAGGTTGTAGTCGTTGCCGGCGGCGAAGATGGTCACGATGCCGCTGCGCGCAGCAGCTATCGCGCCGTCATAGGCGCCACCGGGTTTGGTGCCGAGCAGCGTGCGGATCTCGTTGAACTGCACCTGCGCATCGTTGACGGTGAAGTGTGGGTACGCCGGATCACGGCCGCCGAGGTCGAAGCGATCAGTGATGCCGATGCCCCAACTGTTGTTGATGATCCGCGCACCGCTGGCGATCAGCGCGTCCCAACCGGCCTTGTACACCGCGCCGTCGTTGCCGCGGACGATGCCGTCTTCCGGGCCTGGGTCGCCGTTATCGGCACTGATGATCTGCGCACCGAACGCGACGCCGTGCATCACCCCACCGTCACGACTGCCCGCGGCGATACCGCCGACGTGAGTGCCGTGTGCCCCAAGCTTGCCGTTGGAGCCGACCGAAGGCGAACCGTCATAAAGGAACGCATCGCCGGCCTTCACCGGGATATACGGGTCGGTGTATTCGCGGATGCCGCTTGTGACCAGAGTGACGACTTTATTGGCGCCGGAGAATTCCGGGTGCGCGGCGTATACCGGCTGATCGAAGATCCCCAGTTTCACACCCGTGCCAGTGTAGCCGGCGGCGTAGGCATGATCGGCGCCAATCGCTCCCAGGCCCCAGTCGGCCTGAAACTCGCTGCTGCGCCAACTCGACGGATTACCCGTGCGGCCATTTTCGAAATACGGTGCGGCTTGCGCCATGGCGCTGGCACACAGCATCGCCAGCGTCAGGGTTTTCAGGGCAAAGCAGCCACCCGTTTGCGCGGGGGTATTGTTGTTTTTCATCCAGCGACCTTCCTTAGTGTTGTTGCGAAAAATCCGTTTGCTTCAATAGCTGTGGCGAGAGGCACCTTTGTCCGCTGTAGCCAATGACACACCGCACCTGTGGCGAGGGGATTCATCCCCGCTCGACTGCGCAGCAGTCGCAAAACCTGTGTGTACGGTTGGCAGGAAAGATTGCTGGGGGCCGCTTCGCAGCCCAACGGGGATAAATCCCCTCGCCACAAGGGATCAGAACTGCCAGTTCAGGCTCAAGCCAACGCCGTGCAGCTTCTCGCGGCTCGCCAACTGGCCGTTGTAATCGAGGTTGACCCGCACGTCTTTGCTCAACGCCAGACTGGCCTGCACGCCGACCAGTGCGGCATCGCGCACCAGGGCCGAGCTTTCGACTGCATACGGCGCGCCGCCGCTGGCAAAGCGCAGGTGTTGCTGCGATTCGATGTCCGTCAGGCTGTGCTGCCAGCCGACGTGGCCGCTGACATCCAGCGACTGGCGGTTCGTCAGGTTGATCGTCTTGAGCGCTCGCACGCCGAGGGTGCTGAGCACCGCGTCACGCTGATCGCCAGAACTTTTCAGCGCTGCGCCATCGCCCTTCTCCCGAAAGCCTTCAGTGTCCAGATGCACATAGGTGAGGTTGGCGAACGGCTCCAGCACGTTGAGTCGATACGCCGCTTCACCGAAGACCTGGGTGGTTGCCGCATCGACTTTGGCTTTCTGCCTGGCACTGACATCGCCGTATCGCAGTTCGCGTTTCACATCGCCACGATGCCAGCTGTACGCGGCGCCGGTGCTCAAGCGCCAGGCGCCGATGGCATGACCGGCGTACGCGCCGAGGTGGTAGCTGTCGACCTTCGCCGAAGAATGCGTGCCCGAACCCAGGCTTAGCGAACTGTCGCTGTAACCGGTGACCAGACCGACGCGGGTCTGCTCGTCGAGCGCGCCGTCGACACCGGCCAGCAAGCCGCCGATCGAGGTGTTGTAGCCCGCCGTGTCGCTGCCCGAATCGGTGCGCCCCCAAGCGCCAAGGGCTTTGATCCAGCCATTGTTCTGCGCCGCCGCAGGCTGCTGCAGACGCTCGCCAACGGCGTCGCGCACCTGACGACTGTCATTGATCAGCATCGATCCGAGGGCCGGATAGATTTCGCCGCTCAATTGCTGGAAAGCCTGTTGCGCAGTGGCCACTGTCGGCGAACGCAGCAGGCTTTCATAGACTGGATTGCCAGCGCCCAAGCCCTCGGCGGCGGCCGCAACCGAGCGCTGATTCGGCGTCAGACCGACACTGGCGAAACTGTTCGAATTGCGTTCGATATTCAGCTGAATAGCGGTGGCGGCGTAGTCGAGACGGCCGCCGATAAACAGGTAGTTCGGCAGCACCGCAGCGAAGCGGCCCTGAATGCCATCGGCCGCCTGCAAAATGTTGTACTGCGTGCCGAGCAGACTTTGCACCTCGCGGGTGCTGAGCAGTGTCGGGCTGTTCTCCAGCGCCAGGCTGACCGTGGCCCCGCTGACGCTGGCACTGCCGCCGGCCACAAGGCGGTCGCTGGCGGTGGGCGACAGTTCCACGGCGTAGGTCGAGCCAGGCGCGAAGGTGACATCGCCCGCCACGTTCAGGGTGCCGATGGAATTGCCCGGCGCCACGCGAGCGCCGTTATTGGCCAGCAACGTTGCGATGCGCCCGGACCCGCCAAGCGTGCCGTTGGCGTTCACGGTAACGGCTGAGGCCAGCGAACCATTGACCGTCAGCAGACCGCCATTGACGGTGGTCGGGCCGCGATAGGTATTGTTGCCGGCAAGCACCAGTTGGCCGCCACCGGACTTGATCAGGCTGCCCTGATACACGCGATTCGCCGCTGCGGCATCGCGGGCCGTGCCGACCGCGTAATCGGTCTGCTCCTGCTGACTGGCGCCGACTGGAACGCCGCTCTGCCAGCCCTTGTCTTGCAGGGTTTGCTGCCAGGCGCTGTGTTCAGCGGCGTCTTCGCGCTGACGCTGGAGCAGCGCGGTGTCGGAGATGTCGTTGCTCCAGACATCGCGCTGGCCGGCGGCCAGATTGGCGTCGAAGGCGCCAAGCAGTTGTCCCGGGCCGCGCATCGCCCGGTTCAGATTGGCCACGCCCCAACCGACCCGCTCGCTCGGCGCCTCGGTCGGAGACCCGTCGAGCTGCGTGGCGGTGGTCAGTAGCACTTCGAGCGCTTGCTGATTGCTCATGTACGGATAGCGTTCCATCACCAGCGCCAACGCGCCGGTCGCGTGCGGCGCCGACATCGAGGTGCCGGACTTGATCGCATAGCCACCGCCGGGAATGGTGCTGTCGATCTTCGCGCCCGGTGTGCTGATGCACCAGTACTTGGCGATGCCGCACTGGTTGTACTTCTGCTGATTGCTTTGGTCCAGACCCGACACGGCCAGCCAGTGCCCTTCCAGATCCGGCTGAAAATACGGCAGTGCCGAACGCACGCTGGCATTCGGGTAGCCGCTGTTACCGGCGCTGAACACGTTGATCACACCCCGGCGCGAAACGTCGGCCGCCGCGTCGAGCCAAGTGCCTTTATTCCAGTGCTGGGCATAGGCGGCGTGCAAGTCCGCCAGCGTGCGGTAGCTGACGTCCGGCGGCTGACTGCCCCAGCTGTTGTTGATCGCTCGTACGCCAGCGTCGGCCAGGGCGTCGTACACCGCTTTGAAATAGCGCGGATCGGGATTGGGACCGAACAGGAAGCTGTCGTTCTTGTTGGTGTTGCCAACGAAAATCTGCGCGTTGTAGGCGACACCGTGCATGCCGCTGCCATCGCGGGAAGCGCCCATGGTGCCGACCACGTGGGTGCCGTGGGAATCGTTGTTGGGATTCAGGGTGCCGTTAACGGTGAACAGCGTACCGTCGACGTAACGGCCGCTGGCGAGTACCGGGTGGTAGCGCTCAGCCGCGAACTCGGGGTGGGCCGCATCGAAGCCTGAATCGAGAGCGCCGATTTTCACGCCTTTGCCGGTGATGCCGGCGGCATACGCTTGCTCGGCCTGCAGGCGGCCCAGGCCCCAGTCCCGGAGGAATTCGGCGCTGCGCCAACTGGCCGGGTCACCGGGCTGGCCGGATTCAAGATACTGCGCCTGGGCCGAGGTGGCAGAAATCACAAGCAACAAGGTGCCGACCGGGATCGGCTTGATGCGTACGTCCATGTTCATCACTCGCTTTTTTTGTTTTATCGGGTCTTTTTGCGGTGTTGCGTGTTCCGCGGGAGAGGCTTAGGGAGAGGGCTGTTGCGCGACCATAAAAGCCTCATCCACTCGCGCCAGGTCCTGCTCGTTCAAGGTCCCGGCGTAGTAATGCAATTTTGTCCAGGCCATTAAATAGTCGTAGCGCGCCTGGGCCAGATCCCGGCGAGTGGTGAACAGCTGCTGCTCAGCGTTCAACGCGTCGAGATTGGTCCGCTCACCGCCCAGAATGCTCTGCTTCGTCGAGACCACCAGCGCTTCAGCCGACTTCAACGCCTTTTGATAGGCGCGCAATTTGCTGACCCCGGACAGGCAGGCGCTGAACTGGCGGCGCAATTCGATCAGGGTTTCGCGGGTCTTGCCGTCGAGTTCGTATTCCGCCTGCTCCATGGTGCGGCTGGCCTGACGGGTGGAGGCCGACACCCCGCCACCGGCGTACAGCGGCACGCTGACTTCCAGCCCGATGGTGTTGGTTTCATAGCGCTGGTTGTAAGTGTTGCCGCTCTCCGACTCGTTATCGCGCATCGAGGCGTAGGCGTTGATTTTCGGCAGGTGCCCGGCGCGGTTACGCTCGACCTCATAGCGAGCCACTTCAACCGCTTGGCGCTGCGACGCCAGGTTCGGGTTGTTGCTGATCGCCAGCTCGTGCCAGGTGTCGAAGTTGGCCGGCTGCAAGGTGAAGGTCTGGAATTGCGGACCGAGCGGTGCCAGATCGCCGATGTCCACGGCCGGTACGCCGACCAGCGCCCCCAGCTCGCGCAGGGCCGCGTCCTGTTCGTTGCGCGCTTCGATTTCCTCGGCCGTCGCCAGTTCATAGCGTGACTCGGCTTCGAGAATATCGGTACGTGTGCCCTCGCCTTGCTTGAACATGTGTTCGTTCTGCTGGAACTGCTGTTCGTAGGCCTTCTTTTTGGCCTGGGCAATGTCGATCTGGTCCTGGGCAAAAAGCGCCTTGGTGTAGTTATCGAGCACCCGCACCAGCAGCTCCTGACTCTTGCCGCGAAACGCTTCATCGGCAAACAGCGACTGCGCCACGCCCTTGCGATACGCGGCGTAAGCCTCATAGTCGAGCAGCGGTTGCTGCACCGTCAGTGCCGAGCCGTAACTGTTGTAGTTGCGCTCGTCGGTACGGTTGCGCGCGCGCTCATCAAGGGACGTGGCTTTCGAAGAGTTGCGCCCCTTGTTGTAGGTGTAGCCAATTCTGGGTAACAGTCCGGCGCGGCCGATGGCGCGGTTTTCAAGACCGGCATCACGCTCCTTGATCGCGCCAAGGAACACCGGGTCATTGCGCAGCGCCTGTTCGTAGATCTCGAACGGCCCCATCGCCGCGACTGCCGAGTGGCTTGCGAGCAGCATCATCGCTGCCCCCAGCATTGAAAGCTTATTCATACAGCCGAACATCCTTATTCCTCGGTCAACGCGGAGCCGGCTCGATCGAGCAGCGGCTTGAACAGGTAGTTGAGGAGTGAACGCTCGCCGGTGCGCACGAACATTTCCGCAGGCATGCCGGGCTTGATCACCAGGCCGTTGAGTTTTTCCATGGCCTGATCGCTGACGCTGCTGCGCAACACGTAGTACGGCACGCCGGTTTTCTCGTCGACCATCTGGTCGGCGGAAATCAGGCTGACTTCGCCGGGTACACGCGGCGTTTTGCTTTGGTTGAAGGCGGTAAACAGAATGTCCACGGGCAAATGCGTGCCGACCTTGTCGATCAGGTTGATCGGCAAGTGCCCTTCCACTTCCAGGGTGGTGCCTTGCGGCACGATTTCCAGCAGGGTTTCACCCTGACGCACCACGGCGCCTTCGGTGTGGACGCCGAGGTTGACCGCGACGCCATCGGCGGTGGCGAGAATCTCGCTGTGTTGCAGGTCGAAACCGGCGGATGTCAGTTGCTCGGACAGGGTGACGCTTTTCAGTTGCGCGTCGGCCAGTTGCGTGCGGACTTCTTTCTGGTATTCCTCGCTGTGCTGCTGCAACTTCAGGCGCGACTCGAGAATGCCCTGCTCCACACGCCCGCTTTCGCCGGTGTTCTCTGCCAGTTGCTGTTGCACTTGCGACAGTTGTCGCTGGTAGTCCATCAAGCGGTTGCGCGGGATGTAGCCGTTGTCGGCGAGCGGTTGCAGGTTGCTCAGTTGTTGCTGCAAGGAACTGGCCTGGGCATTGAGGTCGCTGCGCGCACGGCGCATCCCCGCCAGTTGTGCGGTGGCGCCTTCGATGTTGGCGCGCAGTGCGGCTTGCTCACGAGAGAACGCTTCGCGACGGCTGCTGAACAGTTGGCGCTGGCCTTCAAGCACCAGCGCCAGGCGCGGGTCCGGGTCGTTGCTCAACTCGGCGGGAAAGGTCACTTGCTTGAGGTTGTCGCGCTCCGCCTGCCAGCGCGCGAGGCTGGCCCAGGCCATGCGGTATTGCGCTTGCAGCGATTGCACGTCGGCAGCGACTTGGGTCTGGTCGAGACGAAACAGCGGCTGGCCCTGCTTCACGATCTCGCCTTCGCGCACCAGAATCCGGCTGACCACGCCGCTGCTCATCGATTGCACGGCTTTGCGCTTGCCCGACACCACGACGGTGCCTTGCACGGGAATGCCTTGATCAAGCGGCGCCAGCGCGGCCCAGGTGAAGAAGCTGCCGGCACCGACGATGGCCAGGATCCAGCCCAGGCGCGCGAAGAATTTCGCGTCGCGTTCCGGGCGTTCGGTGAGGTAGGCGTGTTCCATGTTCGCTTCGTTTTCAGTGTTCATGCTGGCGCTGCTCATACACCCGAATTCCTTGTCGTGGGCTGATACTGCCGACTCATGCTGAGCCCGCCCGGTGCTGGTGCAGCTTTTTCACGGGGTTGTTCCTGCTGACCGGAGAGTGCTTTGAGCACGTCCTGGCTCGGACCGAACGCCTGCAAGCGGCCGTCATTGAGGACCAGCAGCTTGTCGGCCTGGGCCAGCACCGAGGAGCGATGCGTCACCAGTACGACGGTGGTGCCTTGCGCCTTGAGTTGCGCAATGGCACTGGCCAGTGCCGCTTCACCGACGGTGTCGAGGTTGGAGTTGGGTTCGTCCAGCACCACCAGGCTCGGGTTGCCGTACAGAGCGCGGGCCAGGGCCACCCGTTGTTTCTGGCCGCCGGACAAGCCGCTGCCGTCCTCGCCCAATTGCGTGTCGTAACCTTGCGGCAGGCGCAGAATCATCTCGTGAACGCCGGCCTGCTGCGCGGCGGCGACAACCTTTTGCGGGTCGGCGTCGCTGAAACGGGCGATGTTCTCGGCAATGCTGCCGCTGAACAGCTCGATGTCCTGAGGCAGATAACCGATGTAGGGGCCAAGTTGATCGCGGTTCCAACGGTGAATGTCGGCGCCGTCCAGACGCACCGTGCCGCCGAGGGTCGGCCACACACCCACCAGCACCCGTGCCAGCGTCGATTTGCCGGAGCCCGAAGCGCCCAGCACGCCCAACACTTCACCGGCGCCCAGATTGAAATTGACCATGTGCAGGGTCGCTGTCCGCTGCCCCGGCGGCCCGGCGCTGACCTGTTCGAACGTGATCTGGCCTTTCGGCGGCGGCAGGGCCATGGCCTCGTCGCTCGGCGGGAACGCCTGCAACAGCGCATCGAGACGGCGGTACGCCAGTTTCGCCCCGCTCCACTGTTTCCACACGGCGATCAATTGATCGATCGGACTCAACACGCGCCCCATCAGAATGGAACCGGCGATCATCATCCCCGCGGTCATATCGCCCTTGATCACCAGCAATGCACCGAGTCCCAGCACCAGCGATTGCAGGCACAGACGCAGGGTCTTGCTCAGCGAGCTGATCACCGCGCCGGTGTCGCTGGCCTGGTTCTGCAAACCGAGGAAGCGTGAATGCACCTGGAACCAGCGTTTGCGCAACGAGCCGAGCATGCCCATGGCTTGAATGGTTTCGGCGTTGTGCAAGTGGCTGGTAGCCAACTGGCTGGACTTCTGGGAAAAACCAGCGGCGTCGCCCAGCGGCTTTTTCGTCATGTATTCATTCAGGCACGCAAGTGCGATCAACAGCAGCGCCCCCGCCGTAGCAAGTACGCCCAGCCAGACGTTGAACAGGTAAATCACAAACAGGTAGACCGGAAACCACGGCGCATCGAAGAAAGCAAACAGCGCCGGCCCGGTGACGAACTGGCGAATGTGGGTCAGGTCACCCAGCGATTGCCCGGCGTTGCCTTCGCCCTTGAACAGATTGCGTTCGAACGCGGCCTGATAGACGCGCAGGTTGAAGCGGCGCTCCAACTGGCTGCCGATGCGGATCACGATAAAACTGCGGATCACTTCCAGCAAACCGATGAAGGCGAAGAAACCGACGACCATCAGCGACAGCATCGCCAGGGTGGTTTCGTTCTGCGACGAGAGCACCCGGTCATAGACCTGCAGCATATAAATGGAGGGCACCAGCATCAGCACGTTAATCAGCGCGGTGAAACAACCGACGCTGATCAGGATGCTCTTATAGTCACCCAGTGCCTTGATTAACGGAGCGGTGGCTGGGGCCTTCGCCATCTTCATTGGTTCTTCCTGGAATTATTGCTCGTCATGCGCTGACGGGACTTCAATTAATCAAGCGAGCCATGCGTCAACACTGTTTCGCGAGGGGCCGCTTACACTTTCATAACAACTAGCGCTGCTCAATGCAGTGCAGTTGTCCTCAAAAATCTTTTTATAACCAGTGGGTGAATCCTTATATCCAACTTGATTGGCAACCTCGATCATTTGTCGGGTGCTACACGCTCCAGCGTCACGACAAGGCCGGACTGCAAAGTCGCCAGATAATACCCATCACGTTGTCGGCTGAAGAACTGGATTCTTGAGCCTTCGTTGCCGGTCATGGATAAGCCGTCGGGGTCAGCAAACCAGCCAATCGGCGCCTGCTCCAGCCATGCGCCCAGACAATTGGTCCCTTGACCCAAAGTCTGGTTGGCAAGCAGTTCAACCTCACAGGTATTCGAGGGCTTGTCTTGCAGCTTTTGCGCCTTGGGGTCATCACGTGTGGTGGACAGCGTTGCCAGCCACTTTCCGGCAAACACTGAAGGTTCTTCGAGCCTGAGGCTGCTGGCCATACCTGTTTCTCCTGAAATCACAAGGAACGCCGCACAAAGCCACGCCGCTGCCCTGTAGGTAAAAGCTTTATTGACCATAAGAAAATTCGCTCCAGCCTGTAGCGTTGCGTACAGCGCGTACCGATGCAAGCAAAGAAAGCGACGCATCAAGCGCCGCTTTCCCGTTCACATCACGCCACGATGTCGCTGTACGCTGCCTGGCCAACCGTGCTGACAGCGAAGTCAGCCACGCCATGCCCGGTGAAGTCCACCGACAACAGGCTGTTGCCGCCCGACGAAGTCAACACCGCATCGCCGGCCGCACCGGTGAAGCTGCTGACGAAGTGCAGGCCGGCCCCGTTGGTGATGCCGGTCAGGTCGATTTTGTCCAGACCGCTGACGAAATCGAGGATCTGATCGATCGCACCCGGTTTGGAATCGGAACTCGCCGCAAACACAAACGTGTCCGAACCCGCCCCGCCCCACAGCTTGTCGGCACCGCCGGCGCCAAAGAGGATGTCGTTGCCGGCACCGCCCTTGAGCTCGTTGGCAATGCTGTTACCGATCAGCAAATCGCTGCCGGAACCGCCGATGGCGTTCTCGATGATCGCGCCTTTGGCGATGGACACGTTACCCACCATGCCGCCAACGTCGGAGAACGAGGCGTCATTGAGGTTGATTTTCTGGTTTTGGGTAAAACCGGAGAAATCCAGGGTGTCCTTGCCGCCGGCGTCCCACACCGAGAACACCACTTTGTCGCTCGACGACGAAGCGCTAAGGAAATCGCGACCGGTGTTGGAGTTGAAACCGTAGGTGGAGTCACCGGTACGGGTGGTGGTGTTGGCACCGTAGAGTTTCTGGATCGCAGCAATGTCATCCATCAACGGACCGGACGCGTAGGCTTCGACGCCGCCCTTGCTGAAGTTCTGGTTGGTGTTGCTCTCGCTCCAGTAACTCATGATGCTGTAGCCGCGGGTGTCTTGCCCGTAGGACGCATCGTTGTAGGTCGGGTTGCCATTGCCGGCGTTGTAGTCCCCAGGATGGGCCAGGCCCAGGCTGTGGCCGATCTCGTGAGTCAGGGTCTGACGGCCGTAGTTGTTCAGGTCCGGGTTCTTGTTTTGCGTATAGCCGCTGTTGATCAGGTACCACGAGGTGCCGTCATAACCGGCGCCCGTGCCTGGCAGATAGGCGAACGCTGCGGCACCGTCCTGGCCACCGCTGTAGTTACCGAAGGTCATGTGGCCGTCACCACCCGAGGCTTTCTCGGTGAAGGTCACGTTGGCCACATCCGCCCAGGATTGCATGGCGAGCTTGGCCTGGGCTTGTTGCTGCGCGCTGAACTGGCTGAATCCGCTGATCCCGTGTTTGTTCATCGTGCTGGACGATGCCGACGTCAGGAACGTGTAGGTCAGTTCGATCTTGCCGCTGCCGTCCTTGTCCTGGTAGGCAGCGCCGTCGCGCAGCAATTGCGTAGCTGCCTGGTCGACGGAATACGAAGGTTTGCCATTGACCGTGAGGTTGCCGCCACGATCGTACTGATGGCTGAAGCTATTGATCTGGTTGTACGCCGAGCTGAAGGCGGCCAGCTGGAAAGCCTGTTCGGCGGAATCAACAGCGTTGGTTTTAACTTTCGACATAAACACACTTCCTTGTTTAGCAATGGAACAGTTTTTGTCCGACAGGACGATCTTTGGCGAGATCGTCCTATCACTCGCCCAATGAAGGCGTAACGAACCTGACACAATTTGAAATCTGTCGTAAAGGATTTTTTTGCGATCCAATTTGGCTGTATCAGGAAACTGCCGTAAACAAAGCGCGTGGGGCGGGAATATTGTTTTTAGTTGCGTGAAGATTGGAAATTGTCTGACGATTTTCTATTTAAATATTAAATATCGGTGAGTTTGGTTTTGTTAGCAAAGTCTCATTTTGGCATGGCAGTGCCAGCACTCTGGCATCAATTAATATCAGGTCTTCCGCTCTCCCTTGTGGGAGCGGGCTTGCTCGCGAAGGCGGCCTGTCAGTCGATAACTGTGTTCGCTGGCCCACCGCCTTCGGGAGCAAGCCCCCTCCCACAGGGCCGCGTGTTTGCCTGAAAAAAATTAGCTACCTGTACGAATTTTGTTCCACACCCGCGTACGAATCCGGTCAATGTTCAACGGCATCGCCTCCAGAGCAAACAGCTTGCCCATCATCTCCGGACTCGGATAAACCTTGGTGTCGTTTCTGATCGCCGGGTCGATCAGGCTGTCGGCCTGTTCGTTGCCGTTGGCGTAGTGCACGTGGTTGCTGATGGCGGCCATGACGTCGGGACGCAGCAGGTAATTCATGAAAGCGTAACCGGCCTTCTCGTCCGGCGCGTCGGCGGGCATGGCGACCATGTCGAACCAGATCGCCGCGCCTTCTCTGGGAATCGCATAACCGATGTCGACGCCGTTCTTCGCCTCTTTGGCGCGATTCTCCGCTTGCAGGATGTCGCCGGAGAAGCCGACCGCGACGCAGATATCGCCGTTGGCCAGGTCACTGGTGTATTTCGAGGAATGAAAATAACTGACATAGGGCCGCACTTTCATCAGCAGCGCTTCGGCTTTTTTGTAGTCCTCGGGATTCTTGCTGTGATGTGGCAGGCCAAGGTAGTTGAGCGCCGCCGGAAGCAACTCCGGGCCGTTATCGAGAATCGCCACACCGCACTTCTGCAGCTTTTCCATGTATTGGGGCTTGAAGATCAAATCCCACGAATCCACCGGCGCATCTTCGCCCAGTACCGCTTTGACCTTGGCAATGTTGTAACCGATGCCGGTGCTGCCCCACAGATACGGAAAGCCGTGCTCGTTGTTCGGGTCATTGGTCTGCAACGCCGTGAGCAGCACCGGATTGAGATTTTTCCAGTTGGGCAGCTGGCTTTTGTCGAGTGTCTTCAGTGCCCCGCCCTCAATCTGTCGCGCCATGAAGTGGTTGGAGGGAAACACCACGTCGTAACCGGATTTGCCGGTCATCAGCTTGCCGTCGAGGGTTTCGTTGCTGTCGTAAACGTCATAGGTGACGCCGATCGCGGTTTCCCTGGTGAAGTTTTTTGTCGTGTCTGGCGCGATGTAGTCGGACCAGTTGTAGACCTTGACCGTCTCGGCCGCATGACTGACGGAAACGGCCAGCAACAGCGGCGCCAATGCGAGGGTTTTCTGGATCATGGGGCGATTCCTGTATGGGCTTTTTTTGTTGGCAGGCAATCAAAGATCAAGCAATCAGAAAATCAGCACGTAGCTCTTGCGCACGGTTTCCTGGATATCCCAGGTGCCGAGCGTGTTGGCTGGCAACATCAGTGCGTCGCCGCCTTGTATGTGCAGGGTTTCGCCACCGCCGTCCGGGGTGAACGTGCAGCGCCCGGCAATGAAATGGCAGAATTCCTGCGCGGTGATCTGCCGACGCCAGCGCCCTGGCGTGCACTCCCAGACGCCGGTTTCGACGCCGTCGACGCGCTCCACGCTGGTGCTCGAAGCGATAGCGACCGGCTCGCCCAGCGGCACGGCCACCGGGGCGGATTCATCGAGCGACAATGTCGCGGTGTGCTTGAATTGCGTGATGCTCATGGGCATGACCTGCTTTTTAGGGGGACGACGTTCAGTGCATGAAACCTTCCATGAACCCGGCGACGCGGCTGGCCAGTTTGCGCCGCCAGGGTGGCGTCGCCGGATTGGCCAGGGTCTGGTCTTCGTGCACGAAGCTTTTGATGATTGCGTTGTAGCCAAGCCAGCGGCACGGCTCCGGCTCCCACGCGCGCAAGGCTTGAATGCCGCCGTCCGGCAGCACCCACGGTTGTTGCGTCAGTTCGGTCTCGCGCTCAAGGATCAGATCGGCCAGGGTGCGCCCGCCCAGATTGCTGGCGCCAACGCCCTCGCCGCCGTAACCGCCGGACAGCGCAATGCCTTCGGCGCGATCACAAAGCATGTGCGGCCTGAAATGTCGGGACATGCCGAGGTTGCCGCCCCAGGCGTGAGTGATCCGCACGTTTTTCAGTTGCGGGAACAACTCACCAAACAGGTAGCGGCGCAGTTCGACTTCATCGCGAGCCAGATCAAAGTTGTGGCGCAAGCGGCCGGCGAACTGATAGCCGCCGCGCGCCCCGAACACCAAACGATTGTCGGCGCTGCGCTGACCGTAGGTAACCTGGCGGCTGAACTCGCTGAAGGCCTGGCCGCGACTCAGGCCGATTTCGTCCCAGGTCGCGGCAGATAAGGGCTCTGTGGCGACAATCAGGCTTTGCACCGGCAACTGGTAACGACCCAATGGCGGCAGCGTCACCGAATAGCCTTCGACGGCTGGCACGATCCAGCGGCTGCGCACGCTTGCCTTGGCGGTGCGCAAATGGCCCGATTGCCAATGGGTGACCGGGCTGTTTTCGTAAATCCTCACGCCCATGCCCTGCACGGTGCGCGCCAGCCCCCGCACCAGTTTTGCCGGCTGAATCGTGGCAACGTGCGGCGCAAAAATGCCGCCATAGGGTTTCGCCACGCGAATCTGTTGCCCCAGTTGCTCCGGGCTGAGCCAGCGATAATCGTCCTCGGTCAGGCCTTGGCCGTACAGCTTGCTCAGATAGTCGCGCAGGGCTGTCTCCTGCTCTGGATAGCGCGCCGCGCAATAAAGCACCCCGCCCTTGCGATAATCGCAATCGATGCCTTCTTTTTCGACGACGATTTCCACCTCATCGGGAATGCTGTGCAGCAGATCGAACGACGCTCGACGCTGCTCAGGCGACAACCCGGCCAGCAGGCGATCTTCGCCAAGCAGATTGCCCATCAGCCAGCCGCCATTGCGCCCGGACGCGCCGAAACCGGCGGTTTGCGCTTCGATGATGGCGATATCGAGTCCGGGAGCGTGTTGCTTGAGGTAATAGGCGGTCCACAGCCCGGTGTAACCGGCACCGATAATCGCCACGTCAACGTCCAGATCCTGCTCAAGCGCCGGACGCGCGATCAGCGGCTCATCGAGTTGGTCCATCCATAAACTGATAGTGCGCCACGCCGGCATGCAGGACTCCGCCACTGAGAACTTTCGATGACGTCGATCCTAGCGGCGGGCGTTAGCCGATGTCTTGCGCGCGTGTCCGCAAAGAAATTTGTTTGGCGTAAGCCTTTGGCGACTGCCCGGTGTGCTGGCGGAAACAACTGTAAAACGCCGACAGCGAGTTGAAGCCAGCGGCGAACGCCAGCTCATCGATGCGCACCGGCAATGTGGCGCTGTCCAGCGAGCGCAATAAATGCTGCAAGCGCGCCTGATTGACGTAACGATAGAAGCTTTGGCCCAGCACTTGATTGAGCAGATACGAGATCTGATTACGGCTATACCCGCACTCCTTCGCCACCCGTTGCAGGTCAAGCTCGGGGTCGAGGTAGGGTTGTTGTTGCTCAAAGTATTGCTGCAGGTCTTGCGCCATGAAGCTTAACTGCCGTGGCGACAGGCCCAGACGACTCACCGCCGGACGCTGGCTCGCCGGCGCCGTGCCGCTCGCCTGGGCACGCAGCAACGATGCGTATTCATTGACACGCCAGATCAGCCCGTCCCTGACCGTAATCGCCTCGCTGGAACGGAACGACACCAACCCTTCACCGCCGCGCAAGGTGACTTCGTATTGAATGAATGCAGTGTTGCCATCCACGCGAATGCGGTCGCAGTGCTCCAGCAGTTCGTCGGATTCTCGCGGCATGCTGACACGCACGTACTCGCGCAACTCATCCAGGCCCAGCACGCGATTCTGAAAGAAATCGTTGTACTGGATCGCCGGATGGTAGAGCGCCATGACGCTGTCCAGGTCCCGGTGCTTCCAGCTCAAATGGTAGCGCATGACCGTGGCGGCTGTGGCCTGGGTCTGTTCTGGGCCGTCGTCGTCGGCGTGCATAGGAGGCTCGGCGAAAAGAACCGAGCTTGCCCAAGATCGCCGCCGGCTTCAATGAAAAAACCGTAGTGGCGTTTTGGCGATTAGTGGAGGCGACGTGATCTACATCAAAAAAATCAGTGCAATCGCCAAACGGACTGAAAAAACTCACAGCTTTTTCACATACGGATGCTACTTTTAATACCTGTCACCGGTTGAGCCAATGAAGGCTCTTCCCTCCTAACATGAGCAAACGGAAGCGCTCGATGAAGAAGGCGGGCAACACATGAACAAAGGGTTTAGCAAAGTCACGTTTCCCAATGCCTGCCAGCTGATGCGCTGGCATTTTCATCCCATGGGGTTTGAGGCCACGATGGATGCGCCTGGCAGCCTGGTGGCTCGTTTGTTCGATCGAAAGAGCGGCGAAACCTTGATTGCAATCGCGGGCATTCCTTGTGCCACGGTAATGAATGCGGCGGATGTCGAGCTGATCATTGAGGCCATCGAGGCTGAGCTGGAGGCTTTTACTCCTCCGGAATTATTCAAGAGCTACGCGTAAGCTATTGATTTAATTTGAAAAGCCCGCAGCGATGCGGGCTTTTTGTTTGTGAGAGTAAGTGCTCGCGATAGCGGTTTGACAGCCGCCTCATCCATGACTGAACACACCCAATCCCGATACCCGCGCTCCAACGCCGCCCAAGCTCCAATGCAAAAAGCCCCGAGCCCAAAAGCCGGGGCTTTGTCGTTCAGCCGATTTTCTTTTCAGGTCGCTGGTCGGCAAAAAACGGCTTGCCCCTCGCCACCCGATCGGACGCACGCGGCATGTTGGCCGCGGGTGCTTCCTGAGGATCGACGTACCAGTAGCAATGGCTCACCGCCCGGGTGATGCCGACATAGGCCAGGCGCAGGATTTCGTCCTTTTGCGCGCTGTCGTAGGGTTCGCTGTCGCCGTTCTTGCCCAGGCCGGCCATGCGGTAAACCTGATTTTTGTAAGGTGAGCTGGTCAGGTGCTGACAATCGCCAAGCAGAAACACGGCATCGGCCTGTAGGCCTTTTGCGCTGTGATAAGTGAGCTGTTTGAGCCGTCGGGCTTCGTACGGCAAGCTCGAATCGACATTAACTACAGACTGAATATGCTCCTGTATCAATAACTTATCGCTGCTTCTTCGATAAAGCATCAAGATTGAATGACCCTGCCGGTAGTGCTCGGCGAGGCGCTGGCCCATGGCCTGATCATCGCGCTCCAAGACATTGACCGGGTGCGGGGTCTTCGGCTCACCGCTGGCCTTGGCTTTCTTGCCCGCGATCGCCGGTGCTGCACGGACGATGTGTTCCGCGGCGTCGATGATGTACTGGTGGCTGCGGTAATTGTCGCTGAGCATCACTCGGGTGGTGCTCGGCGACGGGAACTCCTTGTTGAATTCCATGAAGTAACTCGGCGAACTGCCGCGCCAGCCATAGATGGATTGCCAGTCGTCCCCCACGCACAGCAGCGACGAACGCTGCGCACCGCGGCCGATGTGCATGGCCGGGCCGCGGCTGCGGATTTCGCTGAGGCTGGCGCGGATCCACGAGACGATTTGTGGTGAAACGTCTTGAAATTCGTCGATCATCAGGTGCGACAAAGGCCTGAGCAGTTCGTCGCTGAGCAGCTTGAGATTCTCCGGCGAATGCTCGCTGAACAGCGCAAACATGCGGTTGTAAGTCATCACAGGAGGTTTCTGGTCCAGCAGGTGGTCTTCGAACGCCCGCCAGAACAGGCTCAGTGCCTCAAAGAAAAACCGGTCCGGATCATCCTTGGCGAAGCTCATGCGCCCGACGGCATCCGGCACATCCAGGCCCAGATTCTCGATAAAGCCTGCGGCCGCGACGAAACAGTCGAGCAATGGCGCCGAGGCCAGTTCTCCCTTGACCTTGTAATCGAAGCCGGGGCCAGCACTGGCATCACCGGCGAGGGTCGCCAGAACCCGGCGAGAAGATTCGTAGCTATCTAACCAAATCAAAGGCTTACGGCAGAAAGCTTGAAACAGAGTGCGCTTGACCGCCCACTCTGCACGCAGGCTAAGCTTGGCGTTGGGTCGGCAGACCTGCGGGTTTTCCCGGGGGTCAAAACCCAGCACCACCCAAGCATCCAGACTGGGGATGTAACCATGGCAGTGGAAGGTCGAGCCATTGATGTCGAACGTCTGCCGATTCGGCTCGATGCCTTTGATCGGCCAGGCGCCCGCGCGAAACCAGAGGTCTTCGATCGCATCGCACAGTTCCTCATCGCGCCTGGACGCCAGTTCGGTGACGGCCATGCGCTTCTGCACATCAGGATGGTCACGTTCCAGCTCCTTGAGCTGCAAACCGGCACGCGACAGCGGCTGAATCAACTGACGAAACCGCTCATCCTCGGTGAATAAACGGTGGTAACAGGCATTGAGTTGCTGGCGCTGCGCATCGTTGATGCGCAGGTCGAACGGATTGCTGTCCGCCTCCTCTTCGCCTGCGAGTGAACGCTGGCTGAGATTTTCGAAAGCCTGCAAACGCTCGAATCCCGCCAAGCTGCGCACCATGGGCAAAATTCGCGAGTGGAACGTGCGCACCAGCTCCCGCGCCTGCCTGAGGCTCAACGTCAATCCCCAAAGCGCAAACACTTCAATCAGTTTATCGATGAAGTCCTTGCGCGACTCGCGGGTGAAGGTGACCACGGTCATCGAGTCCAGCTCAAAACCCAAGTAATGACTCAGCAACAGAATGCGCAACACCAGCGTGGTCGACTTGCCGGCACCCGCGCCGGCCACCACGGAAGTCGACGGCGTATCGCTGAAAATCATCTTCCATTGCGCGGCGCTGGGCTGAGCGTGTCCGGGCAGCAAACGGCCGACATCCGCTTTCATGCGTTTTTTCAGTTCAGCCGTCAGCGGCAGGCGCCAGTCGTCGAACAAATGGTTATCAACACTGGGCGGCCGATGTTCGGTGCTGCGGCTGTCGCGGATCAACAGGACCTGACGCCCCTCTTCCAGCCCCTCGAGCTTACCCTCCTTGAAACCGTACTCGACGCCGGCCGTGTGGCCGCTGCGAAACCCATCCGCCTGGCCGTGCAGCCAGGACGCACGGTGCTGGGCGCGCAGACGGGTCAGTCCGTGGCCGAAGAAGCGTGCGGCCAGACGCTTGAACCAAGGCATCTCGGCCAGTGGACGAAGTTCGGGGGGCAGTTCGGGGGTGTGTTGCGCCACGCTGACGGGCTCCAGTGTCTGAGGCTGTTGGCGGCTATGGTGTCTGTATTCGCCGGCAAGTTCTAGCGAAATGCTTACGGGTCATTGGTTTAGGTGACGAAGTGAAGGTGGGATAAGACCACCACCAGCGCCCGACTGATCAAAAAACCGGATCATCATGCCGCAGTTTTTACGCTTTTTATCGATGGTTAACTGATAGATGATCGCCTCCATCAACCATGGGACACAGCCCATGGCGAACTTTTCGAGGCGACGATCATGCTGGAACTCAGACCTTTCAACTCCCTGGGCGGTGCCCACCACGGCTGGCTGGATGCCCATCACCACTTTTCCTTCGCTGAGTACTACGACCCGAACCGCATGAGTTGGGGCAACCTGCGGGTGTGGAACGACGACATCATTGCCCCCGGCACTGGCTTCCCTCAGCATCCGCACCGCGACATGGAAATCATCACCTATGTCCGCGAAGGTGCGATTACCCATCAGGACAACCTGGGCAACAAGGGCCGAACCGAAGCGGGCGACGTGCAAGTGATGAGCGCTGGCACCGGCATCGCGCACAGCGAATACAACCTGGAAGACAAGCACACGAAAATCTTCCAGATCTGGATTCTTCCTACCGAAACCGGCGCACCGCCGTCATGGGGCGCGAAACCTTTTCCCAAGGGGCAGCGCGAAGGCTTCGTGACACTCGCCAGCGGCAAGGCTGGCGACGATCAAAGCCTGCGCATTCGCGCCAATGCTCGTTTGGTCGCGGCCAAGATCAAGGCTGGCGAAACCGCAGAGTATCGGCTCGATGAAGGTCGTCGCGCCTACCTGGTTCCGGCGACCGGCGTGATCGACGTCAACGGTTTACGCGCTCAGGCGCGCGATGGCGTAGCGGTGACCCATGAGCAGGTGCTGACAGTCACGGCCATCGAGGACAGCGAAATCGTGCTGGTAGATCTGGCGTAAATCGCAGGCAAAAAAAAAAAGGGGCGACCTTGAGGTCGCCCCTTTTTTTTGTGCTGTCACTGGCCGGAAATGGCGCCATCCACCAGTGTTTGCGCTTCTGCCACCAATTGCTTGAGGTGGTCCTCACCGACGAAGCTTTCGGCGTAGATCTTGTAGATGTCCTCGGTACCCGATGGACGCGCCGCGAACCAGCCGTTTTCAGTCATCACCTTCAGGCCACCGATGGCCTGATCGTTGCCCGGCGCGTGACTGAGAATGCGCTGGATCGGCTCACCGGCCAGCTCGGTCGAGGTCACCTGCTCGGGCGACAGCTTGCTCAGCAGGGCTTTCTGCTGTGGGTTGGCCTTGGCGTCGACGCGCACCGAGAACGGCTCGCCCAGTTCATCGGTCAGCGCGCGGTAAGCCTGGCTTGGATCGCGACCGGTACGCGCGGTCATTTCGGCGGCGAGCCATGCCGGAATCAGACCGTCCTTGTCGGTACTCCAGACACCGCCGTCCTTGCGCAGGAACGATGCGCCGGCGCTCTCTTCCCCACCAAAACCGAGCGAACCGTCAAACAGACCGTCAGCGAACCACTTGAAGCCGACCGGCACTTCGTACAGGCGACGCCCCAGACGCTTGGCAACGCGATCGATCAGGCCACTGCTGACCACGGTTTTACCCACCGCCGCATCGGCGCGCCATTGCTCACGGTTCTGGAACAGATAATCAATGGACACGGCCAGGTAATTGTTCGGCGCGAGCAAGCCACCGGATGGCGTAACGATGCCATGGCGATCGTGGTCAGGGTCGCAAGCGAACGCGACGTCGAAACGCTCTTTGAGGCCGATCAGACCTTGCATGGCATGGCTGGACGACGGGTCCATGCGGATCTGCCCGTCCCAGTCGACGGTCATGAAACGAAACGTCGAATCGACTTCTTTATTCACCACATCAAGATCAAGACGATAGTGCTCGGCAATGGCTGACCAGTAGCGCACCCCTGCTCCGCCCAGCGGGTCAACACCCAGACGCAGTTTGGCGTCACGGATGGCATCGAAATCGATGACGTTGATCAGGTCGGCAACGTAGGTGTTCAGGTAATCGTGACGATGGGTGGTGTTGGCCCTGAGTGCCTGCTCGTAACTGATGCGCTTTACACCCGCCAGTTTGTTGGCGAGCAATTCGTTGGCCTTGGCTTCGATCCACTTGGTGATGTGCGTATCAGCCGGACCGCCATTGGTCGGGTTGTATTTATAGCCACCGCTTTGTGGCGGGTTGTGCGACGGTGTAATGACGATACCGTCAGCCAGACCCGAGGTACGACCACGGTTGTAGCAAAGAATGGCGTGGGAGATAGCCGGCGTTGGCGTGTACTCATCGCCTTCGGCAATCATCACGGTGACACCGTTGGCGGCAAGCACTTCCAGCGCACTCGCCCCGGCCGGGGTCGACAATGCGTGCGTGTCGATACCGACGAACAGCGGACCGGTGATGCCCTGGGCTTCGCGGTACAGGCAAATCGCCTGGCTGATGGCCAGCACGTGCCATTCATTGAAACTCAAGTCGAAGGAGCTGCCCCGGTGGCCGGATGTACCGAACGCCACACGCTGGGTGGAAACCGATGCATCAGGCTGGCCGGTGTAATAGGCCGTAACCAGTCGCGGGATGTCGACCAACAAGTCTGCCGGTGCCGGTTTGCCCGCAAAAGGACTGAGTGTCATGCAAAACCTCTGAAATCGAGTGGTTCAGGAAATACAGCGCAGTTTACTGGCAGTTTGACCGCGGGGCGATGGGATGTTTCCGAAGTGCGTCCGATGTTTTTTAACGTTATCCACGCTGGGACAAGCGCAACGCATCGCCCAGCAAGCCGATGACAGTGCCCAGATCGCGCTCGCCATGCCCCAGCGAGTTCAAACGCAGGTAATCGCTGTGCAATCCCTCGAGACTGAACAGCGCTCCCGGCGCAACGATGATTTGCTGCCTGAGCAGACGATGAAACACACGTTCCATGTCCACCGGACGTAACGACCCCACCCAGACGGTCGCCCCACCCTGCGGTTCGACCATGTGCAGCGCGTCCACCAGGCGCTCGCGCAATAACTGAATCAACTGCGTGCGACGCTCCTTGAGCATTCGCCGCAGGACGGCCAGATGTTGGTCCAGCCGTCCGCTTCCCAGGAGTCTGGCAATGGCTTTCTGGCGGATCGGCGACAGGCGAAACGCACGCAGCAGAAAATGTCGCTGCAGCTCGCTGCGCCAGTGGCGCGATAGCACAAAACCGAACGGCGCCTCGGCACCCATGAATTTCTCGAATGTGGAAAACACCAGCAGGCGATCAGGATCAAGCCAGTCACGCAGACGCTGGCCGCTGCCCGATTCATCGAGTTCGCTATAACAATCGTTCTCCAGAACCCAAGTCCCGTGGCAGCCCAGCAGATGGGCGATAGCCTGGCAGTTGGCCGCAGATAACAGGTTGCCCTGAGGCATGCTCAGCGCGGATGACAACAGAACCAGTCTGACCGGTTCACGTTTGAGCAACCCCTCCAGCGCCATGAGATCCAGCGCACCCTCGGCCAGCACGGGCAACTCGATGACCCGCACTTCGGCCGCTTCCAGCAGGCGCAGGATTACCCAGTCGCAAGGCGACTCCACCACCACAGTCGCCTGACGCAATTGCAGTACCGAGATCAGGATTTCCAGTACGCCACGCAGGTCGGCGCCAACGTAAACGTCATCGGCATACCAGCAGTTGGCCGTGGAGGTGGTGTAGCGTGCGGCCAGCACCGTGCGCAATTCCAGTTCGCCGCAGGGCTGCGCGATCGTTTGCAATTGTCGTGGATACTGACGCAAGAGTTCTCGCTCAAGCGTCAACAAGGGGCTATCCAACGGTTGCAGCGAAGCCGGCTCGTCGGCGCTCAACACACACATCCCTGGGCGACGGGCGTTGACGTACACGGTTTCGAGCAGATCACTGCCACTGTCGGGCGTGTCTGTCGCCAAAAGCGCTGGCGCGTAATAGCCCGACTTGGCGATTGAGTACACCCGGCCCTCTTTTTCCAGCAAGGAGTACGCGTACTGCACGGTCGAGATCGACACATTCAGCCGGTCTGCCAATTGCCGCAATGAAGGCATGCGCACCGGCGCATGACTCCCCGCTTCTTCAATCAGCATCGTCAGATATCGGTAGACCGCCTGATAAACGAAGTCATTTTCCCGCGGCGCTTTCACAACGCCGGTTCCGTAAACACCGACGCAAATCCTGACAAATGGCTCACACTCAGCTTTCCGTCGACCGCTCGACTGCCGGCACAGTCCCCGTCCCGCCCTGGCAACCATCGCGTGAGGCACTTTCGCGCACGGCCGAGATTTGCACCGGACCCATTGCATAGAGACGTTCGATCAAGACGGTCGGCAATCCGCTGACGTCGGTCATCCACTTCAGAACTTGCTCCGGTGCCTGCAAGCCCTGCATTGCACGGTGCAGCTCCGGCATCGCGACCAGCATCCCCGGATGGCAATTGCGCAGGAACCGTTCAAGACCGGCACCAGCATCGATGAACGGCGCGAACAGCAGGCACGTCAGCTGCACTTCATTAAGATCGAAGCTCTTCAACAGATAACTCTCTGCCGCGTGCAAAGGGTCAGTTGGCTGCACATTGCCAAGGCTTGCCAGCAACTGCTCGCAAACCGGCTCGGGCACCGACTCCTTACGCATCCTGACCAGCCGCGCCTCGAGGTAATCACTGACGCCCGCCTGATACGTCCGCCCCTCGATGAACTGTGCATGCAAACCGCGCAAATGCGCCGAAACCAACGGGTCCGCGAAGGGCTCGTCACAGGGGTAAAGCGTCAGGTCATCGGCATCGAACTCGAGAAAATCGCCAAGCAGCGGCCAGCGCTCCTCAGGCCCGCCGACGATCATGTCGTTGATGTCGATGAAGTGGGCACGCCGGCAGGTTTCAAATTGGCCTTCGGGACGCCATTGCGCACGTTCTTCCTCGATATTGAACTCTCGGTAAAAGTCATTACCCAGCCCGTCGAGCAGCGCGAACAGCATGTCGAATCCGGCGCCACCCGGCAGCGGACCGGCCAGCCCTACCCGCTGCACTGCACGATTCAATCCGTCGATAAAGTGCTGCTGGCTGGCTGTCGATTCGGTACTGACCATGGCATCGACGCCGTTATTCCAGCGGGCAATCTGGCCGTAATAATCGGCCGTTGCCAGGTAAGCGTCATCCCATAGCTCCAGCGTTTCAATCCAGTTGCGGCGATGGCCGACCAGCATCAGATTGATGCGGCTGGCCTCGCGCCCCGCCTCGCTGACGGGCGCACGATGGTCGAACGGCAAAACCTCGCAGTGGTCCACCATCAGCAATTCGACCCGAGGATCGTCGTAAAGGAACAGCGCACTGTAGCTGCGGTGCATGTTCTGCAAGGCCGCGGGACGTTCGCCATTCCAACGCAGCGTTGCCACGCGCAGCTGGAAGGTCGCCGGGGCACGCCCAGCGATACTCAACTGCGCCGCCCGAAGCAAGGCCAGCGTGTAGCAGCTGTCGCGAGACCCGGACTGATTCACCAGCACCTTGAAATGCCCGATGTTATCCATGCCGCCAGCCGCTGCGACCAGGCGCTGGATCAATAACTGCAATGCAGTGCGTTCTGCGCGCGAGAAGAAACCCAGCAAGCGTTGTAACACTTGCTGGTAGACATAGTTCATTGCCTGATCATGGATCGTGCTCATCAGTATTTACCCGGAATCGAAATTTCACGCCATGCAGACTGGAGTCTCTGCCGCATGGCAATTCATCAATAAGTAATAGACGCCCAAATGCTAACACTTACAAAGTTGTAGTCACTTGAAACACTTGAGCGCAGAAAAGCTCGAAAATCAGCCATCTCCTAGCTCTATCTATTTGTTTTTTATGTGTTTTTTATATCGAGAAAATATCCTAGGAAACTTCCGACAAGGTCCGACGCCAAATGAGTACAAGAAAAAGAGAAGCAGTTTCGGAATATGCCTACAGCAATTAAACAGAACCTGACAAAGCGAATAACGCTAGCCGTTTGATATTGCCGGAGACAAATTGAATGCACAGCCATGGCTCATTCCTTGAGATGAAAGTAATCACTCAATTATCAGGGCTTACATTGTGATTAGTAGATACAGATCAACAGGAAAAACCAGCTCAGTTGCTGAGCGGCGAGAAAATCCCGGATCAGAGAGGAGTGTATTTCAACGCGGCATAAACGCAAAAGAGTCCGTGGGGCCACGGACTCTGGTAGCCGGCGTTACGCCGGTTCGACTTGAAGGGCAACCCGCTCGCGGCAAGGGCATTCGTCCATGTAGCGATGAGCTTCGACGAACTCGTTGAACGCGAACACGCGAGTCTTGAGCGGCAGCAACACACGGTCAGCGGTCAACTGGTTGATGTCGCGCAGGGCACGTTGCAGGGCGACGTGATCCTGAGTGATGCCCAGTTCCGGCTTGCCAGTGAAGTTGCCGATGCAGTGCACAAAGAACTGGATGTTCTTCTGGAACGCTGCACACGCCGGGAATGGCGTCTGGTTACCACCCTGCAGGCCGTACAAGACGAGGCTGCCGCGCGGTGCGAGAACATCGCCAAGCAATGACATCTGCGGGCCGCCAAGGCCATCGAAGACTACATCGACGCCACGGTTGTCGGTGATCTTGTTGATGCGCATCAACAGATCTTCTTCCTCGGTGACAATCACCTTTTCCGCGCCGAGGGACAGCAGATACTCGCGCTCTTCCGCCGTTTTGGTCGCGGCAATGACCCGCACACCTAGCGCCTTGCCCAACTGGACAAACGAGGGGCCGGCGCAATGGCTCGCGTCGGTGACCAGGGCAAACTGCCCGGGCTTGACCCGCGCCAGATCGGCGTAGGCGAAGTAGGCGATCAACAGCGGCGTGTAATGCACGCTGGCTTCGATCGGGCTGAGTACATCCGGGTAACGGGTCAGCGCGGTACGCGGCAACACGATCGACTCGCCGTAAACCGGATAGTCGTTCGGGCTTTCGGCCGGGAAACTGGCGACTTTGTCTCCGACGCTGAGGTCTTCGACATCGGCGCCGACGGCAGTGACCACCCCCGCCATTTCATGACCCAGGCCCGAAGGCAGCCGTGCCTGTGACGAGGCCAGGTTCTGACGCCATAACGTGTCGTACCAGCTGATGCCGATCGCCTCGACACGCACCTGCACTTCGCCAGGACCTGGCTGAGCGGCCGCATGCTCTTCGCATTTGAGCACCTCGGCCGGACCAAACTTGTGAAAACGGATCGTGCGGGACATCGCAAACCTCGTCAAAGTAACCTCTAATGCCATGAACTCTATCTGGGCTTTTGACCCAAGACCATCAGTGGCTATTAATAGTCGACATGCCTGTCATTGATTCCGCAGCAGAAGCGGCACGGGCACAAACGTTGAAAAAACTGTGGTCGCCGTCTCGGTAAAGCTGAATTTTCCGGTGCAGAGTACCAGCCTTTCCCCGTAAGATTCATGCCGGCCATTGTTCTCATATGGCCGCTCTCGTCAAGCTTGATGACTCTGCCAGGACTCCAGATGAATCGTAATGACCTGCGTCGTGTCGACCTGAACCTGCTGATCGTGTTCGAAACATTGATGCACGAACGCAGTGTGACTCGGGCCGCGGAAAAGCTCTTCCTCGGCCAACCGGCCATCAGCGCGGCGCTTTCTCGCTTGCGCAGCCTGTTCGATGATCCGCTGTTCGTGCGCACCGGCCGGAGTATGGAACCGTCCGCCCGCGCGGTGGAAATCTTCGCCCTGCTCTCGCCTGCCCTCGACTCGATTTCCACTGCGGTCAGCCGCGCCGCGGATTTCGATCCGGCGACCAGCACTTCGGTGTTCCGCATCGGCCTGTCCGATGACGTCGAGTTCGCCCTGCTGCCGATGCTACTCAAACGTCTGCGCGCCGAAGCGCCGGGCATCGTCCTTGTCGTGCGGCGGGTCAATTACATATTGATGCCGGGCCTGCTGGCCTCCGGCGAGATCTCCATCGGCGTCAGCTACACCACCGACCTGCCGGCCAACGCCAAACGCAAAGTCTTGCGCCGCAGCGCCCCGAAACTGCTCCGCGCCGACACCGTCCCCGGCCCCTTGAGCCTGGACGACTACTGCGCCCGGCCGCACGCATTGGTGTCGTTTGCCGGCGATCTCAGTGGTTTTGTCGATGAAGAACTGGAAAAGCTCGGACGCAAACGGCACGTCGTGCTGGCGGTGCCACAGTTCAACGGGTTGGGGACACTGCTCGCGGGCACAGACATCGTCGCCACCGTGCCGGATTACACGGCGGAAGCCCTGACCGCGGCTGGCGGTCTGCGCGCCGAGGATCCACCGCTGCCCACGCGCACCTTCGAACTGCACATGGCATGGCGCGGCTCGCAGGATAACGATCCGGGCGAGCGTTGGTTGCGTTCGCGGATTCAGATGTTTTTTGGCGACCCCGATAGCCTGTAATGGAGTTCCAGTGGAATTCCATAAAACCGTTACAACAACAAGGCGCCTTTCTAAATCCAATGGGCTTTAGCTACGTGGAGACACGGGGGCGCCTGGATCACGAGCCTGAAACAGGGCGTAGCTTCGTCACCAAAACCCGAAGCGTCTCCTTGTGGCTTTCAAGCCCCTCCCTTACGAGTTCGTACTCTTGTACGGCGCTGGTTCGCCCCGAATCTCTGCCATTTTGAATCTGTCTACCTAGCAGTAACTGTTTTTCGTGCATCGCCCGAATTGCCACCCATAAAGCCTCCTCAATCGTTTCGCTTTGGGCTTGTAATAATGCGGTGGAGGTATAGCCATGCCCAGTGTGGCAACGAAAGCGCGGGGGCGAAGCTCCCAGCTCCCACAATGAGCCCCCGCATTCTGGGCAAGACAATCCTGAGACCTTACCTATCGCGTCTAAAGCATATGCTCCACCTGAACTTAGATCTTCAGTAAGGTCGTGTTCAGTAGCATACGGTTCGATGCGATTAAACGTCCGGGCTGGCGGAGCTTCAGTAGCGCGCTGCTGGATAGTTCGCCCCAGAGCATTGCCCAGTTCGCCCAGCGGCAAGCAAACATCCACCTCAACATGACGGAGAGCGTTCGCAGGCATGGAAGGAGCTTCAGCTGTCTTTGGATCTTGAGCAAACGCCATGCCTCCGTAAGCCTTGATCGCCTGAAGGCCGACGACCCCATCATCAAGCTCACCCGTGAGGATCACTCCTGTTGTTCTGTCCCCGTAGCTGATGGCAGCGGATCGGAACATGGGATCAATTGCAGGGCGAGAATGGTTTTCTTTAGCGCTCCGGACCAGCCGTATCGTTCCGCGTTTGATCAGTAGGTGTCGATCCGGTGGTGCAACATAAATACGACCGCTCTTTATTTTTTCTCCGGACAAGGCGAAGTCGACATCCAGGGAGGTCGCCGTAGCAAGAAGACGTGGCAGCAAACTCGGTTGGTCGCCTATGTGCATCGTTATAAAAACCGAAGCGTCCAGGTCGGCTGGAAGCTGTTCAAGCAATGTTCGCAACGCCTCTAATCCACCGCTGGAAGCACCGATCACAATGATTTGGTCCACAGAGCTGTCTTGCTGCATCGGAACGTCCCTGCTGGTAACTGTGCCGCCTATGAAAATTTCGAAACTGCGGGCACCTTCTGAACATTCCGGTATGCCACCTATCTCGTGCGATCCCATTTAGCGACCCGCTTTTTTGTTCCGACAGGTGAGCGCTTACGAAGGTTCAGCGTGCGCGCAGCATTACGGCGGCACGAACGCGCTGAATACCAAACACCGTCATGCGAAGGAATTCCTCATGGCTAACCGGCAAGTGCTGGCAGTCCAGGCCGCGTTTCAGCTTGCTATGGTCGATATCTGGGTCATGCAGGTACACGAACTCATCGTCGCAGCCTGTAATGATCACCCAGTGCGGGGCTTTCAATCGGGTGAATCGATAGCTGCTGATCAGCACCACTGGCCTGAAGCCGGCTTTCAATGCAGCGCCGACGTCCAGAGAAGAGGCGAGAACCTGTTTAACACTTGTTTCAGCCAAGTCTTGGGCAAACCCTTCCTCCACCAGCTTCATGATGGACTTCTTCTGCGGGCTACGTACGCCGTGCAGAAAAAGCGAGCCCGAATGACTGACTTCCAGACGCACGTCATAACCTCGTCGCCATGCCGCCAATGCCATTCCTCGGGGGCTGCAGCCACCGTGCCCTGCCGTCATGAAAACGGTGGTCGCCTCGCGCCAGAGTTGAATCTCCTCCGAGCGACTCATGGGACGGCTCACGTCGATCGCTGCCATGGCCATTAGCAGACACGCCGCGCCGCAGGTGAAATCGGTGGTCTGCGGGTAATAGGGCACCTGGCGTGCGGGTGTTGGAGCATCACACAGGATGCGTTTCTCGTAGCGCAACGCCTCAGCGTGATCTTCGTAGTAGTTCTCGACGATTGCGAATCGATGGAACCCATTCGCTTCATAGAGCCGAATGGCGGCGGGGTTATCAGCGCGCACCTCCAGCCGCAGCCATGCGCAATTGCGCGCTAACGCGCAGGCCTGGGCTTCATCCAGCAGACGCTGGCCAAGGTTATGCCCTCGCCATGCGGGGCTGACGGCAATGGAATACAAGCGTCCAAGCGAAGTGCCTCGGTGAAAAAGCACCAAGGCATATCCGGCCAGTTTTTCGCCCGAGGTGGCGACGATCAGAGATGCATTGGCTCGACTGAGCATCCAGCTGAAGTTGCGCTGATTCAATCGGTCAAGCGTGAAACATTCCTGCTCCAATTCGACCAGATCGTCGATATCGTCCATCGATGCAAAGCGAAAATCAAAAGACATGGCAACACCGTAATTTTTGAGTAACGAACCGGGACAGGCCGAGAAGCCCGTGATTTATTGAAGCGGCGTCTTCTTCAACAGGGATCCATTACTCATGTCAGCGGTGCAAGCCAACGTGAACGAAGTATTAGACAAAACCGAGCATTCGACAATCTCCCTCAGCGAGGAACCTCCCAGTCTCAACCACTCAGGGAGTCGACTGCTGATCCTCGTCGAGCGTAAGGATGACTGGGCCGATTACTTACCCAGCGAGAGCCTGATGCTCGCTCAGGATTACCTTGAACACAGTGATGATTTTCCTCACCGTACTCAAGTCATCAACCTCTGCCGCAATTACAAATACCTCGGCCAGGGTTACTACTGCTCATTGCTGGCCGAGGCCCGCGGGCACAAGGTTTTCCCCTCGGTACGCACCGTCAGCGAGTTGGCACGCAAAGCGCTCTACGGCGTCGGGCTGAATGATCTTGAGCGTACCCTGGAGGGAGCGCTGGCAAACCATCCCTACGGCGAAACCGAAGCCTTCACGCTCTCGTTGTACTTCGGCAAGGCGTCGATTGAACCGCTGCAAGAGATCGGTCGCCAACTGTTCGAGGCCTTCCCCTGCCCCATTCTGCTGGTGGAATTCCGCAGGGGTGAGACGTGGCAGATCGCAGGTATCAAAGCCGGGGCGCTGCACAAGCTTCGGGACGAACAACAGCATGTCTTCGCTGACGCGCTGGATACCTTCAACCGCAGGACTTGGCGACAGCCTGCATCCAAACGCGTTGCCCGATACGACCTGGCCATCCTGCATGATCCTGCCGAGGCGCTACCACCTTCCAATCCGATGGCATTGGAGCGCTTCATCGACGCCGGCAAACAACTGGGTATCGATGTCGAGCTGATCGAGAAAAAGGACTATGCGCGCCTCGCTGAATTCGACGCGCTGTTCATCCGCGAAACGACACGAGTGGATGATCACACCTATCGGTTTGCGAAGAAGGCTGAAAGCGAAGGACTCGTGGTCATTGACGATCCGTCGTCGATTCTGCGATGCACCAACAAGGTTTACCTGGCCGACTTGCTGAAGCGTCGAGGTCTGGGCATGCCAGCGACGGAGATACTCTACAAGGATCGTCCCCAGGAGCTTGAGAATGTCGGGCGTCGTCTGGGTTTCCCTTTGGTGCTGAAGATTCCCGATGGTTGTTTCTCACGAGGCGTCATCAAAGTCATCGACGCGCAAGCATTGGCCACCGCAGCCCAAGAGTTGTTCGAGCACTCCGTGCTGCTGCTTGCCCAGGAATATTGCTACACCGAATACGATTGGCGCGTCGGTGTGCTCAACGGCGAGGCGCTTTACGCATGTAGATACTTCATGTCTAAAGGGCATTGGCAGATTTACAACCACAAGGCGGTTCCTGGGGAAATCAACGGGATGTGCGAGGCGGTGCCCGTGGATCAAGCCCCGCCCGAAGTCGTACTGCTTGCCGTACAAACAGCCCGCCTCATCGGAGATGGCCTCTACGGTGTCGACCTCAAGCAGGCGGGTGATCGGGTACTGGTGATCGAAGTGAACGACAACCCTAACCTGGACGCGGGCATCGAGGACGCAGTGCTTGGAAACGAACTCTATCTGCGTGTACTACAGGCCTTCACGCAAAGGCTGGAACTGAAACACCGTGGCCAGGCGTGGTGACCGATGATTGAAGGTTACGCTATCCACCGGGACCGGGGCTTAAGTGACCGAGGATATCGCCGGATGTCGGCCCCAAGCTATTCCCTGAGCGAAATTGGCATAAAATGCCAACAACCAAAAGTACCTGTTTGCATAGACCTGGAGCTAGTTATGGCGACGCGAAACGTTGTGCTCACCCCTCACCAGGAACAGGTTATCCATGACTTGGTGCAGTCCGGCCGTTATCAGAATGCCAGCGAAGTGATGCGAGAAGGTTTACGTTTATTGGAGCAGCGCGTCGCCGAAGACACCGCCAAAATTGAGGCACTGCGTCAGGCGACCTCGATCGGCATCATGGATCTTGAGCACGGGCGCTTTACTCAGGTGAACGAGGGTGATCTGGAGAACTACCTCGAGGGCTTGAGCCTGGAGGCAACCCTTTCCACGAGAGAGAAGCACTGAGTATGCCGCAGTATCGGATTTCCAACTCGGCGCGCGCCGACATTGTCGACATCCTTAGGCTCTCTCAGACGCAGTTCGGCGATCAAGCACGCCAGCGCTACCAGGCGCTGATCCTCGCGGCGTTGCAAGCGCTTGCTGACACGCCTTAACGCATTGGCAGCCACGACCGCGATGAACTTGCACCGGGCCTTCGCAGCTATCACCTCATCTATTCACGCCAGCAGGCCAAACAAACCCATGGAACGGTCAAAAGCCCACGCCATATCGTGTTCTGTCGTGTGACAAACGGCGACGTGATCGAGGTCGTCAGACTCCTTCATGACGCCATGGAAGTGCAGTTGCACTTGCCTAACGACTGATCAGCGACCTGGCCGAACGGCTTAACTGGCCAGGAATAGCGAAGTCCGTCGAAGATCGCCATTCGCGATCACACGCACACTCGGTACGAATGGGGGCAAAAGTGGGGTCTCTAAAGGCGTGAGGCATCGAAGTTAACAAGCCTGACAACAACGCACGCCCCGTCACACCCGAATGAAATCTACCAACGCCCGCAGCACCGCGGGCAGGTGCCGCCTTCCGGAGTAATAAAGAAAGAACCGGCCCGGCGGCGCAGCGTAGCCCGCCAATATCGCCTTCAGCCGACCTGCGGCCAAGTCGTCGCGCACCATCGCCTCATAGACGTAGGCCACGCCCGCGCCGTCGCACGCGGCCTGGATCATCGGCACGTCGTCGTCGAACGTCAGGGGGCCGCTGACTTCAATAGTCAGCGGCTCGCCATTGGCCTGAAACTCCCAGGCATAGCGCTTGCCGCTTGGGAAACGGCGACCAATGCAGGCGTGACCGAGTAACTCGCGCGGCGTCTGTGGCGTGCCGCGCAAGGCAAGATAGGCCGGCGCGGCCACACAGGCGAAACGCTGCGGCGGCCCGACCGGCACCGCCACCATGTCCCCGGCCAGGCTCTCGCCGAAACGGATGCCCGCATCGAAACCATCCCCCACGATGTCGGCCAAGCCGTCGTCCGTCACGACGTCGACTTGCACGCGCGGGTACTTCGCCACGAATCCCGCCAGCATCGGCGCCAGCACCAGCCGTGCTGCCGGGCGCGGCACATTCAGGCGCAGCGTGCCGCTCGGCTCGGCCTGCAAGGCGGTCAGGGCCGCTAGCGCGTCGGCCACTTCTCGCAAGGCTGGGTCGAGGCGCTCCAACAGCCGCTCGCCCGCCTCGGTCGGCGTCACGCTGCGCGTTGTGCGGTGAAGCAAACGCATGCCCAGCCGTTCTTCCAGACTGCGCATGGCATGGCTCAAGGCTGAAGCGGACACGCCGCGCTCAGCCGCAGCCTTGCGAAAGCTGCGATGCCGCGCCACCGCCGCGAAGGCATCCAGATCATGTAGGTCAGGCGTCATTGATGAATTTTTCTCAGTAACCAATCAAGCAAAACCCAGCTTATCAACTTCTATCGACCAAGTGACACTGGCGCCTTCTCACTAATGCAGGGATTTGACAATGCAGCAGCAACGACTCGGCAGCACCGACTTCATGATTTCACCGATCGGGCTGGGCACCTGGGCCATCGCGGGGCCCGGCTGGGAATTTGGCTGGGGCGCGCAAGACGACGCTGAGAGCCTTGCCGCGCTGGAATACGCGGTGGAGCGTGGGGTGAACTGGATAGACACCGCCGCCGTCTATGGCCTGGGCCACGCCGAGGAACTCGTCGGGCAGCTGCTGCGTCGCGTGCCTGCCTCGCGCCGTCCGCTGGTGTTTACAAAGGGCAGTCTGGTCTGGGATCGCGCGAGTCGGCAGATTTCGCATTCGCTGGCACCGGCGTCGCTGGCACAAGAAATTGACGACAGCCTGCGCCGCCTCCAGATCGAGACCATCGACCTGTACCAGATCCACTGGCCGACCTTTCCGCCGGGTGGCCCGGACGAAGGCATCGAAGCTGCACTCTCGGTGCTGGACAAGGCGCGCAGACTGGGGAAAATTCGCGCCATCGGCGTATCGAACTTTGACGTGGCCCAACTCAAACGCGCTCAGGCGGTGACGGCGATCGCCTCGCTCCAGCCGCCGTACTCGGCATTGATGCGCGAGGTCGAGGACGACATCCTGCCGTTCTGTGAGCAGGCCAATATCGGCGTCATCGCCTATTCCACCCTGCAATCGGGCCTGCTGAGCGGCGCCATGACGCGTCAACGCATCGCCGGCTTGCCGAACGACGACTGGCGCAAAACCCGCAGCCCAGACTTTCAGGAACCACGCCTGACCGCGAATCTGGCCTTGGTTGAAGCCTTTCGCCGTATCGGAGAGCGTCACGGGCTGACACCGGCGGCGGTGGCGATCGCCTGGGTGCTGCGGCAACCCGCTGTGACCGGCGCTATCGTCGGCGCACGCCGGCCGGCGCAAGTCGACGGGCTGCTCAGCGCGGCTGAATTTCGCCTGAGCACTGATGAACTGGCCGAGATCGCGCCATTGTTGCCCGAGGGTATGGGCACCAACGTGCCCGAGGCAGCTAGCTCCTGAGCGGAAATTTGCCACTGCGCTCACGATGACCACGTCCCCCGCCCCGTCGCCGCCTGACTGAGAGTGGCGACGGCCGCCCCAATGATGGCAAAGAGCCGTGACAAATCCTCTAATAGAGATTAAATTACCGCCGCCCCGCCGATGGAGGGTCGGGCATTCGCACTCAGTTAAGGAAAACGATGGCAATGGTCTATTGTCGTGCTTGCGCCAAGGAGCTTCATGAAACGGCGCTCACCTGCCCCCAATGCGGGGCGAGCCAACAGGCCTTCGTGCCACCCACGCAAGCCGGGGTTCCCTGGCTCGCCATCGTTTCGCTGATCTGCGGAATTATCGGCGCTCTCACCCTTTTTGATGATTCCGAATGGGACATCGAAACGATCCTCGGCGTCGGACTGTTCAGCGTCGCAGGTCTCACTTGCGGCATCGTCTGCATCAACGAAAAACACTCGGGAAGAAACCTCGCGATCGCCGGCATCATATTGTCAGGCTTCACCGCGTTGATTCTTTGCTGTCTATCGATTCAATAATTTTTAGGGAAAAAAACATGAGCATGGTTTTCTGCCGCGGTTGTGCCAAGGAAATAAGTACGCTGGCCCTGGCCTGCCCGCAGTGCGGCGCGCCTCAGGCAGCTCAGCAAACCTACGCAAGCGGCCCTGCCATCACCACAGGCAACCCCTACCTTGAGGCGCTGAAGAATTACGCCGTGTTCAACGGTCGCGCTACGCGTCGTGAATACTGGCTGTTCTTCCTGATCAACATGGGTATCGCGTTCGTCATGGGTTTCATGGATGGCTTTTTGAACACCGGTGGAGTCCTGCAAGGCATTTATAATCTGGCGCTGCTGGTGCCGAGCATTGCCGTCGGTGTGCGCCGTATGCACGACACCGATCGCAGCGGCTGGTGGTTGCTGCTGCCGATCGTCAATATCGTATTCCTGGCACAAGACAGCCAGCCGGGGCCGAATCGCTTCGGTGCCAACCGCAAAGGCATCAACTGACACACAGCGGCGACCCGCTGATCGAAACGGCCTTCATGGCCGTTTCTTTATTTCTGGCAGGCGCATCCACGGCTGATCGGAATCGTTGCGGTTCTCGCAACACACTTTTGTCACCGATACAATTGATAGTGCCCTAACGAAAGGCCCATGCTAGAGGGCTGATCTGGTGCTTATATCATTCCGAATGATAGTTACCTTTGCTTCATTCGATTCGTGCCATCACACCCCGCCGAGCATCATCCGCCCATCTTCAATACTTTGGCGGATGCATTCCATGGAACAGTCACTCAAACATTTGCGCTTCCCGTTGGCCATGTTGGCCGTACTGGTGATGAGCGCCTGCGGCAAGACTCCGGAGACTGCCGCCACGATGCCTGCGGCAAAAGTCAGCGTGGCCAAGGTGCTGGAACAACCGGTCAACGAGTGGGACGAATTCACCGGGCGCCTCGAAGCGCCGGAAACCGTCGAGATTCGTCCACGGGTGTCGGGCCAGATTGATCAAGTCGCGTTCACTGAAGGCGCGCTGGTCAAGAAAGGCGACCTGCTCTTCCAGATTGACCCGCGTCCGTTCCAGGCTGAGGTGCGCCGCCTCGAAGCACTGGTCGCCCAGGCCCGTGCCACCGCCAGCCGCAATGAAAACGAAGCGAGCCGCGGTGAACGTCTGCGCGCCAGCAACGCGATTTCCGCCGAACTCGCCGACTCGCGCACCACCGCCGCTCAGGAAGCCCGCGCCGCTGTCGGTGCCCTGCAGGCGCAACTCGATCTGGCCAAGCTGAACCTGAGTTTTACCCGTGTCACTGCGCCGATCAGTGGTCGCGTCAGCCGTGCCGAAATTACCGCCGGCAACCTGGTGACCGCCGATACCACCGCGCTGACCAGCGTGGTGTCGACCGACAAGGTCTACGCCTACTTCGACGCCGACGAGCGTGTGTTCCTCAAGTACACCCAGCTCGCCCGTAACGGCCAGCGCGGCGCGACGACTCCGGTGTACATGGGCCTGTCCAACGAAGACGGCAATCCGCACCTTGGCCAGATGAATTTCGTCGACAACCAGGTCAACCCAAAGACCGGCACCATCCGTGGCCGCGCGGTGTTCGACAACAGCGACGGCACCTACACCCCGGGTCTGTATGCGCGTCTGAAACTGGTCGGCAGCGGCACCTACAACGCGATGCTGATCAACGACGAAGCTGTCGGCACGGATCTGGGCAAGAAATTCGTTCTGGTCATGGATGCGGACAACAAAACCGTTTATCGCGCCGTCGAGCTGGGGCCGAAAATCGAGGGCCTGCGGATCGTGCGCAACGGTCTGAACAAGGACGACACTATTATCGTCAAGGGTCTGCAACGGGTACGTCCTGGCTCGCCAGTGACCCCTGAAGTGATCCCGATGGCCAGCGAACAAACCCTTGCGGCACTCGCTCAACAACGTCAAGCGCTGGAAGCCAGCAACCTGCCTAAAGTCGCCCCTGCCAAAGGCGCCTCGGGTCCGGCTGCGAAGCTGGCTGCTACGACCCCACGCGGTTAAGGGACGACAACTCCGATGAATTTTTCCCAGTTCTTCATATTCCGGCCGATCTTCGCAGCGGTGCTGTCGCTGCTGATCCTGATTGCCGGTGCGATCTCGCTGTTCCAGTTACCGATCAGCGAATACCCCGAAGTCGTGCCGCCGACCGTAGTGGTCCGCGCCAACTTCCCGGGTGCCAACCCGAAAGTCATCGGTGAAACCGTGGCGGCTCCGCTGGAGCAGGCCATCACCGGTGTCGAGAACATGCTGTACATGTCCTCGCAATCGACCGCTGACGGCAAGATCACCCTGACCATCACCTTCGCGCTGGGCACCGACCTGGATAACGCGCAGGTGCAGGTGCAGAACCGCGTGACCCGTACCGAGCCGAAACTTCCCGAAGAAGTGACGCGCATCGGTATCACCGTCGACAAGGCTTCGCCCGACCTGACCATGGTTGTGCACCTGACCTCACCGGACAAGCGCTACGACATGCTCTATCTGTCCAACTACGCGATCCTCAACATCAAGGACGAGCTCGCTCGTCTGGGCGGTGTCGGTGATGTGCAGTTGTTTGGTATGGGCGACTATTCGCTGCGGGTCTGGCTCGATCCGAACAAGACCGCTTCGCGCAACCTGACCGCAACCGATGTCGTGACAGCCATTCGTGAGCAGAACCGTCAGGTCGCCGCCGGTCAGTTGGGCGCGCCCCCTGCCCCGACGGCGCAGAGTTTTCAGCTGTCGATCAACACTCAGGGCCGTCTGGTCACTGAGGAAGAGTTCGAAAACATCGTCATTCGTGCAGGCGACGATGGTGAAATCACCCGTCTCAAGGACATTGCTCGCGTAGAACTGGGCTCCAGCCAATACGCCCTGCGTTCGCTGCTGAACAACCAGCCCGCGGTCGCGATCCCGATCTTTCAGCGCCCTGGCTCCAACGCCATCGACATCTCGAACGAAGTGCGCGCGAAGATGGACGAGCTGAAGAAAGGCTTCCCGCAGGGCATGGACTACAGCATCGTCTATGACCCGACGATTTTCGTGCGCGGCTCGATCGAAGCGGTGGTTCACACCCTCTTCGAAGCGCTGATCCTCGTGGTGCTGGTGGTCATCCTGTTCCTGCAGACCTGGCGCGCCTCGATCATTCCATTGGTGGCGGTGCCGGTATCGTTGATCGGTACGTTTGCGGTCATGCACCTGTTCGGTTTTTCGCTCAACGCTCTGTCGCTGTTCGGCCTGGTGTTGGCCATCGGTATCGTGGTTGACGACGCCATCGTCGTGGTGGAAAACGTCGAACGCAACATCGAACTGGGACTGACCCCGGTCGAGGCCACCAAACGCGCCATGCGTGAGGTGACGGGGCCGATCATCGCGACGGCACTGGTGCTGTGTGCGGTGTTTATTCCCGCAGCGTTCATCTCTGGTCTCACCGGACAGTTCTATAAGCAGTTCGCTTTGACCATTGCCATCTCGACCGTGATTTCGGCGTTCAACTCGCTGACCCTGTCGCCGGCATTGGCTGCGGTACTGCTCAAGGCCCATGACGCGCCGAAAGACCGCTTCTCCCGGGTGCTCGACAAGCTCTTCGGTGGCTGGCTGTTCCGCCCGTTCAACCGCTTCTTCGACCGCGCCAGCCATGGTTATGTCGGTACCGTGCGCCGGGTAATTCGCGGCAGTGGCATCGCGCTGTTCCTCTATGCCGGCCTGATGGTGCTGACGTTCTTCGGTTTCTCCAGCACGCCGACCGGTTTCGTGCCCGGCCAGGACAAGCAATACCTGGTGGCCTTCGCCCAACTGCCGGACGCTGCCAGCCTGGATCGCACCGAAGACGTGATCAAACGCATGTCCGACCTGGCCCTGAAACAGCCAGGCGTGGAAAGCGCCGTTGCCTTCCCGGGCCTGTCGATCAACGGCTTCACCAACAGCCCGAACGCCGGCATCGTGTTCGTCACCCTGAAACCGTTCGACGAGCGTAAAGACCCGAGCATGTCAGCCGGGGCGATTGCCGGTGCCTTGAACGGCCAGTACGCCAACATTCAGGAAGCGTACATGGCGATCTTCCCGCCACCGCCGGTACAAGGCCTGGGCACCATTGGCGGTTTCCGTCTGCAAATCGAAGACCGGGGTAACCTCGGCTACGACGAGCTGTACAAGGAAACCATGAACATCATCAACAAGAGTCACAACGTGCCAGAACTGGCCGGCCTGTTCACCAGCTACACCGTGAACGTGCCGCAGGTCGATGCCGCCATCGACCGTGAAAAAGCCAAGACCCACGGCGTGGCCGTCAGTGACATCTTCGACACCCTGCAGATCTACCTGGGTTCGCTGTATGCCAACGACTTCAACCGCTTCGGGCGCACCTATCAGGTCAACGTTCAGGCCGAGCAGCAGTTCCGCCTCGAATCCGATCAGATCGGTCAACTGAAAGTACGCAACAACAAAGGCGAAATGATCCCGCTGGCGACCTTCATCAAGGTCAGCGACACCTCGGGGCCGGATCGCGTGATGCATTACAACGGCTTCATTACCGCTGAAATCAACGGTGCCGCCGCCCCCGGCTACAGCTCCGGCCAGGCCGAAAAAGCCATCGAAAAACTGCTGAAGGACGAGTTGCCGAACGGCATGACCTACGAGTGGACCGACCTGACCTATCAGCAGATTCTGTCCGGTAACACCGCACTGTTCGTGTTCCCGCTCTGCGTATTGCTGGCGTTCCTGGTACTCGCCGCGCAGTACGAAAGCTGGAGCCTGCCACTGGCGGTGATCCTGATCGTACCGATGACCCTGCTGTCGGCCATCACCGGCGTGATCATCTCGGGCGGTGACAACAACATCTTCACCCAGATCGGCTTGATCGTATTGGTGGGACTGGCCTGTAAGAACGCGATTCTGATTGTCGAGTTCGCCAAGGACAAACAGGAAGAAGGCCTCGACCCGCTCGCCGCGGTTCTGGAAGCCTGCCGCTTGCGTCTGCGGCCGATTCTGATGACTTCCTTCGCGTTCATCATGGGTGTAGTGCCACTGGTGTTCTCCAGCGGTGCCGGTGCCGAAATGCGTCATGCCATGGGTGTAGCCGTGTTCTCCGGGATGCTTGGCGTGACCTTCTTCGGTCTGTTGCTGACCCCCGTGTTCTACGTGCTGATTCGTAACTTCGTTGAACGCAGCGAGGCCCGCAAGGCGGCCAAGGCGCTGAAACTGGAGGCGCAACAATGAGTCTGAAAGTCTTCCTGCCGACCCTGCTGGTGCTGGCCCTCAGCGCCTGCGCCGTCGGCCCCGACTACAAGACCCCAGCCACAGAGGCGGCCAATATCACGGCCGCCACCGATGGCGCCGCCGGCCAGAAGAACTTCGACCGGTCGAAATTCGAAGGCATCTGGTGGCAGCAATTCGACGATCCGACCCTCAACCAGTTGGTGACGCAATCGCTGCAAGGCAACCGTGAACTGCGCGTGGCGTTCGCCCGTTGGAAAGCCGCCCGGGCGATCCGCGACGACGCCAGCAACGACGCGATGCCGACCATCACCAGCCGCGCCAGCAGTGACCTGGGCAAGGGTCAGATTCCCGGCCAGACCACCGACCGGGTCAATAGTGAACGCTATGACCTGGGTCTGGACATGGCTTGGGAGCTCGACCTGTTCGGGCGCATCCAGCGCAATCTGGAAGCCAGCGATGCCGACCAGCAAGCGGCTGAAGCCGATCTGTACCAGTTGCAGGTCACCATGATTGCCGAACTGGTCGATGCCTACGGTCAACTGCGCGGCGCCCAGTTGCGCGAGAAGATCGCCGTGGCCAACCTGAACAACCAACAGGAGTCGCGCAAGATCACCATCAGCCTGCGTGATGCTGGCGTCGGCGATCAACTGGACGTCGAGCGGGCCGATGCGCGCCTGGCCAATGTCGAAGCGACCATCCCGCAGTTGCAAGCGGAGCAGGTTCGGCAGAAAAACCGTATCGCCACCCTGCTCGGTGAGCGTCCGGACAAGCTGACTGTCGATTTGAGTCCGAAAGACCTGCCGGCCATTGCCAAGGCCTTGCCGATCGGCGATCCGGGCGAGCTGCTGCAACGTCGTCCGGACATCCTCAGCGCCGAACGCCAATTGGCATCGGCCACGGCGCGCATCGGCGTGGCTAAAGCCGATCTGTTCCCACGGGTGAGCCTCAGCGGCTTCCTTGGCTGGACCGCCGGGCGTGGTTCGCAAATCGGTTCCTCAGCCGCCAATGCCTGGGCGCTCGGCCCGAGCATCACTTGGGCAGCGTTTGATCTGGGCAGCGTGCGCGCCCGTTTGCGCGGTGCCGATGCAGAAGCCGAAGGTGCGCTGGCGACCTATGAGCAACAGGTCTTGCTGGCCCTGGAAGAGTCGGAAAACGCGTTCAGCGATTACGGCAAACGTCAGCAACGGCTGATCTCGCTGATTCGTCAGAGTGAATCGAGCCGCAAGGCCGCCGATCTCGCGGAGATCCGCTATCGCGAAGGCACCACCGACTTCCTTGTGTTGCTCGACGCCCAGCGCGAGCGCCTGAACGCCGAAGACAGCCAGGCCCAGGCCGAAGTCGATCTGTATCGCGGCATCGTCGCGATCTACAAAGCCCTCGGCGGTGGCTGGCAACCGGAGACCGTCGCCAGCAAGTAAAGATTGTTAAAGAGCTCCTTTGGTTGGCCGCAACCAACCAATTCTTTTGCCCCGCGTATCATTCGGTCGCGGGGTTTTTTTATGCCTTTTTTCGGTCAATGAGGTCCCTTGTGGGAGCGAGCCTGCTCGCGAAAGCACCCTGTCAGGCAAATCACCGGTGGCTGACACTCCGCCTTCGCGAGCAGGCTCGCTCCCACAGTGGATCAGGGCTGGTCTTGAGAGTTGTGATCTTCCAGGACGGTGACGGTCGCGGTTGTACCGGCGCGCAAGCGATTCTTGCCGGCGAAATCACCATCAATGCCAATGCGCACCGGCACCCGTTGCGCCAGTTTCACCCAGGTGTAGCTCGGGTTGATATTGGCCAGCAGCCGGCTGCCGGGGGCGTTCTCGCGGTCGGCGATGGCAAAAGCAATGCTTTCGACCGTTCCGCCAAAACGTTCTCCGCTCATCAACTGAATGCGCACCCGGTCGCCCTCCTCGATTCGCGGCAGCTTGGTTTCCTCGAAGTAACCACTGACATAGAACGAATCGCTGTCGACCAGCGCCAGCAGTGCGCCGCCTGCCTGCGCGTAATCGCCTTGACGGGTCAGCAGGTTGGTCACGTAACCGCTGACCGGCGACTCGACGCGGGTACGCTGCAAATCGAGTTCGGCCTGGGTCAGGGCGGCAATCGCCAACTGCACATTGGCCTCGGCCAGCCCGAGGTTGGCCTGATTGCGCAACAGGTCAGCCTGAGCGACAGCCACGTCAGTGCTCGATTTCTCCCATTCCTCGCCGGAAATGGCGAAGCCCTGTTTCAGCGTGCGTCGCCGGCGCTCCTCGCTTTGGCGTTGTTTGAGCAACGCTTCACTGGCAACAATCGCCGCTTGCGATTGCCCCAGCGAAGCCTTGGATACCTCGACCGAACGCCGGGCATGTTCTACGGCCAATTGATAACGCGCCGGATCGATTTCCAGCAATAACTGGCCCTTGTCGACATGCTGATTGTCCTGCACCGCCAGCTTGGCGATACGTCCGGAGACATCGGCCGACAGCGTCACCACATCTGCCCTCACCCGGGCATCCCGGGTCCAGGGCGCGCGGGTGTAATACTCCCAGGCGAACCAGCCAAGGACGATCGCCAGGATCACCACCGCCACGGTCGTCATTCGTGCAACTAGCGCTTTCAAGGCATCAGGCTCCCATCAACAGAATCAGTGTGGCGCAGACACAGGCATACAACGCCCCCTCGAACAGCGCCTCATGCCAGACCAGACGCAGCACGCCCAGACGCCGCAAACACCCGTCCAGCAACATGAAGATGGGAATTGCCAGTAACAGCGCTTGGGCAATCGGCGGCAGATAGACGCCGCCAATCTCGAAATCAATGGGCAAGTTGCGGTTCTCCATCCAGAGCTTCAGGTTGCAAATACTCGCCGTGGCGTTCAAGGAACGACACAACGATCAGTAGCGCCACGCGCATGCGGAACACCGACCATAAATGCTCATGACTGGTGGCATGCAAATCATCCAGTTCATCGCCCAGTTCGTGGAGCATGGCCAGCAACCCTGCGAGTTGTACATCCTGACGCCCGGCGACGAAACGACCGGTCTTGCGTAACGCCGACGCCAGGCGCTGAGTGAATGCCTCGGTCAACAAGGCGTTGCTCTGTGCCTGCTGACGCAACTGATGCGTGGCCACCCCCAACGCTACGCAAGCCAGACTGATTTCATACAATCGCTGCATGGCGCGCTCATTTGCTGCTGGCAACAGGCCGAGCATGCTGGTCAGTCGGTCGGTCATCCGACTCTCGAAGGCGAATTGTTGTTCATCGGTCGCCGGCATTTTGCTCAGTTGATATACCTGCTCGCGCGCTTCGCCGTACAACCGACGAATTCGCAAGCCTGGGCGGAACGGAAAGATCAGCGCATAGACGATCAGCGCCAGCATGGCTGCACTGACGTAGGCACCGGCGAATTCGAACCATTGAATCGCTGTGTTCTGCCCGGTGCCGAAGTTCTGTGGCCCGATCATAAGGAAACTCGACAGGCCAAGCCCCATGCCGATCCCGGCAGTCGCCGGACTGGCAATACCGACGGCAATGGCATACAACAGCGGCACCAGCAGCAAGGCCAGCAATTCGAAATCACTGATCGCCGGCACCAGCATGTATTGATAGATCGCCGACACCACCAGCGCCAGTCCCAACCCTCTGGCATAGCTTTGCGCAGCCATTAGCGGACGTGGAAAGGTCGCCATCAGCGAGCAGAGAATCCCCACCAGAATCATCCCGCCCCGCGCGCCGTCCCATGCCGTTTCGATCCAGATCAGCCCGGCGACCAGAAGCGCAGTAAAGGCTCGAATGGCGTTCATCGAGGCCAGGGTGAAATCCAGATGCAGCGGACTTGACTGGCCACGATACAGGCAACTGGCCGGTCGCCCTTGCTGAATGGCGTCGCTCAGCTCAAGAATCTGCTCCAGTTGCTGCAGCAGTCGCGCCTGCTCCCAGCGTAAGGCCCAGGCCAGTGAGCGCAGGGTCGCGCTCATGTTCTCGGTCTGTTGCTCGGCTTTGTACGCCAACGCTTCGAACTGTTGCTGCAAGGTGACGAAGCGCTGCCGGTCCTCACCAGGGAGTGCACGGCCCTGTTGCGCCAACTGATCCAGTAACGCCAGCTCCTCGGCCCGCAGTTGCTGAACCTGCGGCGGCAAATCGCCCTCCCAGCGCTCTATGAGCAGTTCGCGTTGATGACGCAGTGCGGTGAGTCGCGAGGTCAGCAACATCAGTTGGTTGCCCAGCAGCAATACCAGGTTATCGGCGCTGCGCAACCGTGGCGCATCGAAATACAAATGGCGCCGCAACCCTTCCAGCGCACTGATTTCACCGAGCAGCTGCATTTGCCGACGCTGGAAATCGGCTTCGCTTTCTTCCGTGCGAAGAACCTCGGCGGCGTGGCTGGCGGCCAGTTTGATCACCTGATCGACCTTGGAAAAATAACCCTTGGCGACGGCTTCCGGCCGGGCCGTCAACAGGCTGACCACGCAAACGCAAGCGACCGCCAGCAGGGTTTCAGTGACGCGAGTGACGGCGAGCAGAAACGTACCGTCCTGATCCGGAATCGCCAGCAAAGCCACGACCACAGCAGTGTATCCGCTGAGCACGAACGCCTGGGAGCTGGTGTAGCGCAGCAAGGTGCCGCCCGCCGTGCACAGCGCCAGCCACAGGGCCAGCGTGGTAATGAACGGCAACGGCGCCTGAGGGAAAATCGCCATGATCAGCACTGCCACCGCCGCGCCGACAGTGGTGCCAATCACTTGGCCAAAGCTGCGCGCCAACGCCATTCCCGCCAGCGGCTGACTGACAATGACCACGGCCATGATCGACCACTTGGGTTGCTCGAGATCGAACACAAACGCCAGATAAAGGGTCAACAGCCCGGCGGCGATGGTGCGCAGGGCAAACAGCAAAACAGCCTGGCCGGGATGGATCAAAGCCTTGAAGTAAGCAAACAGCGCTGGCATGGGCACACTCTTTAAAACGACTTCTGCAAGCGTAGACACTGCTTCAAAAGCCTGACGGATTTCACAGTCGACACGACGCGTAGGACGATTCGCTGGCAAGGGTTTGACTCACGCGCCAAGCTGACCGAAGCTTGCCGCTCTGCTCAAGTTCGAAGCTTTCGGAAACCCGCATGACTCAGTCCCGCCGCAACCTGCTGATCGGCCTTGGCCTCGTACTGGTCCTCGGTGTCGTCTGGCTGTCTTTGCGCAGCGCCACACCGACCCTCCCCGACGCTATCAAACATGGCTACAGCGAAGCGTTGAACGCAGCCCGAACCGGCGAACCCGGCGCGGCGCGTCAGCTGTACCAGCAAATGGGCCGGCCGGACATCTCGGTCAAGCGTCGGGTCTGGCTACATGGTGAATTACCTAATTATCCGAGTCCACAGGCCTTGAAACTGGCCGACGCGGACCTGCACCACGAAGCGCCACAAGTGCGCGTGGCTGCGATTAAAAGTGTCGTCGGTCTGGTGCCCGGCGGGCAACGCAGTCTGCTGCTCGGACCGTTGCTGGACGATGAGGATCAGACGGTCCGCTTCGCCGCCATCAATGCCCTGCTCGGTCTGACGCCTGACGAGCTGGGGCTGTACTTCGCCCCGTTGCAGCAAGCGATCGATGGCTGGCAACAGGCGCTTGAAGGACAGCCGGAAAGCGCTGCCAATCAGGCGCAACTGGCGCGTCTTTACATTCATAACGCTGAATACAAGCAGGCCCGACAGGCCCTGGACAATACGCTGCGGCTGGAACCCGGCAATCTGCCGGCGCTGGTGATGCAGATCGACGTGCTCGACCGTCAGGGCCAGAGCGATGCCGCGCGTCAATTGCTCGCCCAACAACTCAAGGCGCAACCCGATTCGGCCTATCTGCAACACGCCCTCGGCCTGTGGCTGTTGCACCATGGCCAGCGTGAATACGCCCTGCTCGGCCTGTCCAAGGCAGTCGAGCTGGAACCGGACAACAAAGATTACCGCTACGACCTGGCGACCACCCTGCACAGCGCAGAAGAGCTGGAAGCGGCGCAGAAACAATTGCAGGAAATCGTCCAGCGCCACCCCGCCGACCGCAAGGCGCGGGTCCTTTTGATCAACTACTGGAAAGAAAGCGGCCAGCTGCAAAACGTGCAGATTCTGTTGGCGCAACTTGAGCAGTTGAACCCGGACGACCCGGCCCTGCAGCAAGGCCTCTGATCAAGGCTCAGTGAGCGCAATCTGCCATCTATCGAAAGAAAAAGCGGAACCGTGAACACGCCATGAGGTCAAGTAACTCAGGCGGCTCACTTAAGCCAGTCGCCTGATTCCCTAGTCATAAGAGGGCGTTTTTTGACTACATCAAACGAGTTGATCAGTGCGAAAGCCGCCATCGGCGTTGAAGGTCTCGATGACATTCTGGCCGGTGGACTGTCTCGTGGCCACGTGTTCCTGCTCGAGGGTGAACCCGGTACGGGTAAAACCACGGTGGCCCTGCATTTCCTTCGTGCCGGCGCGCTGGCAGGTGAACGCTGCCTGTACATCACGCTCTCGGAAACCGAGAAGGAACTGCGCCAGGGCGCACTCTCCCATGGTTGGGAGCTGAACGAAAAAATCGAAATATTCGAGCTGACGCCGCCGGAAAGCCTGCTCAACGCCGAGCATCAGCAAAGCCTGCTGTACTCCTCGGACCTTGAACTGGGCGAGGCAACCCGGCAGATTTTCGAGGTAGTCGAACGCTTCAAACCGACGCGCGTCGTCCTCGACAGCCTCTCGGAGATCCGTCTGCTGGCGCAGAGCTCGTTGCGTTATCGCCGACAAATCCTCGCAATCAAGCACTACTTCGTGCGCTATGACGCCACCGTCCTGTTGCTTGATGACCTGACCACCGAATCCCTCGACAAAACCGTGCACAGCGTGGCCCATGGCGTGATTCGCCTTGAAGAGCTGACGCCGAGCTACGGCGCGGAGCGCCGCCGGGTGCGCGTAGTCAAGTATCGCGGGCAGAAATACCGTGGCGGCTTTCACGACTTCACCATCATGGGCGACGGCGTGCACGTGTTTCCGCGCCTGGTCGCTGCCGAGCATCGCGGCGACTATGCGCGACTGCAATTATCGAGCGGCATCAAGGAACTCGACGCGCTGCTCGGTGGCGGTATCGAAACCGGTTCAAGCACCCTGATCCTGGGTCCGGCCGGTACCGGCAAATCGCTGATCTCGATGATTTTCGCGGCCGCCGCCGTGGCCCGCGGCGAGAAGGCCGCGCTGTTCATTTTCGACGAAGAGCTGGGCCTGCTGTTCGAACGCATGCGTCATATCGGCATCGACCTCAAAGCCTTGCAGGCGACCGGCAATTTGCTGATCGAACAAGTCGACGCCGCCGAATTGTCGCCAGGCGAATTGTCATACCGCGTTCGGCGCTGTGTCGATGAGCGCGACATCAAGACCGTGGTCATCGACAGCATCAACGGCTATCAAGCGGCAATGCCGGAAGAAAACGCGCTGGTGCTGCACATGCACGAATTGCTGCTGTACCTGAACCGTAAAGGCGCGGCGACTTTCATGACCGTTGCCCAGCATGGCCTCGTCGGCGACATGCAGGCGCCGGTCGATATCACTTACCTGGCCGACACGGTGATTCTGTTGCGTTACTTCGAAGCCCTGGGCAAAGTCCGTCGGGCAATATCGATCATCAAGAAACGCACCGGCAACCATGAATCGACCATTCGTGAATACCGGATTTCCGCGCGCGGCATGACCATCGGGCAACCGCTGGAGTCCTTTCAGGGCGTACTGCGTGGCGTACCGACTTACATGGGAGCGAGCAATCCATTGCTCGAGGATGAAAGCTTGTGACGGTCAACACGCCGCTGGCCGAACGGGTCCTGATTCTGGCGCCCTTGGGTCGCGACAGTCAGATCGCGCTGAAGATCCTTAACGAAGCAGGTTACGAGGGTCAGATCACGGCGAGTCTCGGCGCCCTGTGCGCCGAGCTGGAATTCGGCGCCGGGCTGCTGTTGATCGCTGCGGAAGCCTTGCGCGGACCAGAGCTGGAAGGGCTGATCCTCTACCTCGATCAGCAGCCCGCCTGGTCCGACCTGCCGATCGTGCTGCTGACCCATCACGGCGGCCAGGAACAAGGCCCGCCGTCCGGCCTGAGCGAATTGCTCGGCAACGTGACGTTTCTTGAGCGCCCTTTCCACCCGGCGACACTGGTCAGTCTGGTCACCGCGGCCTTGCGCGGACGGCGACGACAATATGAAGCCCGCGACCGCCTGATTGATCTGAGCGAAAGCGAACGGCGCCTGCAATCGACCCTGGAAACCCTTGAACAACAGGTCGAAGAACGCACCGCGCAACTTCGTCATAACGAAGAAGCGTTGCGCCAGTCGCAGAAGATGGAAGCGGTCGGTCAACTCACCGGCGGCATCGCACACGATTTCAACAACATGCTGACGGGCATTATCGGCAGCCTGGAACTGTTGCGCCGGCGTCTGGCCCGGGGCCGTACCGAAGACCTCGACAGTCTGATTGACCTTGGCGTGACCTCAGCCAACCGCGCCGCCGGCCTGACCCACCGCCTGCTCGCGTTCTCCCGGCGCCAGTCGCTCGACCCCAAAGCCGTGCAAATGAACACGCTGGTGCTGTCGATGGGTGAACTGCTGCAGCGCAGTCTCAACGAAAGTATTCATCTGGAAATGCGCCTGGACGACGACCTCTGGGTCGCCGAAGCCGACCCCAATCAACTGGAAAGCGCCCTGCTTAACCTGGTGATCAATGCCCGCGATGCCATGCCCGAAGGCGGCAAACTGGTGGTGGCGACCAGCAATGAGGTGCTGCATCCGGAGTTCACCGAGGCCTACAGCAATCTGGAGCCTGGTGATTACGTCATGCTCAGCGTTACCGACAATGGCAGCGGCATGCCGCAAAGTGTGGTCAGCCGGGCCTTCGACCCGTTCTTTACGACCAAACCCATCGGCCAGGGCACCGGGTTGGGCCTGTCGATGATTTACGGTTTCAGCAAACAATCACGCGGCCATGTGTCGATCGACAGCGAGATCGATCAGGGCACCACCGTCAAACTGTACCTGCCGCGCTTTCGCGGTGAGGAAATTGAACTCCCTGTGTCGGATTCGCAGCAAGCGCCCTATGCCATGGATGGCGAAACCGTGCTCATCGTCGAAGACGATCCGGCCGTACGCGTGCTGGTCAGCGCTGTACTCAGTGAGTTGGGGTATGCCTTCGTCGAGGCCAGTGATGCGGACGGCGCCATGCCGATCCTGAACTCTTCGCAGCGCATCGACCTGTTGATCAGCGATGTCGGCCTGCCCGGCATGAATGGCCGGCAACTGGCGGAGGTCGGCCGCCAGTACCGACCAGGCCTGAAGGTATTGTTCATTACCGGATACGCCGAACACGCGGCGGTGCGCGGCGGATTCCTCGACTCAGGGATGCAGATGATCACCAAGCCGTTCACATTCGACCTGCTGACCGCCAAGGTGCGGGAGATGATCCGGGGATGATCTGATGATCAGCTCCCATCAACAGCAGGTCACGCCATTTATATCAACAGGGCAGTTGCTTCGCGCTGATTTGAAGTTAACCGCCTTTGCTGCGCAGCCTGGTAAACGATCTAAAGAGGCGCCAGGTAATCTCAAACGGCCCCATAGTTTTGAACCTTTGTGTCAGCAAGCGGTGGGCGATTCGTTTTCACCATTTTCTGCAGGCCGGACTTTATGTCGCGTTTATAAGCATTTCGCATTATCTGAAACCCGGAGTTTACAGCGTAATTCACGGTTTCTCGTACGCCGTCGCTGATTACGGCGCTCACGCCCTCAAGCTGCAGCCCTTGCGCCGCCAGTCGAGGGACCGCGCTAAAAGAATCTCGGCCGGCCACATTGCTGAGCTGTTTTACAACTGAAAACTGCGAGAGATCTCGACTTTCCTGGTATGGCGCCTCCTCCGGGAAATAACTGCGGGAAAAACTCATACTCATGGCCACCGCCCCTTTGGTAGCTGCGGGGTACAAAACCTCTTGGGCAAGGCTTACAGAAAGGGATTGCGCAGGACCAAACAGGTTGTAATCAATTAATTTGGAAACCCCTTTAGTCAGCACCGTAGCGCCGATCTCAGCGTTAATACCGGCTCTTGGAGGCGTCCCCGTCCAATCATTGTTCGGCCGGCTTGCTTCGAATTGAGAAAAAAATTCAAACCCGAAGTTATCCCCTAATGACGTGATCTGATCGATTGCCGCAAGATTCAATCCCGGGGTGAAAAAATGCTCAACCGCCACAGGAGCAGCCGTTAATACTGCGCCTCCCAAGGCTCCCGCGGAACGCTCTGCATATCGCCGTAAACGACCGATATCTTCATTCTGATTATGAGCGACCCATGCTGCTCCCGTGATCGCCCCATTGATCGCTGCCGAAGCCCCGCCTGCAACTGCCAACACCCAACTCGCCGGATTCGCAGCCTTTATGAGATAGCCGATAGCCGCCGCAGGCACTTTTGCTGCAAAGTCAAAGCCACCGGCCCATATCATCGCCTTGGCCGTCTCCCATCGCGACAAGCCCTGCAAATCGACATACCCGACCGGGTTGCCACCGACCATCGCGTACAGATTCAGCCCATCGTGGGTGCCCCCCGGGTCGGCACTCAGCCATCGCTGTCGCCACGGCATGTAGTAACGAAACCCGTAATAGTAAAGGCCGGTGGCGTCGCGCTCTTGCCTTGAATAGCGCACCGTCCGGTAGCTGGCCTCGACCTCGTCACGCCCGGCCCACCAAGCTGTGGCGCCATAGGCATAGTAACTTTCCTGACTGATCAGGTGCGCCTCGAAATCCAGCTCCAGACTGCTGGAGCCCAGATGATCGGTGAGGATGTAGCGATGTTGATTGTCGGCGATACGCGAGGGCCGACCCCTTTGCCAGTGCAGGACCTGCACAGTGCAGCGGCCAGCCTGAACAGTGATGATGTGCAGGGTTTCTTCAGTTGTAGTGCGGATTTCCAGCCCCGGCAAATAGCGGGTTTCATGGGTGCGGGTCAGTTCAGGGGTATGTGCCGTGCGAATTTTACGCAGACGTTGACCCGTACAGTCATAAAAATAGCACTCGCTATCGTTGGGACCGTTTTTACGAATCACTTGATGGACCTGGCGCAACTGGTTGCGCCTGTCCCAAAGAAGATTCTGGCCTGTTTGCAGCAGGTTGAGATTGCCGTTGGCGTCGTAACGTCTGGCGATTTCTACCTCATCCGGTCGCTCACCTGCGACGGTGTACGGCAAACTACGATTGCTGGTCAGCGCGACAGCCGTGCGTTCGCAGCGCGAACCACTGTCGGCGGTGTGCTGCAGCATACAAAGGTTACCAGCGCTGTCGTAGTCAAACGTCTGCTGATAATTTTCCAGTTGCAGCGGATCCGCCGGTGAGATGAACTCGGGCAGCTGCGGCCCGCTCAGGGCCCGGATTCGTTGCCGACCAGAGGCTTTGATCAATTGCCCAAGCGTGTCGTACCCATAGGCGGTGAGAGGCGCGACTCGTTGATTGCGGAAATAGTGGATCGGCTGAGCGCTGTCGGTGATGCTTAGCAACTTGCCCACCGGATCATAGTCATACGCGAGATCCTGCAGCACCGGCTCGTTGGCCGCTTGCGCGGCCAGGCTATTGAGCCGTCCATTCTGCGAGTCGAAAACGCTGCGAGTGACGACCCCGTTACCGGCAGTTTGCTGTTCTATTTGACCAGACGCGTTGTAGCGGATATCAGCCACTAACGTGGTGTATCCGTTGGCGCCGACCGGTTTCAGACACGCCCGGGCCAATTCCCCGGCCACGGTCTGTCGCAACAATTGTTGATTGCCCTGCGCATCAACGTGCCGGATCAGGTCACCTGAAGCGTTGTAGTCCATACCGGTGATGGCATTCCAATCTTCCAGCAGGGCGTCGCGCTTACTTGCCTCTTCAGGCCAGTCCGGCTCATTCAGCTCTTTGAGGAATCGCCGAGATTGCTCGATAGGCGCACCGTTGAGGCCAAACTCAGTAAAGTACGCCGAACCCGCCGCATCGTCATGACGGACCAACTGCCCGCAGCGATTATGCCGGGCAGACTCGAGGCTGGCGTCGGCGTAAGACAGGCATTCGCTTCGGTGCTCGGACTCGCCGGCCGAACGGTCGAACACGAACGTCGGGCGCAGCCACGCATCGTATTGCACGCGGCGGTGATTGAGCTTTTGATCCCAGCTTTCAAGAGGCTGGCCAGACGCTCCCGTCAACGTCAAACGCCAACCGGCATCCACGTTGACCGATAGCAAGGATGCTCCAGACAGAGTGGTGATGCTGGTCTGGTTGGCGGGAGAGGTATCGTCGCTTTGAAAGCGCAAAAACAGCCGCGGATCACGCGTGTGACTCGCGCGGCGCGGAAGGTCATGAACCGTTTGCCAGACATAGGCTTGAAGCTCGTCCAGGCCCGATCGCCGAAAGTACGAGACCTCGCGTACCGCGGCACCACGAGGTTCAATGACGGCAAGCTTTGGCGTGTGACGATGCATGAACAGTGACCTCGCGGTGGTTACGAGGTCTTTATTAGCTCTGAAGCCGCGTGTGTCAACTGTCAGAAATTACAGGTATCGCGCCATTTGCCGCGTTTTCAGGCCAGCAATTCCTGAATCTTTTCCTGCAGCACGTCCAGGTCAAACGGTTTTTCAAGGATCGGCGCCTTGCTGGTAATCGGGCTGCCGGTCTCGCGGATTTCCTGCGGATAGCCGCTGATAAAAATCACTTTGAGGTCAGGTCGCAACTTCACGGCAGGTTCGGCGATCTGCACGCCGGAGATGCCGCCCGGCAAACGGTAGTCAGTGATCAACATGTCCAGGTGCGGTTTGCTGGCGAGGATTTCGAATGCCTGCTCGCCGTTTTCCGCTTGCAGTACGCGATAGCCCTGCCCTGACAAGTAATCGGTCAGAACCATCAAGATAACCGGTTCGTCTTCGACGACGAGTACAACATCTTGCGCATCTACGCTCATGGGAAGCCTTTGTTCGGTCAATAGCTGCTGATACGACCGTGTGGTCACTCAGAGGTTGCGTCGGATGTGCCGTTTTCCTGGATGGGCAGACAAACGCGAAACAGGGCGCCTTCGTTGATTTCACTCTCGACGACGATGGAGCCGCCATGGGCGGCGACGATCTGCTCGGAGATGAACAGACCCAGTCCGAGCCCGGCCACTACCGTCTTGGCGGAGACCCGTTCGAACTGTTGAAAAATACGCTTCTGGTTCTCGGCACTGATGCCGATGCCGTGATCCTGCACCTCGATACGCGCCTCGTCATCGACGCGGTAAACGCGCACCTGAATCGGACTGCGACCACCGTAACGCAAGGCGTTGGTCAGCAGATTGGACACCACCTGCTCGATCCGGAATTCATCCCAGTGCCCCTCCACCGGCTCCGCTGCGGTGAAAGACACTTCGGTTTCCGCCGCCTCGATCTGTTGCGCAAAGTTTTGCAGCAGATTGCTCACCAACTGCACCAGATCGAAATGGCTCGGCCGGATCGACAGCTTGCCGGTGCGAATGCGCGACACGTCGAGCATGTCTTCGATCAGCCGGATCAGGCTTTTGATCTGCCGTTCATCGCGGTCGACCATCGCGTGCATTTTGTCGAGCGTGAACGCCGAGGCGTTGTCCCGCGCCAGGTGCATCTTGCGCAGTTGGGTTTCCAGTATCAGCCCGTTGAGTGGCGTGCGCACTTCGTGGGCGACGATTGACATGAAGTCATCGCGCATACGCACAGCCTGCTCCAGCTCAAGCTGGGTACTCTGCAACTGCTGGAGCAAGGCTTCCTGCTCGCGGCGCGCCTGCTCCAGTGCTTCGACCTGCTGCTTCATCGCCTTGCTCTGGCGATACAAATCGACAAAGACGTTGACCTTGCTCTTCACCGCATGGATATCCAGCGGCTTGTGCAGGAAATCCACCGCACCGCTCTCGTAGCCCTTGAACGCATAGTTCAGTTCACGGCCGGCGGCGCTGACGAAGATGATCGGGATGTTCTTGGTTTTCTCGGTGCCGCGCATCAACTCGGCGAGTTCAAAGCCGTTCATGCCGGGCATTTGTACATCGAGGATGGCCATGGCGAATTCGTGTTGCAGCAGCAGCGACAACGCTTCATCTGCCGACAGCGCCTTGTAGACGGTGCGGTCTTCACGCTTGATCAACGCTTCAAGGGCCAGCAGGTTTTCCGGCAGATCGTCGACGATCAGCAATTTGGCTTGGATATTACTCAGCATGCGATTCGTTCCAGCTCGACAAGCAGACGGCCGATGCCGTGAATGGTTAGGACATGATCCGGCTGGTGAACATTCAGCGCAGCCTGGGGCATGGTGGCAACTTGTGCTTCTGTGGGGTCCTGGACAATGGTCAGTCCGCCCCGCTGTTTGACGACGGCCAGGCCACGTGCGCCGTCGTGGTTGGCCCCGGTCAGCAGCACGGCGGCCAGTGCCGGGCCGTACGTGTCGGCGGCGGACTCGAACAGAAAATCGATGGATGGCCGGGAATGATGCAAACGCTCTTCCAGGCTCAACGACAGACTGCGGTCCTGCTCCACAGACAGGTGATAACCCGGCGTGGCGAAATAGACGGTGCCGGGGAGGATGTCTTGCTTGTCGCGGGCTTCTTCCACAGGCAGCGCCACACGCCGGGCAAACACTTCGGCCAAATGACTGCGGCGTTCTTCAGGCAGGTGCAGGACGATGATGATCGGCAGCACAAACCCTTGGCGCAGCGGGCCAAGCAGCGTCAGCAGCGCTTCAACGCCGCCGGCCGACGCGCCGATCACAACAGCCTCGATTCGAGGCAGGCTTGGGGTGCCGTTCATGATTTGCGGTAGATCCGTTCTTGTTTCACCAGCGGCTCGAACTGGTTGGCGTAGCTGGAAAAATCCAGGGTTTCCTTGCTGCCCAGCACCAGAAAGCCACGGTGCGAGAGCGATTCATGGAACAGCCCGAACGCCCGGTCCTGAAGCTTCTTGTTGAAATAGATCAACACGTTACGGCAGGAGATCAACTGGGTTTCGGAGAACACACTGTCGGTGGCCAGGCTGTGGTCGGCGAAGGTCACGTTCTCGCACAGACTCTTGTCGAAAATCGCGTAACCGTACGCCGCCGTGTAATAGTCGGCGAACGAACACTGGCCGCCGGCCTGCTGGTAATTGGCAGTGTAGGCACGCACGTTCTCCATCGAGAAAATCCCTTGCTTGGCTTTATCCAGCGAGCGCGGGTTGATGTCGGTGGCGTAGATGATCGTGCGGTCAAGCAGGCCTTCTTCGCGCAACAGGATCGCCATCGAGTACACCTCCTCGCCCGTGCTGCATCCGGCAATCCAGATCTTCAGCGACGGATAGGTGCGCAGCAACGGCACCACTTCCTGGCGAATCGCGAGAAAGTGCGACGGATCGCGAAACATCTCGCTGACCGGGATCGTCAGCAATTGCAGCAGCTGCATGAATGCCGTCGGATCGTGCAGGACTTTCTCCTGCAACGCTGAAATCGTCGCGCACTCGAACTGGTTCAACGCATGCAGCACCCGGCGCTTGATCGATGCGCCGGAGTAATCGCGAAAATCGTAGCTGTACTTGAGATAGATCGCCTCGATCAGCAAGCGCAGTTCGATTTCGCTGTTTCGTTCACTTCGTTCCACTAGATGCGTTCCATCTTCGGTAACCACACGCGAATCAGCGAGAACAGGCGATCGAGATCAATCGGTTTGGCCAGATAGTCATTTGCGCCGGCCTGCAGGCAGCGTTCCTGGTCGTCTTTCATGGCCTTGGCCGTCACCGCAATGATCGGCAGCTTGCGCCAGCGCGGATCCTTGCGGATCTCGACAGTGGCTTCGAAACCATCCATTTCCGGCATCATCACGTCCATCAACACCAGATCGATGTCTTCGACTTCGTTGAGTCTCTCAATGGCTTCACGGCCGTTACGGCCGATCACCACCACGGCGCCCTTGTGCTCCAGCGCACTGGTCAGGGCGAAAATGTTGCGGACATCGTCATCCACCAGCAGCACCTTGCGACCTTCGAAGACCTTGTCGCGGCTGCGTGCGGTCTTGAGCATCTTCTGCCGTTCATGGGACAACTGCGATTCGACTTTGTGCAGAAAGAGTGTGACCTCGTCCAGCAGTCGCTCTGGCGAACGCGCCCCCTTGATGATGATCGAACGCGAATACTTGCGCAGTTCGGCCTCTTCATCGCGGGTCAGGTTGCGTCCGGTGTAGACGATGACCGGCGGGAATGAACAGATATCTTCGGTGGACATGCGCTTGAGCAAGTCGTTGCCGAGCATGTCCGGCAGTTTCAGGTCGATCACCATGCAGTCGTAGATCGTGGTGCGCAACAACTCCAGCGCATCCTGGGCGAGGCCTACAGCGGTGATTTCGATGTCCTCATCGCCAATCAGCCGGGCAATGCTCTCGCGCTGCAAATCATCGTCCTCGACCAGCAGCACGCGCTTGACCTTCTGGGTCAGCTTGGCTTCAAGGCGGGCGAATACATCCTTTAGCTCCTCGCGGGTGGTGGGTTTGACGGCGTAACCGATCGCGCCCATGTGCATCGCTGCCTCAACCCGGTCCTCGACCGAGATTACGTGCACCGGAATGTGTCGGGTTCCAGCGTGCTCCTTCAGGCGTTGCAACACAGTGAGACCAGAGTGATCCGGAAGGCGCATATCGAGCAGGATCGCGTCCGGGACGAACTCACGGGCCAGGTCGTAGCCCTCATCGGCGCCATGGGCTACCAGGCAGTGATAACCGAGTTCATGCGCCAGATCGTAGAGGATGTGTGCAAAGTTCGGCTCGTCTTCCACCACCAGAATGCACCGCGTGGCAAACGGTGCCTTGTCTCGGTCGTCGGCGAAGCGCGGAATGTGTACTGGCGCCAGCGGCGAAACCACGGGCGTGGGTGCAGGTGCGACGGCCTCGCTCGGGGCCGGCGGGGTAAACGTCGACGGTAGCGATGCGACCTGGTTGGACTCGCTGTAGTGTTGCGGCAATACCAGCGTGAAGACGCTGCCCTGCCCCGGTGTACTGGAGACGCTGATCGAACCACCGAGCAAGGTCGCCAGATCGCGGGAAATCGACAGCCCCAGTCCGGTGCCGCCGTACTTGCGATTGGTGGTGCCGTCGGCCTGGCGGAACGCTTCGAAAATGCTTTCCTGCTGATCGGCCGCAATGCCAATCCCCGAATCTTGCACAACGAAGGCAATGCTGTCGTTCGGCTGACCGCTGATGGTCAGGCTGACGGCGCCTTGTTCGGTGAACTTCACGGCATTGGACAGCAGGTTCTTGATCACCTGCTCCAGACGCTGGCGATCGGTAAACAGCACCGACGGCGCGCCCGGGAGCAAATCGACACTGAACGTCAGGTGCTTGTCGGCGGCCACCGGTTCGAACAGGCTGCGCAGGCTGTCGGCCAGACGGGCGACGCTGGTGTTCTCCGGAACCACCTCGAGCTTGCCGGCTTCAACCTTGGAAATGTCCAGAATGTCGTTGATCAGGTTGAGCAGATCATTGCCTGCCGAGTAGATGGACTCGGCAAACTTGACCTGTTCGGCGGTGAGGTTTTCGTGCGGATTTTCCGCCAGCAACTTGGCCAGAATCAGCGAACTGTTCAGCGGCGTGCGCAGTTCGTGGGACATATTGGCGAGAAATTCTGACTTGTACTTGCTCGAACGCTGCAACTCTTCAGCGCGCTCTTCGAGCTGCACCTGGGCCTGGTTGAGCAAGTTGTTCTTCAAGTCCATGGCATCGCGCTGCTCGGCCAGGGTCTGCGCCTGCTCGGCAAGCTGCTCGTTGGTCTGTTCCAGTTCGACCTGCTGGGTTTCCAGGTGCGCCTGGGACTCCTTGAGGATGCGCGACTGTTCTTCCAGCTCTTCGTTGGCGGTTTTCAGCTCTTCCTGCTGCACTTGCAACTCTTCGTTGAGTTGCTGGGTTTCGGCGAGCACTTCCTGCAATCGCTGGCGGTAACGTGCCGCTTCGATCGACGTACCGATGTTGCCGGCGATCAGTTCCAGCAGGTCGATGTCGCGATCGGTCAATGGGCGCAGAAAGCCCAGTTCAATCACACCGTTGACCCGATCGTCGTCGCTGGTCGGCACCACCAGCACGCTGTGCGGCAGACCTTCGCCAAGACCCGAGCTGACCTTGAAGTAATCGGCCGGCACCGCGTCCAGACGAATCAGGCGCGCCTGCTGGGCGACTTGTCCGGCGATACCTTCGCCACTGTAGATCACCTGTTCCTGGTCTTCCTGCTCCCGGGAAAAACCATAAGTGGCGACGCGTTTGAGACCACCGTGCTCTTCACGCACATACAGCGCCGCGACGGCGCTTCCCAGGTATTGCGCGCAGAACTGCAGAATATTGCGGCCCAGCAGATTCAGCGTGAGTTGCCCCAACACCTGCTCGGCCAACTGCGTTTGCCCATTGCGCAGCCAGGCCTGGCGCTCCAGACGTTGGGCGCTGGCCTCCTGTGCCGACAGGGTGGCGGAGTAACTTTGGGACAGGTTGACCAGATCACGGCGACCTATATAAGCCAGCAGTCCGCTGATCCCGGCGATGAACAGCAGGTACAGGCTGATGCTCCAGACCGTCGTGCGGCGTACATCCTCGTTGCGCGTGGCGCGCAGGACCTGCTCGGTTTCGATCACGTCTTCAAACTGTTTACGAATCTCATCCGTCAGGCGCTTGCCCCGCCCCGCTTTCACCGCGCCGCGGTAATCGCCGCTGCTGCGCTGCAAATCAATCATCGACTGCGCGTAGTTGGCCCACTCCACCTGCAACGCCTGAAGACGACGCAGGCGATCGGTCTGAATAGGATTGTCCGCCGTCAATTCGAGCAGCGTGTTGAGCGCGACGGCGATACGCGGCTTGGCCGTTTCGTAGGGATCGAGAAAATGCTCATCGCCACTGAGCAGGTAACCGCGCATCCCGGTTTCGAGGTCGACGGTCAACTTGACCGCCTCGTTGGCGTTATTGATGACCCGGTCGGTGTGCTCGACCCACTGGATCACCGACAGCAAATAGGTAATCAGCGACACGAAGAACACCGCACTGATCGCGCCAACACCCAGCGGCAGGCTGATGTTGCGACTCAGAAGTTTACGAAACCGTTGTTCATCAACCGAAGACGGAGAGGACATGGGGCAGCCTTGTCGAACTGTTGAAAACCCGAGAGTTTGCCCCAAAACCACAGGCTGGATCCATTTTTCTGACAATATTGATGGCATTTTCCTACACGCCTGCCCTTTGTGATGGCAGCAGCAGTTATCCTTGTCGCCGCGCACGGCCCTGCTCTTTTTTTGTATCAGAACGGGAACTTGTGGCTATGCGCCATTTACTCATGCAAGAGTCCGGTGATTTTGATCGACCGGTATCCCCCGATTTCCTTCTTCCGAGAGTCCTGTCATGTCTGCCAACCCTGCCACCCCTGCCACCATCCTCGTCGTAGAAGACGACGACATCGTGCGCATGCTCATTGTCGATGTGCTTGAGGAGTTGGAATACACGGTTGTAGAGGCTGATGGTAGCGCTGAGGCGCAGGTAATCCTCAAGAATCTGGACACCCGCATCGATCTGATGATGACGGATGTGGGGCTACCCGGCATGGACGGTCGTGAACTTGCCACCGAAGCACGAAAGTCACGCCCGGAACTGCCTGTACTGTTCGCCAGTGGCTATGCCGAATCGATTGATGTCCCGAAAGACATGTACATGATCGGCAAGCCGTTTTCGATTGATCAACTACGCGATAAAGTAAACGGCATCTTGAAAAGTTAAATGACGTCGAAGCACCTTGTTATACTCAAGCACTCTTTGCAATGCTTAAACGCTTTCAATCACTAACCGCGCCTCCTTATCCTGAGTCAACTTGCTAATTAAGGCGTCACTCTATCGTGACGCCACAACCAACAAAAGTTGAAACCAATCCAACTCAGGAAGAACGGCATGCGCCTGATTTTTACAGATAAACCCCGCATTATTGATCGCTCCAACTTCGATAAAAATGAAAAAGCCAAAGTCATTGAAGCTTTAATTACCTGCTCCAAAATGACTCACGATGAGGACTTCTGGTCCACTACCGGCTGGTTTTCGCACCTGCATGGCAAATCCAGGTTCGGCAGCATTTTCATTCCGCGCGTGCCTGACAGCACCTTTGACGAAGTGTACGACCCGGCACGCAACCTGTTGCAAAAAATGATCGCGAAGGAAGAGTTTTCATACCTCCCAAAGCAGTACGACCTCACCCTCGATGCCCGATTTGGCGTCGATGGCAACGGCGTACTGTTCGCACTCGAATTTACCGGTCGACGCGACGTACCCGGTGCAGCGAACAGCGAACTTGAAACGCTTGCTGCGTTCGCAAAAATAACCGGCGGTTATGTCTATACCGGCGAAGTCATTCAACTCGCACAATGGCTGGCGTTCGAAGGTTTGACTGCACCTGAATCACGCGACGAGTTAAACGAGCTGATCAGCTACTTGCAGTTCGAGATCCCCGCCGCGCCTGATGCCGGCGATTACCATGAACTACTGAACGCCCCAGAGGATTCGCCGTTTCATTTGTCGACCGCTGATCGCGACGTAATTACAGGCGTCATTGAGGAGGTCACACAGGGCAAGACACGCCTCTTGCAAAAGCTGGTCTTCGCCAATTTCAATGCTATTGCGGTTGTCGATAAACGCGAACACGCCGACAGATTCCTGAAAACATTCTTGAGCGGCAAAGTCGCCAGCAACCTGGGGCAGACGCTGCACGAGCGCCTCAACTGGCAACTGGAGGTGGACGAACAGGTACGCTCACGTCAACTTAAAGAGATGGTTGTGGCTGCGCTGGTCATCGACATGCAAGCCAAATCGAGTCTGGCCGGCTTCGATCCGTACCAACCTGCCAATGCAACGTTACAGGCACTCCAGGTACGCGAAGACTTTGAGGATCATCTGGTTGCTGCCGGCATGGCCGATCCGGACAGTGCGGCGTTGGCGGCGCACCTTCTGCTGGCCGGAGCAGCGCCTGAGCTACTGATACGAGACGTGCCTCCCGGGCTAACCTTGGGAAAGCCTGGCTGGATGGCTCTTTCCCGGGCAGTGGCCTTGATCGAACAGGCTTCGCCCGGCTCATCGCGACTGATGAAATACGCGCACATCATGGCGTTTTCCGAGCTGGCGCCGGTGTCACCCGAGCAAATTCAACTGCATCAGCAAGCGGGCGTTATGCCGGTGATCAACTGGGCAGTTCTCAACAGCGTTATACCCCACCGTGCAGCAAAGGATTACGACCAGGCCCAAGTGGTGACGGCCACGTCTTGCTTCAAGCGATACATGGAAGCCTTCGCGCAATCCGAAACCGGCTTGTCGACGCCACCGCCCAGCCGAAGGAAAGTCGGACTTGAGGAACTGCAAAAGGTAATGCCTGCCGGCGATTATCTGGAACAGAAAGCTTATAAACTGAAATTTGCCGATGGTTTAAACGAGAATGGTTGGCTGGCACTCCTGGGATATTCAAATCCGCTTGGCCATTGGGCCTTGTATCATGATTACCAGTTAAGCAAGACCGACAATAATCAAGATGCAATAAACCATTTATTGCGCATGCGCTTCTCAATCCTGGATCTCTATCTTTCCGACGACTTGATCGAAAACGGTAAGTTCACGCAGCGATTCGACGCCCTGAGCGACTTCCGTCCGCCAGCCCAAGCGTTTGAAAAGCTATCACAACTAAAACCCGCCAATGACGTGTTCAAGCAAGCTGTCGATAATTATTACGACTGCGTACGAACAGCTTTGTCTTCTATTATCAAAATGGCTATCACGAGCCTGCCTGAACGCGACCGCTACGCATTGACCAACGGCAAGCTGTCGTTTTATACCGTGCGAAAAGAAGTCAACCCCCTCAATCCTAATCAGGAAACACAGAACGCCCGTGACGAAGCGATAAGCCGCCACGGTATTATTGTCTGCTGCGAAAATCGCACTTCGTTGCGGGCCTATGAATTTTTCACACTGCGCGGCCTGTTTCGCGAGCGCCCGGAACTGGCTGCGCTGCTAAATAGTACGGGTATCATCAATGACAACCCGAAGCTTTCCTTTACCGGCAGCAAATTCGATTTCCAACCCAAGAACAAGGCCCGCAACTGGCCACTGGATTATGCTGCGTACAACGAAGGAAGCGAAGCACGAAACGGCATCACTTCCAATGTAGTCGTTGAAAAACTTTGGCACTTGAGACTTGAAACTGCCAGCGTGCAGCCCGTGCCTTTATTCTTTTCCCCCCAAGTCAACGATATCGCTGAGTTGCTGCTGACCCATCATCCGGTGGCCAGCCGGGAGGAAATATATGGCTCGCTGAATGTCCCGACTGAACTTGAGGAGTGGCGCACCACAAAAGAGAAGGTAGAAACCCTGCTGATCAACATCGTCGTCCCCTTCAAGCAATGTATCGAGGATATCCGCTCGGGGCGGACGGACCGGGTCGCTGAAGGCATTGGTGGATGTGTGCTCGACGGACTTTCCATCATCGGATTGATGATCGGCGTGGGGGCGTCGGTGGCGAGCATCATCGCCAAAACCGGTTCGACCACCGCGAAAATATTGAAGATCGCCAGCACTGTCGCCCGTGCTGCCGTGTCTGTTTTCAACCCCCTCGACGGGCTCCCGGCGTTGGCACAGGGAGGCTTTCGTTATGCCAAGCGCGGCATCGTTTACGTGGGCAAGCACTCCCTGAACGCTATCAGCACGGCAACCGGGCAGTTGAAGAAACTCGCCATCGGCACCGATATTCATCCGTTGATCAAGGCCGGCAGTCTGAGCGACGTGCGCGTGGCTGCGTGGCGTCATGCCGATGATCTGGGCGATGCGATTGATCTTGCAGTGCTCCCGCGCAATAAGGAGTGGCACGCACTGAATATCAAAACCGGTGGCGCGTGGGGGCCGCGCCTGAAGGTCCAGGGCTTGGGTGATTTTTCACGTTTGAGACAACTGTTGGGGCTTAACAAGCCGCACAGCTACACGCGAGGATATTTGACCAAGGCGATTCCGCACGCCAAAAGCAAGTTGGATAACGCGATCAGCACACTGTCGAATGCACCTGATGAAGAAGTACGTGCCGTTTTGAAACACGTATTCGGCACTGACTCCGCCGCCGCCGCGGAGAATCTGGTCGATAACATGCGCGTCATGCGCTCAGACCTTGAGTCGTTGAAGTTGTCTAATATTGAGTTTCGCCCGGCGACGGATAGCGCCGTTGCGGCTCTGTCACCGCCGGCCTATATGCGTTGGAAGGAAGGACTCGCGGGCGGGGTTAAATACGACAAGTCGGCGACACGCTTTCTAAGCGTGTTTCCAACTAATCTGGACGACCACTACAAGCTAAACAGATATGACGATGCCGCTATCGGTGACGTGCTGGTTCATGAAATGTCACACGGCGGCCCCAATACCTTTGATATGTATTATGCGGTCAACTTCCCGGATTCGTTAAAAGGCGAATTTGATGCTGCCGCATTGCTCGACTTTGCGCGGAACCCGCACAAAGCCCACCCCAACAACCTGTTCAATCCTCACACAAGTTTCCACCGGCCTCACTTTGAGTTGTTCGACAAAGCCAAGAGCAGCTTCCCACAGGTTGTCCGGGACTACCCCGCGCTGGCGAATGCGGAATCCTATTTATTGGCCGTCGCATTGCTTGACCAACGCAAGACCCTTCCTGACCAGTTCGCCGCTAATTTGCAAACCATTGAACAGGGTGTGAAAAACACCACAACGCTGGGTTTCATTGATGGCCCGGTGCTGCTCGGTCTCTCGAAAACGCCTCGCCCGCTCCCATGATCCCGTAGCCTGAAACAAGGCGCATCCGGCCACCTTCACTGTGGTTTAATTGCGCCTTTTTTCGCCAGTACTCAAGGATCCAAACATGACTCGCCCCTGCGCCACCAAAGTTCTGGTTATCGGTTATGTCTGGCCCGAACCCCGTTCTTCGGCGGCCAGCGGGCATGTCATGCAAATACTCGAAACGTTCCAGCGGCAAGGCTGGGACATCACCTTCAGCAGCCCGGCCGGGCCCGGTGAACACAAGGCCGATCTCGCCTCGCTGGGCATCCGCGAAGTCGCCATCGAGTTGAACAACAGCAGTTTCGACGCGTTCATCACAGAACTTGCACCGGACATCGTGCTGTTCGACCAATTCATGATGGAAGAACAGTTCGGCTGGCGCGTGGAAAAGCACTGCCCGAACGCGTTACGCGTACTGGAAACCTCCGATCTGCAAAGTCTGCGACATGCGCGACATCAACGGCTCAAAGAACGATTGAAAGCCAACACTGATCAGGATGACTTCAGTGAGTTGTTCCGCCCTGCCCTGCGCGAAGAGTTTGAACGGATGGCCGACACCGATATGGCCAAGCGCGAAATCGCCGCACTGTATCGCTGCGACTTGAACCTGATGATTTCTGAAGTCGAAATCGAACTGCTGGTCGAGCAATTCGGCTTGCCACGCGACTTGCTCCATTGGTGTCCGCTGATGATTGATCCGCCGGCGACGGCGCACCGCGCATTTGCCCAGCGTGCGCATTTCCTCAGCATCGGCAACTTCCGCCACGCGCCGAACTGGGACGCCGTACTCTGGATGAAAACCACACTCTGGCCGTTGATCCGTCAGCGACTTCCCGACGCCCAGTTGCACGTTTATGGCGCTTATACACCGCCGAAAGCCACAGCCCTGCACAATGCCGCTCAAGGGTTTCACGTGATGAACTGGGCGGAAGATGCCTTGCAGGTGATGTCCGAGGCGCGCATTTGTCTGGCGCCCTTGCGCTTCGGTGCGGGCATCAAAGGCAAGCTGATCGATGCCATGCTCTGTGGCACTCCAAGCGTGACCACGCCTGTCGGTGCCGAGGCCATGCATGGCCCGCATGCCTGGTCTGGCGCGGTCGAAAGCTCGGCATCGGCGCTGGCCGACGCGGCCGTCCAGCTTTATCAGGACGAAACACGCTGGCAAGCAGCCCAAGCGACCGGTGATGCCTTGCTCGCCGAACGCTATCAGCAAGCGATACACGGCCCCGCGCTGGTTGAAAAGTTGCAGTTCTGCCGGCAGCACTTACAAACCCGTAGAAACGATAATTTTACCGGCAGCATGTTACGACATCATCTCCACAAGAGTACGCAATACATGGCGCAATGGATTGAAGCAAAAAACCAGCGCGATTGAATACAGCAATTCTGGTATATCCATTTACATATAACTCGCATTAAAACAAGCATTGGCTCAACAAGAAACAACCACTATAACGTTCCTGCGAAAACAACTTCTGCCTCCGCACAAAACAACGCAGGAACAACCACATGAACAATGGAACAAGTATCCAGGTACACCAATGGATGGCTGATACGCCGCACATCGATAACTTATCGCTGATGGAACTGACATTACCCGGCACACACAACGCGGGCTGCGACTGGGAAGCTTCCTACCCGCTGATTCCTGGAGCCAACTGGCTCGCGTGTCAGGACGTGCCGTTTTATTCGCAATTGAATCGCGGCGCAAGGGCACTTGACGTCCGACTCATTTATGACGCGAAAGCTTCAGGCTTCAACAAGTTTCGCTTCCAACACAGCAATTACCGCTCTACTCGACATTTGGGTGATCTTGTTCGCGACATTAATGGTTTTCTGGAGCGAAGCAGCGACGAGTTTATCGTTCTGGATTTCCATGAACTTGCCGATGGCAGCACCAAATTCAATCACGCCGAGTTCAAACAACTGATGCTGCAACATCTGGGCGAACGGATGATCCCGCCGGACCATCGCCGCTTGACCCTTGGCGAGCTGAAAGACATCAGTCGTAGGCAAAGAGTGTTGGTGGCGGCATCCGTGCCTTGGACAGTTGACCAAGGCACATTCGACAGGCAGATTGATCATCGCTGGATCGGGCAGTCGCAGGTCAGCACCGCGGAACTGCAGCGCTTCATCACCGAAGTAATGAGCAATCCGCCGGGCACATGGGACATGTGGTCCCTGTCAGCGACCTGCTACACCCTCGGTGGTCCGCAGCGAATTCTCGACGAACTGGACGATTGGTTCGATCCGGCCAGAACAGACTGGGCGAAGAAGTGCAACATCATCAACTTCGACTTCATCAAAAATTCGAACATCGTGAAGTTCTGCCTGGAGGTCAATCGGCAGAAAGCCATGGATAAATCGGCGCTCGAACGCAACCGACAGGGCCGTTGACCGTCACGGTGCGCTGGCACAAGGCGCGCGGAACGAGGCATGATCGGCAGGCGATAACAAGAAAAGTACCGAGCCATGACCCGAACCGCCCGTGTGACCGACCCTTCTTACGAGTTGATGGATGACCACAACGGGTTATCCATCATCTACCGCCAGCATGGTTTCCCTTGCCCGCTGGTGCGCTGGCATTTCCACAAGGAATACGAACTGCACTTGATCGTCGCCAGTTCCGGCAAAGTGTTCATCGGCGATTACATCGGCAACTTCTATCCCGAGACGCTGTTTCTTACCGGCCCGAATCTGCCGCACAACTGGATCAGCCAGGTGGCCGAGGATGAAGTGGTGGAAAAGCGCGACATGCTGGTCAATTTCACCGATGAGTTGTTTGAAAGCGGTCACCAGGTCTTCGCCGAGCTTAAATCCCTGGCGCCGTTGCTGGAGCGTGCCCAGTACGGCATCGAATTCCGCTGCAAGCGCACGATCCGTCAAGCCATGACCCTGATGCAACGCATCGCCGACAGTCAGGGCATCACCCGCCTCGGACACTTTTTCATCTTGATGGAGTTGCTGGCGGCGAGCGATGATTTTCAGCTGTTGTCCGGCGCCACCACACCGCAGCTGGCGGATGAGCACAACATCGACCGCACCAACCGTGCGGTCGACTACATTTTCAGCCACTACGCCCGCGATATTTCGCTGGAGGAAGTTGCCGAGCACCTGGGCATGACACCGACCTATTTCAGCCGCGTGTTCAAACAGGCCACCGGGCGCAACTTCATCGAGTTCGTCAATCGCCTGCGCATCAGCAAGTCCTGCGAATTGCTGGCCGACGGTGATAAACCGGTCACCGAGGTGTGTTTCGAATCTGGCTTCAACAATATTTCCAACTTCAACCGGCGCTTTCAGCAACTCAAGGGCATGACGCCGTCGCATTATCGGCGATTGGCTGTCCAGCGCCTGACGGAACAAAACCACCACTGACACCGCAAATTCCCTGTAGGAGTGAGCCTGCTCGCGATAGCGGTTTGTCAGCCAACGCATTTCAAACTGACACACCGCTATCGCGAGCAGGCTCACTCCTACAGGGGGCTGTGGGTATCCGAAACCTGTACACATCGGATAAGCCCTGGCCGCTGCAATCCCCTACCCTGCGTTCCCGTCGCCAAAGCCCAGTGCAAAAAAGTATCAACAAAAGTGCGACGGATGATTTGTCACCCAAGCGATTGACCGTTGTAATCAGCGCAGATTCTTCCTGCATTCGGAAGACACAAAAACAATAACTGTCCTTCTGCGACCCGCCGGGTGCAGAAAAGGAGTGCACGATGCAACCCACTGCAAAAGCTCTGCTGGCCCTCACCTGCATGACCCTCGGCAGCGTCAGCCTTGGCGCTCAGACGCTGACCATCGCCACCGTCAATAACAGCGACATGATCCGCATGCAAAAGCTCTCGAAAACCTTCGAGACCGAGCATCCGGACATCAAGCTCAATTGGGTGGTGCTGGAAGAGAATGTCCTGCGTCAGCGCCTGACCACCGATATCGCCACTCAGGGCGGGCAGTTCGATGTGCTGACCATCGGCATGTACGAAGCGGCACTCTGGGGTGGCAAGGGCTGGCTGGAGCCGATGAAGGATCTGCCGGCCGATTACGCCCTCGACGACGTGTTCCCGTCGGTGCGCGAAGGCTTGTCGGTCAAGGGTTCGCTGTATGCCCTGCCGTTCTACGCGGAAAGCTCGATCACCTATTACCGCACCGACCTGTTCAAGAATGCCGGGCTGACCATGCCGGAGCGGCCGACCTGGGAACAGATTGCCGGGTTCGCGGAAAAGCTCACTCAGAAAGACAAAGAGCAGTACGGCATCTGCCTGCGCGGCAAGGCCGGTTGGGGCGAGAACATGGCGCTGATTACCACGGTCGCCAATGCTTACGGCGCGCGCTGGTTCGATGAGCAGTGGAAACCCGAATTCAGCGGTCCCGAGTGGAAAAACGCGCTGAACTTCTACGTCGATACCATGAAAAAATCCGGCCCGCCGGGTGCCTCCAGCAATGGTTTCAACGAGAACCTTGCGCTGTTCAACAGCGGCAAATGCGCGATCTGGGTCGATGCCAGCGTGGCGGGGTCATTCGTCACCGACAAAACCCAAAGCAAGGTCGCCGATCACGTCGGCTTCACCTTTGCCCCGCATCAGGTCACCGATAAAGGTTCAGCGTGGCTGTATTCGTGGGCTCTGGCGATTCCGACCAGCTCCAAGTCCAAAGACGCGGCGAAAGTCTTCAGCGCCTGGGCCACCTCCAAAGCGTATGGCGAACTGGTCGCCAAGACCGACGGCATCGCTAACGTGCCGCCGGGCACCCGCGCCTCGACCTACAGCGATGCGTACATGAGCGCCGCGCCGTTTGCCAAGGTGACGCTGGAATCGCTGAAAGCAGCCGACCCGAGCAAGCCGACGCTAAAACCGGTGCCTTACATCGGTATTCAGCTGGTGACCATTCCTGAGTTCCAGGCCGTGGGCACCCAGGTCGGCAAGCTGTTCTCGGCGGCGCTGATCGGCCAGAGCTCGGTGGATCAAGCCCTCACCGCGGCCCAGCAAACCACTGAGCGCGAGATGAAGCGCGCGGGTTATCCCAAGTAATTCCACGGTTCGCTCTTGCCTTTTGTAGGAGTGAGCCTGCTCGCGATAGCGGTTTTCCATCCAGCCAAGTGGTGACTACCACACCGCTATCGCGAGCAGGCTCACTCCTACAGGGGATCTTCATTTGCCTGTCGGAAATCGGTTACTGCCATGAATACTTCAACTGCCAAAGCCCACCTCGACCTTGCGCCACCCCAGCGCAAAATCCGCGTGCGCAATCCCGGCTGGTTTCTGGTCAGCCCTTCGGTGGCGCTATTGCTGCTGTGGATGATCGTGCCGCTGGGCATGACCGTGTACTTTTCGATGATCCGCTACAACCTGCTCTACCCCGGTGAAAACCAGTTCGTGGGGCTGGAGAACTTCACTTACTTCCTGAGCGATTCGGGGTTCATGCCCGGTGCGACCAACACCCTGCTGCTGGTTGGCAGTGTGTTGCTGATCAGCGTGGTGTTCGGCGTGTTGATCAGCGCGCTGCTGGAAGCCAGTGAATTCCTCGGTCGCGGCATCGTCAGGGTCATGCTGATATCGCCGTTTTTCATCATGCCCACGGTTGGCGCGCTGATCTGGAAGAACCTGATCTTCCACCCGGTTTCGGGGATCCTCGCCTACATCTGGAAACTGTTCGGGGCGCAACCGGTGGACTGGCTCGCGCACTACCCGCTGCTGTCGATCATCATCATTGTTTCGTGGCAGTGGTTGCCCTTCGCGATCCTGATCCTGATGACCGCCATGCAGTCGTTGGATCAGGAACAGAAAGAAGCCGCACGCCTGGACGGTGCCGGCCCGATCGCGATTTTCTGGCACCTGACCCTGCCGCACCTGGCACGGCCGATTGCCGTGGTGGTGATGATCGAGACGATTTTCCTGCTCTCGGTGTTCGCCGAGATTTTCACCACCACCAACGGCGGTCCCGGTTACGCCTCGACCAACCTTGCCTACCTGATCTACAACCAGGCGCTCGTGCAGTTTGACGTCGGCATGGCTTCGGCAGGCGGCTTGATTGCCGTGGTCATTGCCAACATCGCCGCGATCATTCTGGTGCGGATGATCGGCAAAAACCTGACTGACAAAACCTGAGGCCCGCCATGACTCTCCAACAATCCCGCCGCTTGCAAAGCCTGTTGCTCGGCACGCTGGCCTGGGCCATCGCGATCGTGATTTTCTTCCCGATCTTCTGGATGGTGATGACCAGTTTCAAGAGCGAAATCGATGCGTTCGCCACGCCGCCACAGTTCATCTTCGCGCCGACGCTTGAAAACTATCTGCACATCAATGAGCGCAGTGATTACTTCAGTTTCGCCTGGAACTCGGTGGTGATTTCCTTCAGCGCCACGGCGCTGTGCCTGCTGATCGCGGTGCCGGCCGCCTACTCCATGGCGTTCTACGAAACTCAGCGCACCAAAGGCACGCTGCTGTGGATGCTCTCGACGAAAATGCTGCCGCCGGTGGGCGTGCTGATGCCGATCTACCTGTTGGCCAAGAGTTTCGGCCTGCTCGACACGCGCGTGGCACTGATCGTGATCTACACCCTGATCAACCTGCCGATTGTGGTGTGGATGGTTTACACCTACTTCAAAGACATCCCCAAAGACATCCTCGAAGCCGCCCGCCTCGACGGTGCGACGCTGTGGCAGGAAATGGTTCGCGTGCTGCTGCCGATTGCCAAGGGCGGACTGGCATCGACCGTGCTGCTGTCGCTGATCCTGTGCTGGAACGAAGCGTTCTGGTCGCTCAACCTGACCTCATCGAAAGCCGCGCCGCTGACCGCGTTGATCGCCTCGTATTCCAGCCCCGAAGGCTTGTTCTGGGCCAAGTTGTCGGCGGTCTCGACCCTGGCCTGTGCGCCGATCCTGATCTTCGGCTGGATCAGCCAGAAACAACTGGTGCGCGGCCTGTCCTTTGGCGCGGTGAAATGACTATCCCGAACCCGGCACAACCCTCTGTAGGAGTGAGCCTGCTCGCGATGAGGCCGTGTCAGTCGACATCTATGTTGAATGACATTCCGCTATCGCGAGCAGGCTCACACCTACATAAAACGTGCCCGGTTCAACTGAATAATAAATTGCGGAGGCCCATCTCATGGCCAACCTGAAAATCAAGAATCTGCAAAAAGGCTTCGAAGGTTTTTCCATCATCAAGGGCATCGACCTGGAAGTGCACGACAAGGAATTCGTGGTCTTCGTCGGCCCGTCCGGCTGCGGTAAATCCACCTTGCTGCGGCTGATCGCCGGCCTGGAAGAAGTCAGCGGCGGCACCATCGAACTCGACGGCCGCGACATCACCGAAGTCAGCCCGGCCAAGCGCGATCTGGCGATGGTGTTCCAGACCTACGCGCTGTACCCGCACATGACGGTGAAAAAGAACATGTCGTTCGCCCTCGATCTGGCCGGCGTACCGAAAGCTGAAGTCGAAAAGAAGGTCGGCGAAGCGGCGCGCATTCTTGAGCTCGGCCCGATGCTTGAGCGCAAGCCGAAACAGCTGTCCGGTGGCCAGCGTCAGCGTGTGGCGATCGGCCGCGCCATCGTGCGCAACCCAAAGATTTTCCTGTTCGACGAACCGCTGTCCAACCTCGACGCCGCGTTGCGCGTGCAGATGCGTCTGGAACTGCTGCGCCTGCATAAAGACCTGCAAGCGACGATGATCTACGTGACCCATGATCAGGTCGAAGCGATGACCATGGCCGACAAGGTTGTGGTGCTCAATGGCGGCAGGATCGAACAGGTCGGCTCGCCGCTGGACTTGTACCACCAACCGGCGAATCTGTTTGTCGCCGGGTTCCTCGGCACGCCGAAAATGGGTTTCCTCAAGGGCAAGATTGCGCGCATTGACGGCCACAGTTGTGAAGTGGCCCTGGACGCGGGCAGCCGCATCGTCCTGGCGTTCAATGCCGGCGAGCTGAGTGTCGGCAGCGCCGTGACCCTGGGCATTCGCCCGGAGCATCTGGAGCTGGCGCAACCGGGCGACTGCACCTTGCAGGTCACGGCCGACGTCAGCGAACGGCTGGGCAGCGACACTTTCTGCCACGTCACCACCGCGGCCGGTGAAGCCCTGACCATGCGCGTGCGCGGCGATCTGGCCAGCCGTTACGGTGAACAACTGAGCCTGCGTCTGGACCCGACTCACTGCCATCTATTCAATGCCGACGGCGTGGCGCTGACCCGCCCACTGCGCGCGGCCGCCTGAGACTTTTGCGATGAAACTCAACTCACACAACCTCAACCGCCTCGCCCCCGAAGTGCAACTGCCGCGCTATGGGCTGCGCGACACGCGCCAAGGCATCGCCCACATTGGCGTCGGCGGTTTTCATCGCGCCCATCAGGCGTATTACACCGACGCGCTGATGAACCGCGGCGAGGCACTCGACTGGGCGATCTGCGGCGTCGGCCTGCGTGCCGAAGACCGCCGTGCCCGTGACGATCTCAAGGAGCAGGACTACCTCTTCACCCTCTTCGAACTGGGTGACAGCGATGACACCGAAGTGCGCGTCATCGGCGCGATCCGCGACATGCTGTTGGCCGAGGACGGCGCGCGGACGCTGATCGACAAACTGGCCGATCCGCAGATCCGCATCGTCTCGCTGACCATCACCGAGGGCGGTTACTGCATCGACGACAGCAACGGCGAATTCATGGCGCACTTGCCGCAGATTCAACACGACCTGGCCCACCCTGACGCGCCGAAAACCGTGTTCGGTTTCCTCTGTGCTGCCCTGGCCAAGCGCCGTGGCGCGGGCACGCCAGCGTTCACTTTGATGTCCTGCGATAACCTGCCGCACAACGGCGCGGTGACCCGCAAGGCGCTGCTGGCGTTCGCCGCGTTGCGCGATCCCGACCTGCGTGACTGGATCGAGCAGAACGTCAGCTTCCCCAATGCCATGGTCGACCGCATCACGCCAATGACCAGCACCGCGCACCGTCTGCAGCTGGCCGACAAGCACGCCGTCGACGATGCCTGGCCGGTGGTCTGCGAGCCGTTCGTGCAATGGGTGCTGGAAGACAAATTCGTCAACGGCCGTCCGGCCTGGGAAAAGGTCGGCGTGCAGTTCACCGACGATGTAACGCCCTACGAAGAGATGAAAATCAAACTGCTCAACGGCAGCCATCTGGCCCTGACGTATCTGGGTTTTCTGAAAGGCTATCGTTTCGTCCACGAAACCATGAACGATCCGTTGTTCGTGCGATACATGCGCGCCTATATGGATCTCGACGTTACACCGCAACTGGCACCGGTGCCGGGCATCGACCTGAGCGACTACAAGGACACGCTGGTGGCGCGCTTTTCCAATCAGGCGATTGCCGATCAACTTGAGCGGGTGTGTTCGGATGGCTCGTCGAAATTCCCCAAGTTCACCGTGCCGACGATCAACCGATTGATCGCCGATGGACGCGAGACCAGACGCGCTGCATTGGTGGTAGCGGCGTGGGCGTTGTATCTGAAGGGCGTGGACGAGAATGGCGATACCTATTCGATACCGGATCCGCGGGCGGCTTTTTGCCAGGGACTGGTGGCGGAGGACGGGTCGATAACGGAACGGTTGTTGGGCGTCGAAGAGATTTTCGGCACGGCGATACCGAACTCGGCGGAATTTGTTGCGGCGTTCGAGTGGTGCTGCGAGAGTTTGCGCGCGGTTGGGGTTTCGCGGACTCTGGAGCGGGTCCTGGCCTGATCCTGCGACGATGCCACTGACGCCTTCGCGAGCAGGCTCGCTCCCACAAGGAATTTCGGAAAACCGGATATGTCCAGTGGGAGCGAGCCTGCTCGCGAATAGCCGCCAGACCCGGAACCACCCTGACACCCTGAGGACCTTACTGTGACGACCCAACAACTTTTTCTGGGTATCGACTGCGGCACCCAAGGCACCAAAGCGATCATCCTCGACGCCGTCAGCGGTCAGGTACTCGGCCAGGGCGCGGCGCCACACACGATGATCAGCGGCGCCAACGGTCGCCGCGAACAGGACGTCCAGCAATGGCTGGACGCGTTCACCATCGCCACGCGTCAGGCATTGCAATCGGCGAACGTCGACGGCCAGTCGATTCTCGGTATCGGCGTCTCCGGCCAGCAGCACGGCCTGGTCCTGCTCGACGATCAAGGGCAAGTCCTGCGCCCTGCCAAGCTGTGGTGCGACACCGAAACCAGCGCTGAAAACGACCGTTTGCTGCAACATCTGGGCGGCGAAAAAGGTTCGCTGGAACGCCTCGGCGTGGCCATCGCACCGGGCTATACCGTGTCCAAGCTGCTCTGGACCAAAGAGCAACATCCCGAGGTGTTCGCACGTATCGCGCGGATCCTTCTGCCCCACGACTACCTCAATTTCTGGCTGACCGGGCGTTGCTGCAGCGAATACGGCGATGCGTCTGGCACCGGCTATTTCAACGTGCGCACCCGCCAGTGGGACTTGCAGCTGCTGCGCGATATCGACGCCAGCGGACGCCTGCAAGCCGCGCTGCCAGAGCTGATCGACGCCCATGAAGCGGTCGGCACGCTGCTGCCGTCGGTTGCCGAACACTTGGGCATCAACCCTGATGCAGTGGTCGCCAGCGGCGGCGGTGACAACATGATGGGCGCAATCGGCACCGCCAACATCCGGCCCGGCGCAATCACCATGAGCCTCGGCTCCTCCGGCACGGTGTACGCCTATGGCGACGTACCCAGCGTGAGCCCGGATGCCTCGGTTGCAACCTTCTGTTCGTCCAGCGGCGGCTGGCTGCCGCTGATCTGCACCATGAACCTGACCAATGCCACCGGTGCGATTCGCGAGCTGTTCAATCTCGATCTTCCTCAGTTCAACCAGTTGGTCGCGCAGTCGCCCATCGGTGCGGACGGCGTGAGCCTGCTGCCGTTTTTCAACGGTGAGCGCGTGCCCGCCCTGCCCCATGCCACCGGCAGCCTGCACGGGCTGACGCTGGACAACCTGACCCAGGCCAACCTGTGCCGCGCCGCCGTCGAAGGCACGACGTTCGGTTTACGTTACGGGCTGGATCTGCTGCGCCAGAATGGTTTACAAAGCCAGCGCATCTGCCTGATCGGCGGCGGCTCGAAAAGCGCCGTGTGGCGGCAGATCGTCGCCGACATCATGAACACCTCGGTGATCTGCACCGAGCAAAGCGAAGCGGCGGCACTGGGCGCGGCGATCCAGGCGGCGTGGTGCCAATCGTGGACTGACGGACACGAAGTCAGCCTTGCCGACCTGTGTCAGCGCTGTGTCAAGCTTGACCCGAACAGTGAAACCCTGCCGATCGCGGCCAATGTCGCAGCGTTCCAGCAGGCCTACGAACGCTATCAACAGCATGTCGCAACCCTATAAAGAGCAAACAACTATGTACCTGGTGTGTGGCGAAGCCCTGTTTGATTTCTTCAGCGAAGACGATGCCAGCGGTCTGGCGTCGAAAGTGAATTTCAAGGCAATTGCCGGCGGCTCGCCGTTCAACGTCGCGGTGGGATTGCGCCGGCTCGGCGTGGATTCAGCCTTGTTCGGTGGGTTGTCCACTGACTATCTGGGCCGGCGTCTGCAACAAGTGCTGCGCGAGGAAGGTGTGTGCCCGGACTATCTCGTGGAATTTGCCGCGCCGACCACCCAGGCGATGGTTGCCGTGGGTGCCAACGGCTCACCGCACTACAGCTTTCGCGGCGAAGGCTGTGCAGACCGACAACTGAGCGCGGCGCATTTGCCGGCGCTGGGGCCTGAGGTGCGCGGCTTGCACGTCGGCTCGTACTCGCTGGTGGTGCAGCCAGTCGGCGACACCTTGCTGCAACTGGTCCAGCGCGAAAGCGGCAAACGCCTGATCAGCCTTGATCCGAACGTGCGCCTCAATCCCGAGCCGAACATCGACCTGTGGCGCGAACGCATCGCCACGCTGGTAAAACTGGCCGACCTGATCAAGGTCAGCGACGAAGACCTGAGCCTGCTCTACCCCGAGCAGGACCCGCAGAACGTGATCGAGGGCTGGCTCGAACATCGCTGCCAACTAGTCTTTCTCACTCGCGGAGGCGACGGTGCGAGTGTGTTCAGTCGCCGACACGGCACATGGTCGGTGCCGGCCGCCTCGGTGAACATCGCCGATACCGTCGGTGCCGGCGATACCTTTCAGGCGGCGCTGATTACCTGGCTGAGCGAACATGCTCTGGATTCGGTGGAGGGCGTGCAGCAACTCGCACGCGAGCAGATCGACGCCATGCTCAGGTTCGCCGTGCAAGCCGCCGCGCTGACCTGCAGCAAAACCGGCCCTGATCTGCCCTATCGTCATCAATTGCGCTGAGCGCGTAGACTGTCGGCCTTTTTGCGCATGACGGGATAACCGCTTTTGAACTACCGGCAGACCTTTGCACTCCTGACACTGGCAACCCTGCTGAGCGGTTGCGGCACCTCGCCGCCCCGCTCGCCGGAAGACATCTGCGAGATCTTCCGGGAAAAAAGCGACTGGTACGACGCCGCGCAAGTCACGCAAAACCGCTGGGGCGTACCGATCCAGGTGCCCTTCGCGATCATGTATCAGGAGTCCGGCTATCGCTACGACGCGAAGACGCCGCGCAAATATCTGCTCTGGGTGATTCCGTGGGGTCGGGTGTCGACGGCGTCGGGTTACGCGCAAGCCAAAGATGAAGTGTGGTCCGATTACCAGAAAAGCACCGGCAGAAACTGGGCCGACCGCGAAGACTTCGATGATGCCATCGACTTCATCGGCTGGTACATGGACAAGACCACCTCAATCAACGGCGTCTACAAATACGACGCCTATAACCAGTACCTCAACTACCACGAAGGCTGGGGCGGCTTTCGCAACAAGACCTACGCGAGCAAAGCCTGGCTGCCGCCGACGGCGCGCAAGGTGCAGAATCGTTCAGATATGTATGCGCGGCAGTATGCCGGGTGCAAGGAGGATTTGAATCGAGGGTTCTGGAGCCGGTTCTGGCATTGGTTGTAGCGCCGATGCTGACGACGCATTCGCGGGCAAGCCCGCTCCCACAGGCACCTCAGTAAACGCAGATTTCGTGTTCACCCGAGAAACCTGTGGGAGCGGGCTTGCCCGCGAAAGCAATCTTTCGGGCACCGCCAATCGCTTTGGTCTGAAACCAAGCGGTCATCACTGACCATACTGGCGCATCAATATCGGCATTCTGCCTCCAGCAACGTTAACGAAATGCCCGGTATTACTGGGCCAAAACGGACCTCTAAGGGTTTTCCCTATGTGATGCGGCGCCCACGCCTACGCCATTTGCGCCTTGAATGAGGCGGTCTAATCCTGCAACATCCATCACCTGCTTATTCAACGGACGGAATTCAAGGCATGCTGGACGCCAATGCAACCCACATCACCCTCACGATCGAAGGCGCCAACGCCGACCTGCAAGTCCTCAGCTTCACCGGTCGCGAAGCCCTCAACGAACCGTTCCGTTTCGACCTCGAACTGGTCAGCGCCCGCCCCGACCTGAAACTCGAAGAGCTGCTGCACAAGCGCGCCTGCCTGACTTTCGGGGCCACCGGCGAAGGCAAGATTCATGGCCAGGTGTACCGCATCGAACAAGGCGATTCGGGCAAAACCTTGACCCGCTACTGCATCAGCCTGATGCCGCAACTGGCCTATCTGCAGCACAACCACGATCAGCAGATCTTCCAGCAGTTGACGGTGCCGAAAATCATCGCTCAGGTGCTGGAAGACCGCGGCATTCTCGCGGACGCTTATAGTTTCCAGCTCGGCGCCGAGTACCCGGAACGCGAATACTGCGTGCAGTACGACGAATCCGACCTGCATTTCATCCAGCGTCTGTGCGAAGAGGAAGGCATTCACTTCCACTTCCAGCACAGCAGCAGCGGGCACAAACTGGTGTTCGGCGATGACCAGACCGTGTTCCGCAAACTGAAGCCGGTCAGCTACCAGCAAGACTCCGGCATGGCCGCCGAGAAACCGGTGATCAAGCGCTTCAACCTGCGTCTGGAAACCCGCACCACCCGCGTCAGCCGCCGCGACTACGATTTCGAAAAACCGAAGATCCTTCCCGAAGGCGCCGCCAAATCCGAGTTCGCCCCTGACCAGGAAGACTACGACTACCCCGGCCGCTTCACCACCCGCGAGCGTGGCAAGTTCCTCTCGACCCGCGCCCTCGAACGCCATCGCAGCGACTACAAACTCGCCGAAGGCAAAGGTGACGAACCGACCCTCACCAGCGGCCACTTCCTCAGCCTCGCCGAACACCCGCGCGCCGAGTGGAACGACCTGTGGCTGCTGCTGGAAGTCTTCCACGAAGGCAAACAGCCGCAAGTGCTCGGCGAAAACGTCACCAGCGACGTCACCGACAACAAGAGCGATTTCCACCAGGGCTACCGCAACAGCTTCATTGCCACCCCTTGGGACGCGCACTACCGCCCTGCCCTCGAACACCCGAAACCGAAAGTCCTCGGCAGCCAGACCGCCGTCGTCACAGGTCCCGCCGGTGAAGAGATCCACTGCGATCAGTACGGCCGCATCAAAGTGCAATTCCACTGGGACCGCGACGGCCAGTCCGACGACAAAACCACCTGCTGGATCCGCGTCGCCAGCGGCTGGGCCGGCGCAGCCTACGGCGGCATCGCCATCCCGCGTATCGGCATGGAAGTCCTCGTCACCTTCCTCGAGGGCGACCCCGACCAGCCACTCGTCACCGGCTGCCTGTACCACAAGGAAAACGTCGTCCCCTACGACCTGCCGGCGAACAAAACCCGCAGCACCTTCAAAACCCTCAGCTCCCCGGGCGGCAAGGGCTACAACGAATTCCGCATCGAAGACAAAAAAGGCGCCGAACAGATCTACATCCACGCCCAGCGCGACTGGGACGAAAACATCGAACACGACCAGAAAATCCGCGTCGGCAACGAACGCCACGACACCGTGGAAGCCAACACGCTGAGCGAATTCAAGGTTGAAGAGCACCGGATTACCCATCTGGACCGGATCAGTGAGATGCGCGCGGATGATCACCTGACGGTGGGGGTTACGCAGCATGTGAAGGTGGGGACTGGGCAGTTTGTTGAGGCTGGGACCGAGATTCACTACTACGCCGGCCAGAAAGTGGTGATCGAAGGCGCCATGGAACTGACCGCCAAGGCTGGCGGCAGCTTCGTCAAGGTCGATGCGGGTGGCGTGACGATCAGCGGGGCTGAGGTGAAGGTGAATACGGGCGGTGCGCCTGGGGTGGGTACGCCGGCGGCGCCGTTGCTGCCGGGGCCTATGAAGGTTGTGGATGCGGATAAGGCGGGGAAAGCACCGCTCCCTGCCCGTCTTAATGAGTCAGGTATCACCCCGCTGTGTGGAAAACAGAGTAACGGCGCTTGCAGCCGTAAGGATTGCACATGCATGTAAAAGCGCTGAGCGCCCTCCTCTCGGAGCCTCGTTATAATTTTTCGGACTTGCCCGTTACCAGCGAATCGCTGTGTTTCATCATCGACCAAGGGCTCCAGCCAGACGCTTTGGGCCGTCTTTATCGAGTAGGCGAACCCGTTGTTGCCCACGGTCTGTTTGTCGGGACAGACCTCGCAGAGATTCCTGAAGAGCCATTGTGGCTGGTGGCGCCAAAGGGCGGCAAAGTGGCAAAGGTCGCTGCGGAACTTTGTGAGGAACGCTTTTCGGGAATTGCAATCTCAACCCCGGATCCTGAAAAAGCCCTGGCTCATGCACGCTGGTTGCTTAGAGCAAATGACGGTTCGGGTGGCCAAAGTCTGTTGAGCTTCCACAAGCCGAGTCTGTGGGCAGCGCTGGCATACACCGCCGATAAAGCATTCGACCAGTTACTAGGCTGCTGGAATGCGGTCTACAGCCCGGCGCCGATTCATTTCGGTCAAGAACGTGGTCGATGGCTGGTCTGGACGACCAACGGTGAATCGACATGGTCAGGTGATAGAGCGGCGTTCAATCTGCCTGAGGCAGCTGCGAAAGTACAAGCGCGCCTGGGCTGGGTGTATTGGGTCGATGAAGAGTACGCAGCATTCAATGAGCCAGACGATGACCGCTTGAATGACATTGCGGACAACCTCGACTTGCTGCTCAAACACAACATTTATGATGGCGATCACCTGCTCAAGCTTGGCCCTGTCGTGAACGGTCCGCTGTTCGAGACCCAGCTTGGGATCATGGCGATCCTGCAATCAAAGGACGAGTCGTTTATCAAAGTAGATCGGCTCCTGGAATCAGCCGCCGTCGCTCAACATTAAGGCGACGCGACAACAGAACGGAATCACCATGGAAATTACAAATCACGCCGTGATGCCTGGCGAAACTCTGGGCAAGATCGCTACGCGCTACAACACCACTGTGGCGCAACTTCGTCAGATGAACCCCTTCATCACCCATCCGGACAATGTCAAAGTCGGATGGAACCTGAGCGTTCCGAAAGGCGAACAATCGCCCGCTGCGCCTGTCGCTCAGACACCCGCCGCAGCTCAACCGCCTGCGCAGGCAACCCCGGAGGCCGCCACTCAGTGCTCTGCGGAGGATCTGGTTGAACTGGAGCCTGTCAAAGACACCCCAGATCAGAACTCGAAAACCTTCAAGCCCCATGCGCCTCCATGCTCAAAAAAGTTTGCCAGCGCGATATATGCCACCGAAGAGCAAGAGTTCTGGCTGCTGCCTGAGCGCGCAGTGTCCTCCATCAAAGAATCGATGTTCGCACTAGAGAAGATGATCGCGCCGAACAAGCCTCGTGATGAACGCCTGAACGGGCTTCAGGAGTCAGGCTTGCTCGAGTCCTTCCTTGAGCCAAAGTTGAGCAACTTCCTCTCGGGCGAGCAGCGCACGCGCATGGAAGAGTTTGAAGCTCTGGGAGATGAAATCGACATAGATCCTGCGACGGCTAAGCAAAGACAAGACGAAGTCGATAAGAAAAGTCCAGTAGCTACTCCTGCCTCCCTTCCTCAGGAGGACACTGCTCGATCGCGCATGGATCAAATGACAGCCGAAACGGAAGCCCGCGAGGGCATCCGTCAGCAGTACGTAGACTTTCACAACCGTCGGGCTGAGTTCAACGCGCTTAAAAAAGAGGCCGTAGCGGCAGCTAAACTGCAAGGCTACACCTACGAAAGTGGGTCGTTGTACTCCAAGGAAGCCATCGAAGCCCGCGCCCGCGTGCAAACTTACCTTGAGGCACGCAAAAAATTCCTCAGCAGCAAAGACTTCAAACCCGTGTCGCTTGAAGACGTGGCGAAAGCTTTGGCCGAGCAGAAAAAAAGCTATGACAATTTGTGCAGCGGCATGAATGATTGTACAGCCGACCTGGTTGGGTACGCTTACACGCTATACAAAAACGCCGATGCGCTGGATTACCATGCATACACCGAATCCATCATGAAAGCGTCAGATTATGGAATCGCGCTTCCCGAATTCGCGCTTATAAACGACGGGGTTGCGTCTGGCATCGAGCAATTCAAGCTGTATCTGGATACAGAGAAAAAACAGGCGGAAGTTACCGCGCGGCTTCAGGAGAAGTATAAACGCTGGATCGAAGCGACCGGCCAGAATGCGCAGGCACCAGCAGGTTTGGTAGATGCGGAGCGCGCAGAATGGGATCGCCTGCAGAAAATCAAGGATGACCTCCAAAGAACCGCTCAGAAAAATGTCAATGCGGCAAAACCTGGACGTCATCTGATTTGGGAGCCGGAAGCATTCCAGCCCAAGCCAGTAGATCGCATGGTTAAACCTGGCTTCCCCCTGCGCGAAGTCAGTCTCTCGGACGCCAAGGGCACGCCCTTGGGCTGGTTCAGTATGACGAACTTGAAAGACGCAAAAAAGATCATGAAAGAGGACTTAAAAAAAGTCCCTGGCTCTATAGGCAAAGCCTTTAAAAGCCCCCCGGCAGATGCCACCGAAGGCTCTGAAAAAAACAGCGAGCTCAGTTCGTTCCGCCAATGGCTGCTGGCTCAGGGCGCGGTAAAATTCAGCGATCAGGTCGGCGACTGCTTCGATAAAAAAGGCTGGTTCATCGCCAAGGATTTCTACGCTTACATCAAAAAACAAGGTTATGAAGTCAAGGACCTTGAAGACGAGGCCGCGCTAACCAATTGGGGCCAGCACCTCCAGCAACTCGTCTTCAAAAAGAGTATTCGGGGCAAGGTCCGGCTTTTTGACAATAGTCCGCAAGCACAATTCGTACGTTGCCTGACGCCTCCACAACCAAGCATTCACGGGGATGTAAAACTCGAAGGCCCGAAAATTTCCGCTGCTGAAGGTTTTCAGGCATCCGCCGCGGTTGGATTAAGTCTGGACCTGGCCCGTGGCGAAGTGCAATTGATGAAAGTGGACATGCCCGCCCAGACCAGCGCACAAGAAATCACGCTCGACTACTTATTGGACGGTAGCCCCCAAAAAATGAACTTTGGGCGTTTTTCCTTCCACTTTGGCGTGAAAGCCTGGGGTTATGCTGGGGCTTCGTTGCTACTGGCCGGTAGCGTCGAACTGAGCCCTATTCTCGGCAATGTCAAATACGGAGCTTCCCTTAGCCCGGTCAAACGCGCACAGCGCGAAGACGCCTCAGCCAAACAAGAACGCTCCGATCATGACGCAACCAAGAAAGCGAAAGCCGACAGCGGCGACGACAGCCCTACTCCCGATCTCGAACATCAATCAAAGGCTCCCACCGCTGCGGGCACCCTGAGCACAGGTCAAATGTCATCCGGTCGTCTCGCCAATGTTCAAGTCGAAAATGGCGCGAAGGCAAGCTTCAACGTGTTCGGCGGCTTGCAAGCCGCTATTGAACTCACTGGAGCATTAAACTGGGCACCGCCAAAAGAACTCGTCGCCTTACGCACCGCGCCGTCGATGGGTATGGGCAGCGCTAAAGACGCAAAGACCGCTAACCCATGGCTGACACTCGCGAAACTGAGTGGGTCCGTAGGAGTCGCGTTAGGCGCGGGGTTCCAAGGGAACGCTCAAGTTTCTCTGGATAAAGGGCGGTTCATTCTTAATTTGAAGGCAACGGTAGTGCTTGGGCCCGGCGCTAACGGTAGTTTTAAATTTGAAGTAGGTTATGAGGCGGTGGTTGACCTTATTAACCTGTATCGCAAAGAGCTGCATAAGACCAAGGGCCGTAAAGTTGAGTGGATGGATCCTGAAGCGAGTGAGTATGCTTCCGCACTTAACGCTTTGGGCGCTGCTGGATTGAATGTGGCGATGGCGTACATGATGCGTTGGGATGTTGTGATGAGTCTGTATGAATCTCTGACTCGTAGTGGCAAGGGCGGACCGATTGCAGACGCGATCATGAATTATAGAAACCAAAGCGAGCTCGAAGAGTGGATCGTGAATGCGATTCCTAGCGCATTGGGCCCACTGCTAAGAACGCTTATAAGTCAACCTGACGGGTTTAAGATTACGGTAGCCAGCTCTGAAGACGATGGAACATCTGACAAGGGTCGCGTATATAGTCAGCCCGAAGCTCATGTTCTTCAGCAAAAAGCCATAGAAAGAATTCTGCGCTGGATAGTCAACAACGCAAAGAAAACCAACACTATTGACAAAGCACAAAGTCAATTTGAACTCACCTGCATGTCCATGAATGAGTTCGGTATAAAAGAGCAAGCAGGAAAACAGGACTATTGCAAAAACCGCATGTCACTGGATAATTTCATGGCGGAAAGTGTACGAAGCCTCTTCGATGACGCGAGCGTTGAAGCGCGTGAAAGCTACAAAGCCCACACAAAATTACTTGGCGCAAACCTAGCTGAATATTGTCAAAAAAATTACATACTGGAACCAACCTACTCGCCTAGCGGGGCGACACCCTATTTAAAAGGCTACCAATGAATCGATCTATTAGAATCAAACTAAGTCAAATCGCCTTACTGTTCAGCTTGGGTTTGATTTCATTGCTGCCTTACAGCGTCAACCTTACCAATGCATCTCCAGCCGCACTGAATAATGAACAACGCGGAATCGTTCTTTACAATCAGATGAAAATAGATGATGCCATCCCGCAGCTAAAGCGAGAGGCAGAAAATGGCGATATTGAATCGCAGTATTATCTGGCGGAGTCTCTTCGAAAGAAAAATGGCTATATGACTCCCGAAGCGCAACTATGGTACGAATCGGCAGCAGAGAAAAAAAATATATATGCAATGATTCAGTTGGGCCGGGCAAAAAGAGATCGTTGCGCAACAATGGAAAATTGCCCGCCGTCAAAAAAAACTCAAGCAGAATGGTTCGCGGAAGCAAAAAAAATAACCTTGCCGAAGGCAAATGATGGCGATCCTGAATCACTCTATTTGATGTATGAAATCACGCTGGATCATCATTGGTTGGAAAAATCTGCAAATTCAGGCTATCCACTCGCGCAATATTGGATGGCTGTCAGTGAAAGGCAGGGAGAAGGTTACTTCTTCACTCCTGGAGGACGTGAAGCGTCAGTAAGAAAATGGCTGCTGCTTTCTTCCGAGGGTGGCAACCCAAAAGCCATGATGCAATATCTAGAAACGCTTTATGAGGAAGGAGACATGGCAGGCATTCGACACTGGCTTGAGGTGGCTGCAGCAACCGGCGAACAAGCCGCAATGAGTAACTATGGTGCGTACATTTCACACACCCCAGATAAAGTAGGCTATTCATTGGATTTAGTTAAAGGCTACGCTATTTTTTCTTTATTAAAAGAACTGGGTGACGCCGGTGGCGTGCAAGATTACGTTGACCGTAAAATCGAAAAAATTTCGGAAAGAATGACACCAGAACAAATTGAACAATCCAAAACTGTTGCTCAAGAGTGGAAAGCGACTCACCCACCGCTATCTTTCTTCCCCGACAAGCTGAGTAACTAAATATATTCACTCGTATTTTTAGGTGGTGCCGCACCCAGAGCTTTACCTTGGCGAACTATCGCCCCTTACTTTTGATGAAGCCACTACCCATAACTCGGCAAAGACTCCCATGAAACTGACGGCCACTGCGTTAACATTTTTAGCTCTAGTTTCAGGCCAGTCAAACGCGCTCACGACGGAACAATCCCAGGCAAAAATCAAAGGCATAGAGTTATGTAGCCAATACAAAGCTATCTCCGCAATTGAACAACTGGAAATAGCAGCCGGAGGCGGTGACGATGAAGCACTTTACTACTTGGGAGAATCAATAAGAAAAAACAACAGATACATGACACAGGAAGCACAAAAGGCTTACGAAGAGTCAGCAAATAAAGGGAATATTTATTCTATGATTCGGCTCGGGGGCGCAGACCAAGATTTGTGCATCACTATGAAAAACTGTTCTTTCTCTCAGCAAACGCCTGAAGATTGGATGAATAAAGCTAAGAAGCTTGCTACTGATCAGGCATCCCATGGAAACGCTGAGTCGATGTACCTGTTATGGGAGATAACAGGAAACGATGAGTGGCTAGAAAAATCTGCAGAGAAAGGTTTTGCATTAGCGCAATTTCGTTTAGCAACCAAGTATCAAGAGGGAGGCGGGGTATTTCTACTGCCCTCCAAAAAATCAGATGAAATCGAAAAATGGATGAAAGCAGCTGCTGAAAATGGTTATCCTCCGGCCATGATGGGATTTGCCGCTAGCAGGATTAAAAAAGCCGATTTTTCATCATTTAGAAATTGGAATGAAAAAGCTGCAGCTTTAGGCTACGTATCGGCAGTTTTTGGTTATGCGTCATATATTGGCGAAGCCGAACCAAAATATGGATTCGAATCAGACCCAGTGAAGTCATACGCGCTATTGTCAAACTTACTAGAGCTTGATGGTGGTGGAAACGTAATAAACAATGTTAATGATTTATTGCCAGAAGTGAAAAAAAGCCTGTCAAAAGAGCAATTAGAAAAAGCAAAAGAGCTCGCGAAAACGTGGAAGCTCAGCCACCCGCCGCTCTCGTTCTTCCCTGACAAGCTAGGACACTAGCGCCAATGAGGCTACTCCCACACTTTTTTATCGCTACATTTATTATGAGTGCCGACCCTATATTTGCTTCAGAGTCAGAAACCAAAGTCTCTACAGGCAGTATTTTATATAACCAATTAAAGCTTGATGCAGCCGTGCCCGTATTGGCAAAAGAAGCGCGCTCTGGAAATGTGGAGTCGCAATATTACTTAGGCGAAGCTCTTCGGAAGCGCAATCGCTATATGACGCCAGAAGCGCTCCATTGGTATGAAACAGCTGCTAATAACGGATCCATATTTGCAATGATTCAACTAGGTCGTCAAAATGATGACCTTTGTAAAAAAACAGGCAATTGCCCCACTAGCAAAAAATCAAGCTCCGATTGGTTGAACCAAGCAAAAATTCAAGCCATGAAGGAAGTGGAGACAGGCAACCCTGAGTCTCTATATTTAATGTATGAAATAACTTTTGATCGTACTTGGTTAGAAAAATCTGCTGAAGCAGGTTATGCGCTCGCTCAATATTGGATGGCCGTAGGTGATCGACAAGGTGAGGGGTTTTTTCTTATACCTGGAAAACGTGATGAGGCCATCAGCAAATGGCTGAAAGCTGCCTCTGAAGGCGGCAACCCAAAAGCGATGATGGACTACATTGAGATCCTGTATAAGAAGGGCGATCTCGAAGGTGTCCGCCATTGGCTTCAGACAGCAGCTGAAACGGGGGATCAGAAAGCAATTAGTAGTTATGGCTCTTACATCGCACACGCACCAGACCAAGTTGGCTACCCTCTGGACCTTGTTAAAGGTTATGCACTGATTAGCCTGTTGAAAGAGCTTGACGGTGGAGGCGCTATTCAAGATTTCGTACACGATACACTTGAAGAAATTGGAAGTAAGATGACAGCTGAACAGATTGATAGCTCAAGAGCTGTGGCAAAGGAATGGAAGGACACTCACCCACCATTGTCTTTTTTCCCTGAAAAACTCGGCAGATAGTTACGGCTGACGTCGGGTGCTGGTTAAAGCGTCACTCGAGAATGGTTTTCAAAAAGCAATGCTCGAGTACTCAGCACTTTTATATGAAAACAATAGCGATATGTCTGTGGTACGGTACTGGATCGAGGAAACAGCAAAACTAGACAGGAGCCATCTTCTCCCTTCTGCTCCGCACGACTCATCCGGTTAACCCTCCCTTAACCCCGCAGTCAAAAAATCGACCTAACCGCACGCCCTCAGCCCCCTCGCGCTGACGCCAGTGCGGCAGGTTCGGCCGTTGTCATGCCGAGCGTTCTTATGTCACTTGGGAGTCCCCTCATGAACACTCATCCCATCCTGCTCACCGCCACCCTCGCCTTCAGCGCATTCGTCGGGCTGGCCCAGGCCAATGACAGCACTATCCTGTCCAACGCTGTGCCCTACCAATACGGCATGCCACTTCACGTGGCGAAGGTGCTTTCGTTAACCGAGCCGCCGACGCAGGAGTGCAAGGTGATTACGGCCGATATGAAGTACATCGACAACACCGGCAAGCCTGCAGAGATCAGTTACAGGAAATTGTCTGATGCGTGCAGTCTGCAGAACTGACAGAAAATTCTGATTTGCGGTTTGGCGGTAGGTTTAAGCTGTTTTCAGCAGGTATGCTCAGGGCTTACCTACTGCCGCAAGGACTGGCCATGCAGTTGTCGTTTCGTACGTTGTCGACCTTCACTTCCATGTTGTGTTTGCTGTTGGCGCTGGTCTGGGGATTTTTCCCGGAGGTGTTGCTGGCGATTTGGAGTATTGGCTATTCGGAAGGCACCGGCGTAGTCGCAAGACGTAGTGCGGTGTTGTTTGTGGCGTTGGGGGTGATGTTTTATTGCCTACGCAATTCACCGCCATCCGTCGCACGGAATGCGCTCAGTAATGGCTTTATCGTCGGCTGTTTCGGCTTGGCGGCGCTCGGTTTTGGCGAATGGCTCAACGGCCATGCCGGCCCCGGGATTTTGCTCGCGGTGCTGGTCGAGTTCGCGCTGGGCCTTGGCTTTGTGCAGGCCCGGCGCGTGACGGTCGAACAGGTTGAAACGGTGAGTTAAATGGCTCGGGATCGTGGGCTGTGCTGATGCGAGGCTGTCTGCTGGGCGAGATCCGAACGCAGGCCCGCGACCAGGTTGTTGATTTCACGGCAGCTGTTGAGTCGGCTTGCGTCGATTCCGCTGACGTACAAATCGGCTTGATCGGTTCGATGGTCACCGAACACTTTGACGGTCATCGACAGGTCCGGCGATAACGTGCATTGGCAGCGTTTCGGCAGAAAGCTGCTTTCGATGATGTTACGAAGTTCCAAGGCAGATAAAAACATGGCGAACCCTCTCCTTTCTATGCGTTTGCCAATCAACTATTCACACTGACCTTTTGCCGATCCTGCACGGGTGTGCTCCCCGCTTTTCCCTGGTCGGCAACGGGCAGTACTGCGAAATGCTCATTGGAGTGTAGGCGCCCAAACCCGGTGCGCTGCACTATTACGACGCATAAACCATGCCTTTGGTCAGGTCATTTTGAGCCTAGCGAAATCAAAGACTTGGCGGCGGGGCCAGTACTTTGCTATTTGCAAAATGCATGAATCGACCACCCGTCTCCTGCAATATGCAATCCGCCGCGAATTTGCTTTCGAGGGCCATGGCGGCAAGAATGCTTGCATTGCAATCTCACCTGCACGGAGGCTTCCATGAATTCTTTACGTCTTTATGCGACGACTGGCCTGATCATCGCCAGCCTGTCCACCCTCGCCCACGCCGCCAGGCTTGAAGACGTCGCGCCGTACCCCAAAGCAGAAGCTGGATTCACCCGCCAAGTCATTCACCTGCCCAAACAGGAGCAGGAAGAAAACTTCCAGGTTGAAATTCTCGCAGGCAAGACCCTTGAGGTGGATTGCAACCGTCAGCGCTTGGGCGGCGTTCTGGATGAAAAAAATCTTGAAGGCTGGGGTTATCCCTTCTATCGCCTGGAGAAGGTTATCGGCCCGATGAGTACGATGATGGCCTGTCCGCCCGGCAGCGAGAAGAAACGCGCGTTCGTGCCGGTCGTCGGGGATGGCTTCATGTTGCGCTACAACAGCAAACTGCCGGTCGTGGTGTACGCACCTGCTGACGTTGAGGTGCGCTATCGCATCTGGTCGGCGTCGGACAAAGTCGGCACCGCCCTCCAGCAATAATCGCCGCTTCTGCTCTCATCACGCCGTGACGCCGCACACAGCGGCGCGCTCGGCGACATGACGCAGGCTATCGAAGTTGATATTGGCGCCCGAATCGATGGCGACGAAGGTTTGCTCGCGCACCCTGGTTCGCGCAACATAGCGCTTGATCCCGGCCACGGCCAATGCACCGGAGGGCTCGGTGATCGAACGGGTGTCGTCATAGATGTTCTTGATCGCAGCGCACAGTTCGTCGTTGCTGACAGTGATGACCTCATCCACGCAAAAACGACAAACCTCGAAACCGAATTCCCCGATCTGCGCCACCGCCACACCGTCGGCGAACGTACCGACGCAGGGCAACACCACACGTTCGTCCGCCACCATCGCCGCTTGCAGGCAGGCCGAATGCTCAGACTCGACCCCGATGATGCGTATTTCCGGGCGCAGGTATTTGATGTAAGCCGCAATGCCGGCGATCAAGCCACCGCCGCCGACCGGAATAAAGATCGCATCCAGAGCGCCTTGATGCTGGCGGAGGATCTCCATCGCCACGGTGCCCTGCCCGGCGATCACTTGCGGGTCATCGAAGGGTGAAACGAAGGTGCGCCCGGTTTGCTGTGCCAGTTGCAACGCGTGGGCCAGGGCAAACGGAAAACTCTCACCGTGCAGCAGCGCTTCGGCCCCGCGACTGCGAACCCCAAGAACTTTAAGCTCCGGTGTCATCGACGGCATGACGATCGTCGCCGCAATGCCCAACTCGCGCGCGGCCAGCGCCACACCTTGGGCGTGATTACCGGCTGATGCGGTGATGACACCACGGGACTTTTGCTCATCGCTCAGTTGCACCAGTTTGTTGTAGGCGCCGCGAATCTTGAAGGAGAACGTCGGTTGCAGGTCTTCGCGTTTGAGCAAGACGTTGTTGCCCAGCGCATCAGAGAGTGCCGGCGCTGCCTGTAGCGGCGTGCGCACGGCAATGTCGTACACCGGCGCTGCCAGAATTTGTTTCACATACTGTTCAAGCAGGGCTTGCTGGGCGGGGCTATACGGCATGGTCGTCTCCTGACGTTTTTCAGAACCCGGGAGACAGAAAGTAAAAACCCGCCTCCAGGGGCGGGTTGGGTGCTGCAGCCGTGCGCTAGCCCGCCAAATGAGGAATGGCGGTAATAATGCTTGGCTGGTGGCGCAATACGGTGAAAGTCATGGGCTGGAAATTAGCCTGCGGGCGACTGACAAGTCAATGGCCTATTTTGCGAGCTGCCGGTAGGCTGGCGTTCTGCTTATCACCCAAGGAAGGAATCCATGATGTCCATCGCCCTGCCCCTCACCGCCTTGCTCGCTTTTAGCGGTTACACCCTTTCAGTGATGATTCAGGCGGAACATTCATTGATCGACTTCGGGATCAGCCTGATGTCGCGCCCAGACACGGCGCAGGTGGTGATCGATCTGTATCTGCTGGCGACACTCGCTGGCGTATGGATCGTCAGGGATGCCAAATCTCGTGGCCAGTCAATCTGGTCAGTATTGCCTTACCTCCTGCTGACAGTGGTTTTCGTTTCGATCGGGCCGTTGCTATATCTCGTGGTGCGCGGGATCCGCCCGGGCGGAAAACCAACGATCGCCTAGCCCCGCCTCCCCGGATTCGTCAGTCGCTGACAACGCAATGAATGAATTTCGTTCGGTGGTGTTCTAAGTAGTACATACCTTCCGTGGAGCTTTGCCATGACTATCCGTTGCGTCAAGTTCGCCACCCCTTGGCTGTTGGTCGCTCTCGTATCCGCTCAAGCAGGTTTTGCCAGCGCTGACGAAGACCAACCTGTACAGAAACCGGAATGTCCTAAAGGTCAGGTCTGGGACAGCAAGTCGCAAAAATGCGCATTGCAAACCAGCCACTCGGGGAGTGAACTTACGAATGAATAGGATATGCACCCAGCGATTGCACGCTTAGACTCGCCGGCCTGTTCAGCCAATTAGCATGTAAAAGGAACAGTAATCAGTGAGAACTAATGTTCACGAAAACGATGCGTGCGTTAGAAATTCTGCCTTATTTTAGATTAGGCAGCACCTCGCGCAGTTTGCATTAAAGACAGTCGTGGCGGTTTAGTCATCTACTCTCTGGCCAATGGAGTATTTGTTGGCATGAGCCTTAAATTCCTCTAGCCCACTCCCGTCATCGAGCTCAACGACTACATTTACGTTATCAGTCCCGTCCATCAGAAGTTGATAGATCTCCCTAACCGTTCCTTTGATGGGCTTCTTAGCTGGAAAGGGTTCGACGGTGACAGTTATTCCTTCAGGTGTCATTTTTTTATCCTCAAATATTAATTCGATCAACGCATTCATGAAATGCGCTGCGTCACGGATAAAATCTAACGCGCTTGTACTGCAATGAATACTGTCAGACCTGACAGGTAAATCGCATAAATCAGTGCAAATCACCGCCGTCGGTCGGAATAGTCCCACGAAACCTCATGGAATCTCTGGAGAACGGTCGAGCTGATGCACTCAGGCGGATGTCGGCAACCACAACCTGAATCGCGCCCCACCCAGTGGTGAGTGTTCTACCGTCAAGGTTCCGCCCTGAGCTTCCAGAGCCCGGCGGCTGATTGCCAGGCCCAAGCCAAAACCACCGGTCGCCCGGTCGCGACTGCGGTCGAGCCGATAGAAAGGCTCGAAAATCCGCTCGCGCTCGTCGTCGGGGATACCGATCCCGTCATCGTCCACCCAGATTTCACAGCCGTCGACATTGACCTGTACACCAATCTGAATGCGCTTTTCGCAATAGCGCATGGCATTGCGCAGCAGATTCTGGATCGCTCGCGCCGTCAGACGCGGATCCAGCGCAAAGCGTTCCAACTGACCGTGCAGCAACACATCGATAACGATCTCCGGCGATTCCAGCTCCTCGTCGACACTGCCCAGGATGCTGTCGATGAACTCATCCAGCGCCACCTCGATTCGCTCGGGCAATTGCGCCGGATTCTGCAAGCGACTGTAAGACAGCAATTCCAGCACCAACTCATCCAGCTCACGAATATGCGCGACCAACCCTTGCAGGCGTTCGCGACTGGCAGCCGGCAAATCATCGGACAGTGCCAGCGCCAGGCCGAAATCCAGCCGCGTCAACGGCGTGCGCAACTCATGGGAAACGGCATTGAGCAGGTCGCGTTGCTGGTTCAGGAGGTTTTCGATGTCACCGGCCATGGTGTCGAAGACTTTGGCCAGGCTACCGATGTTGGAGCTTGGCGCAATGTTCGTGCGTTCGCTCAGATGGCCCTTGCCGAAGCGCTCGGCGGTGCTTTTCAGGCGCTCCAGATCGCGCCAGTGCGGACGCAGCCAGAGCAGCAGGCAGCCGAGTAGTGTCGCGCCGATCAGCACGTTGATGCTCCAGTACAACAAATCGACGTCCACCGGATCGGGCGGAACGACCATGCGCACCGCCATCTCATCATTCAGCGGGGTGACCGCCAACGTGCGCCAGCCCCAGTCGCCAATGCGCACCACGTTTTCACCGCGGTGCAGGCGCTCCTGCTCGATGGGCGTGAACACAGCGTCGTCGATACGCGTCAGCACAATGTGCAGCGGCTGGAATTCCTTATCCATCGTCGCCGCGATGGCTGGCCACTGATCTTGCGGTGCAGCATGAAACTGTTTGGTGATCAGCGATTGCAGGCCACGGGAAAAATCCAGGTTATAGGTGACGAACCGATCCCTGAAGGCCATCACCACCAGATCCGGCACCAGATAAATCGCCGCGCTGTACGAAACGATCGTCACCAGATACAGGCGAAACAGAATGCGAAACATCAGCTCAGCATTCCCATTCGGAGCGGCTGAACAGATAGCCTTTGCCCCACACAGTCTTGATCTTGCGCGCCTCGCCCGCGTGATCGTCAAACTTGCGCCGCAGCTTGGAAATCGCCACGTCCACCGAGCGGTCAGTGCCGTTGAATTCGATACCGCGCAAGCGTTGCAGAATCTGGTCGCGGCTGAGCACCTCGCCGGCATGCCGGGCGAGCACCACCAGCAAGTTGTACTCACCGCTGGACAGTTCCACCGCTTGCTCGCGCCAGGTGACGGTACGTTCGGACAGGTCAATGCACAGGTTGCCCATGACGATGCGGTCGTTCACCGTCATCGGCTCGCCGAGGCTGCTGCGGCGCAACAACGTCCGCACCCGGGCCAGCAACACCCGCGGCTCGCACGGTTTGGTAACGTAATCGTCGGCGCCCATTTCCAGGCCCAGCACCTGGTCGTGGCTGTCGTCGCGGGCGGTGAGCATCAGAATCGGCAGCATCGCCGAATCCGCGCGCAGCAAGCGGCAGACTTGCAGGCCATCCAGCCCCGGCAGCATCAGGTCGAGGATCACCAGATCCGGCGGATTGATCCGCGCCCGCTCGCGCACGTGGTCGCCACGGCCGATGACGCTGACGGAGTAACCGTTGCGTTCCAGGTAGCTGGAGATCAGTTCGGCGAGGGCGGTGTCGTCTTCGACCAGGAGGATGTTGGGCATGGGTGTTCCAGAAGATGCAGTGGCGACAGTCAGGGCTCATTCGGGAGCAGGCTCGCTCCCACAGGACATCGTAGACAAATGTGGGAGCGAGCCTGCTCGCGAAAGCGATCGAACTGTCGCAATAAATTTCAGGCCTGCAGGATATACGTCCTCACCCGCCCCTGAGCAAAACCCTTACACAATTTCACACAGCAGCTACAAAGCTTCACCGCTAACCTCCTCGTCTGGCCGTAGGATGCGGCCATCAATATTGGGGGTTGTACATGTCGAAGAAACTGCTGGCCGGGCTCGGCCTGATCGCAATGGCGTTGTCGCTGGGCGCCTGTGATTCATCCTCGAACGCCGAACAACAGACGCCGCCAGCGACCGTGCGCATCGAGACCCTCCAGGCCCGCCCCCTGTCCATCAGCAGCGAACTGAGCGGGCGCATCGCCGCGCCACGGATCGCCGAAGTGCGCGCGAGGGTCGCCGGCGTGGTTCTGCAACGCACCTTCCGTGAAGGCAGCGACGTCAAACAGGGCGACGTGCTGTTTCGCATCGACCCGGCACCGTTCAAGGCCGACCTCGATAGCGCCGAAGCAGCGCTGCGCAAAGCCGAGGCCAACGCCTTCCAGGCAAAATTGCAGGAGCAGCGCTATGCGCAGTTGATCGACGACAAGGCCATCAGTGCTCAGGATTACGACAACGCACGGGCCAATGCGCGGCAGACCGCCGCCGACGTCTCTGCCAGCAAAGCCGCTGTGACACGGGCGAAGCTCAATCTGGGTTATGCCACTGTGACCGCGCCGATATCCGGCCGAATCGGTCGCGCGCTGGTCACCGAAGGGGCACTGGTCGGGCAGAACGAAACCACGCCCCTGGCACTGATCCAGCAGCTCGACCCGATCCATGCCGACCTCACCCAGTCGACCCGCGAACTCAACGAGCTACGCCGCGCATTCCGCTCCGGACAGTTGCAGGAAGTCGGCCGGGATCAGGTCAAAGCCACGCTGATTCAGGATGACGGCAGCCTCTACCCGCTACCGGGCAAATTGCTATTCAGCGACATCACGGTCGATCCGGGCACCGGGCAGATCATTCTGCGCAGCGAATTCCCCAATCCGGATCTCGACCTGTTGCCGGGCAGTTTCATCCGTGTGCGTCTCGAGCAGGCAACCATCCAGAACGGCATCACCGTGCCGCAACGGGCCGTACAGCGTGACAGCGCCGGCGTTGCCCAGGTGCTGACGGTTGATGAGCAATTGCGTGTGGCGCTGCAACCGGTGCAACTGGGCGCGGTGCAGAACAATCGCTGGATTGTTACCGGCGGCCTCAAGCCCGGCGACCGCATCATCACCGAAGGCCTGCAACATGCCCGTCCCGGCGAAAAAGTGCAGATCGACGAAACCCCTCTTCCACTCGCCCAGACTTCTGGTCAGTAAGCAGGACGCTTTTTTATGCCGCAGTTCTTTATCGACCGCCCGGTGTTCGCCTGGGTTGTCGCGTTGTTCATCCTGTTGGCCGGTGCGCTGGCCATCCCGCAGTTGCCGGTGGCGCAGTACCCCGATGTCGCGCCGCCGCAGATTGAAATTTATGCCGTGTACCCGGGCGCGTCGGCGCAGACCGTCGATGAAAGCGTGGTCAGCCTGATCGAGGAAGAACTCAACGGCGCTGATCACCTGTTGTACTTCGAATCGCAGAGCAGCCTCGGCAGCGCGACGATCAAAGCGACGTTCCAGCCCGGCACCAACCCGGAACTGGCGCAGGTCGATGTGCAAAACCGTCTCAAGGTGGTCGAGTCACGCCTGCCACAAGCGGTCAATCAGCAAGGCTTGCAGGTCGAGAAAGTCTCGTCCGGCTTCCTGTTGCTGATCACCCTGACCTCCAGCGACGGCAAGCTCGATGACGTCGCGCTCAGCGATTATCTGGCGCGTAACGTGATGAACGAGATCAAGCGTCTCGATGGCGTCGGCAAGGCGCAGTTGTATGGCGCCGAACGGGCCATGCGCATCTGGATCGATCCGCAGAAACTGATTGCCTTCAACCTGACCCCAGCTGACGTCAACGAAGCCATCGTTGCGCAGAACGCTCAGGTCTCGGCGGGCAGCATCGGCGATCTGCCGTCGCCCTCGTCGCAGGAAATCACCGCGACGATTCTGGTCAAGGGCCAGTTGTCGACGCCGCAAGAGTTCGCCGACATCGTGCTCAAGGCCAATCGCGACGGCTCTACCGTGCGCATCGGCGATGTCGCGCGAGTCGAGATTGGCAGTCAGGAATACCAATTCGGCACCCGTTTGAATGGAAAGCCGTCCACGGCCGTCGGCGTGCAGTTGTCGCCGGGCGCCAATGCGCTGAACACCGCAACGCTGGTGCGGGCAAAAATGGATGAGCTGGCGCGTTACTTCCCGGCAGGCGTGGAATACAAGATCCCGTACGACACCTCACCGTTCGTCAAGGTCTCGATCACCAAAGTGGTTTACACCCTCGGCGAAGCGATGCTGCTGGTGTTCGCGGTGATGTTCCTGTTCCTGCAGAACGTGCGCTATACGCTGATCCCGACGCTGGTGGTGCCGGTGGCGCTGATGGGCACGTTCGCGACCATGCTGGCGCTAGGGTTCTCGATCAACGTGTTGACCATGTTCGGCATGGTGCTGGCCATCGGTATTCTGGTGGACGATGCCATTGTCGTGGTCGAAAACGTCGAGCGCATCATGGCTACCGAAGGCCTGTCGCCCAAGGAAGCCACGCGCAAGGCCATGACGCAGATCACCGGTGCGATCATCGGCATCACGCTGGTGCTGGTCGCGGTGTTTATCCCGATGGCGTTCATGCAAGGTTCGGTCGGGGTGATCTATCAGCAGTTTTCGCTGTCGATGGCGACCTCGATTCTGTTCTCGGCATTCCTCGCCCTGACCTTGACGCCGGCATTGTGCGCGACATTGCTCAAGCCTGTCGCCAAAGGTGAGCATCACGAGAAAACCGGGTTCTTTGGCTGGTTCAACCGGCGTTTCGAGCACCTGACCGATCGCTATCAGGGCTGGGTCGGGTATGCACTGAAACGCACCGGTCGCTACCTGTTGATCTACGTTGTGCTGCTGGTGGGTCTTGGGCTGTGTTTTGCGCGCCTGCCCTCCTCGTTTTTGCCGACGGAAGACCAGGGTTACACCATCACCGATATTCAATTGCCGCCCGGCGCAACCAAAAACCGCACGGTGCAAGTGGCCGAACAGCTTGAAGCGCATAACGCTGGCGAACCGGGCATCAGTGACAGCGTGGTGATTCTCGGTTTCAGCTTCTCCGGCAGCGGGCAGAACGCGGCGCTGGCGTTTTCTACGCTGAAGGATTGGTCGGAACGTGGCAGCGACGATGCCGCGAGTTCGATTGCCGACCGCGCCAACGTCGCCCTGAGCCAGATCAAGGACGCCATGGCCTTCTCAGTGCTGCCGCCACCCGTGGACGGTCTCGGTACGTCGAGTGGTTTCGAGTTTCGCTTACAGGATCGCGGCGGCCTCGGCCACGCGACCTTGATGCAGGCGCGCACGGAACTGCTCGCCGCCGCGCAAAAGAGTCCGGTGTTAATGAATGTGCGTGAAAGCGCACTGGCCGAAGCGCCGCAAGTGCAATTGATCGTCGATCGCAAGCAGGCCAACGCCTTGGGCGTATCGTTCGCCGACATTGGTAACGTGCTGTCCACTGCAGTGGGTTCCAGCTACATCAACGACTTTCCCAATCAGGGCCGCATGCAGCGCGTGGTGGTGCAGGCTGAGGGCGACCAGCGCAGTCAGGTCGATGACTTGCTGAAAATGCACGTGCGCAACAACGCCGGGAACATGGTGCCGCTGTCGGCATTTGTCCAGGCCAACTGGATTCAAGGCCCGGCGCAGTTGACCCGATACAACGGCTACCCGGCGATTGCAATCTCCGGCGAACCGTCTGCGGGGTACAGCACTGGTGAGGCCATGGCGGAAATCGAACGTCTGGTTGCGCAGGGGCCGACAGGTCTGGGCCAGGAATGGACCGGTTTGTCGTTGCAGGAACGCTTGTCCGGCAACCAGGCGCCGATACTGCTCGGTTTGTCGTTGCTGGTGGTGTTCCTGTGTCTGGCGGCGCTTTATGAGAGCTGGTCAATCCCGACTTCGGTGTTGCTCGTAGTCCCGCTGGGCGTGCTTGGCGCGGTGCTGGCAGTGACGCTGCGCGGGATGCCCAACGATGTGTTCTTCAAGGTTGGCCTGATCACCATCATTGGCCTGTCAGCGAAGAACGCCATCCTGATCATCGAATTCGCCAAGAGCCTGTACGACGAAGGCCACGATCTGATCGACGCGACGTTGCAAGCAGCGCGTTTGCGTCTGCGGCCGATCGTCATGACCTCGCTGGCGTTCATTCTTGGCGTAGTACCGTTGGCCATTGCCACGGGTGCCAGTTCGGCAAGTCAGCAGGCAATCGGCACCGGCGTGATCGGCGGGATGATCACCGCAACATTGGCAGTGATCTTCGTGCCGGTGTTCTTTGTCGTCGTGATGAAGCTCGTGCGGCGATTCACCAAGCATCACTGATCGAACCTGTGGGAGCGAGCCTGCTCGCGAATGCATCCGGTCTGCCAACATTGATGTCGAATCCACCGTCGTCTTCGCGAGCAGGCTCGCTCACACAGGATTTGCATACAGCCAGCATTCTAGTCACACCTCACATCGCTGGGCTAAGGTATCTGAACCGCCCTGGCCCATCGAGTCCCCATGCGCTTCCTAGCCCGCACCCATCCTCGCTTGTCTGCCGCCACACTGTTCGGCCTCGCGACAGGACTTCTGGCGCCCGCCGATTCGATCGTCAGCAAAATCCTCGTCGGCTGGAATGCCGGTGTCTGGGCTTACCTGATCCTGATGTTCTGGCTGACCGTGCGCGCCAAGGCGCCGGACGTCAAACGCATCGCCGAAGTCGAAGATGAAAATGCGGGCCTGGTGCTATTCGTGGTGTGCATCGCCGCGCTGGCGAGCCTGGCTGCCATTACTCTCGAACTGGCCGGCAGCAAGGACCTGGAAAGCTCGCGGAAATTGCTTCACTACGGCTTCACTGCGTTGACCGTTATCGGTTCATGGTTACTGATCGGGGTGATTTTCTGCGTACATTACGCGCGCCTCTACTACACCTGGGACGGCAGGGAACCCGCGCTACGCTTCGCTGAAGGGCTGACCACACCCAATTATTGGGACTTCCTGTACTTCTCGTTCACGATTGGCGTGGCCGTGCAGACTGCAGATGTCGGCGTCGCCACACGGGAGCTGCGCAAAATCGTATTGGCGCAATCCTTGATCGGCTTCGTGTTCAACACCGCAATCCTGGGCTTCTCCATCAATATCGCGGCAGGCTTGCTCGGCTGACCGTTAACCCCGCCCGTCGGCGTCGGGTGGAGGGCAGGCAATCATTCACTTGACGATGGATTTGTTTTTGGTGTTTCCTGAAACCGGTTTCAGTGCCTTCCAGTCACTGACACCCTATAAATCCAATAACAAGGTTTCAGACCGTGAATGATTTTTCCATCGCCCAGCGCAGTCGCGTGACCATGCTTGATGTCGCCGAACGCGCCGGCGTATCCAAGGCGAGCGTTTCGCGCTTCATTGGCGATGACCGCGCCCTGCTCTCCGATGCCATTGCCCTGCGCATCGAACAGGCCATCAGCGAACTCGGCTATCGCCCCAACCAAATGGCCCGCGGCCTGAAACGCGGTCGGACGCGTCTGATCGGCATGTTGGTCGCCGATATCCGTAACCCTTATTCGATTGCAGTGATGCACGGCGTGGAAACCGCCTGCCGTGCGCACGGTTACAGCCTGGTAGTGTGCAATACCGACCGCGATGATGAACAGGAGCGCCAGCATCTGGCGCTGTTGCGCTCCTACAACATCGAAGGGCTGATCGTGAACACGCTGGGCCATCACCGTGACGAGTTACACGCGTTGCGCCGCGAGATGCCGATGGTGCTGGTGGATCGCAAAGTCGATGGGCTCGACAGCGACATGGTCGGGCTGAACAACCCGCAAGCGATTGAAATGGCACTCACACACCTTGAGCAGCGCGGATATCGCGATCTATTGCTGGTCACCGAACCGTTCGACGGCACCAGTTCGCGGATTGAGCGGGTCAGCAGTTTTCAGGCGCAGGTTGCGCAGCGCTCGGGGTTAACCGGTGAAGTTATTGAAACCGGTGATGATCTTGAAAGCCAACTTCAGACGTTTATGAACCGAACCGATGCAGGGCCGAAAGCGCTGTTTTGCGCCAACGGCGTAGCGGCGCTGGAGGCGACTCGTGTGTTGCGCGCGCTCGGTGTGCGCCTGTTTGAGGATGTCGGACTGATCGCGCTGGATGATCTGGACTGGTATCCCTTGGTGGGCAGCGGGATTACTGCTCTTGCGCAACCGACCCAGGAAATTGGCGCGCGGGCGTTTGAGTGTCTGCTTAGGCGTTTGCGCGGCGATGATGAGGTGGCGCGGGTGGTGGATTTTGCGCCGGTGCTGGTTGAGCGGGGCTCGACCCTTGGGGTCCGTGGCGCTTGAAATGACGCCATCGCGAGCAGGCTCACTCCTACAATTTGAAATGCCTTCCAATGTAGGAGTGAGCCTGCTCGCGATAAGGCCCAAAAGAACAACACAAAACATCAGATATTTTTTTGAACAAAAATGAAACCGGTTTCAGAGGTCAATAACAATGAATAAACCCGCCGTTTCCATCAGTCTGTCCAGCTACGGCGCCGAGCTTGTGCGCCAGCGTGGGCAAGATTCTTTCATCGATATTCTGGCCGCGGCCGGCGCCAATCGCATCGAGTGGCGCGAAGAACTGCTGACCCGCGAAGATCCTGCGCAGTTGGCCCAGGCCACTCAGGCGCAGGGTTTGCAAAGCATCTATTCCTCGCCCACCGAACTGTGGCTCGCCGGCCAGGCGCAGCCGAATCCCGAATTGATCACTGCGCTGCAGCAGGCCCAGGCGTTCGGTTCGAAATGGCTGAAAGTATCGCTCGGCTATTTCACTGATAACTCTGATTTGCACGCATTGGCCGAGCGGCTCAAACACAGCCCCGTGCAACTGCTGGTAGAGAACGATCAGACCTTGCAGGGCGGGCGCATCGAGCCGTTTCAGCGCTTCTTCGACGCCGTCGAGCAGCACAATCTGCCGATCAAAATGACCTTCGATATTGGCAACTGGCACTGGCAGGACCAGTCCGCCGCCAGCGCCGCCCGCGCGCTCGGCCGTCACGTGGGTTATGTGCATTGCAAAGCAGTGGCCCGTCGCGCCGACGGCAAACTGGTCGCCGTACCGCCGGCCATCAGCGACCTGCATCTGTGGGAACAACTGCTAAGGCACATGGACCAAGGCGTTATGCGCGCCGCCGAATATCCACTGCAGGGCGATGATCTGGTGCAACTGACCCGCGAACACGTCGCCGCCCTCGCCCGCCTCGGTCAATCGCGCCTGGAGCCTGCCCATGTCTGAGATCGATATTCTCTCGTTCGGCGAAACCATGGCGATGCTGGTCGCCGAGCAGACCGGCGATCTGGCCGCGGTCGAGCTTTTTCGCAAGCGCATCGCCGGGGCCGACAGCAATGTCGCGATCGGGCTGTCGCGCCTGGGTTTTAACGTGGCGTGGCTGAGCCGGGTCGGCAACGATTCGCTCGGACGTTTTGTGGTCGAGACGTTGGTTAACGAAGGACTCGATTGCAGTCACGTCGACATCGATAAACAGCATCCGACCGGTTTCCAGTTCAAGTCCCGCAACGACGATGGCAGCGACCCGCAGGTCGAGTATTTCCGTCGCGGTTCGGCAGCCAGTCATCTGTCGCCGAAATCGATCGAACCATCGCTGCTTAACGCCCGCCATCTGCACGCCACGGGGATTCCGCCCGCGCTGTCGGCGTCGGCACGGGAAATGTCGTTTGAACTGATGACTCGGATGCGCAACGCCGGGCGCAGCGTGTCGTTCGACCCCAATCTGCGCCCGAGCCTGTGGGCCAGTGAAGGCGAGATGATCCGCGAGATCAACCGTCTCGCCGCCCTCGCTCACTGGGTACTGCCGGGATTGAGTGAAGGTCGTTTGCTCACCGGTTTCGACGACCCGGCGGACATTGCCGCGTTTTATCTGGACCAGGGCGCCGAGGCGGTGGCGATCAAGCTCGGGCCGGAGGGCGCCTATTACCGCACGCATCTGGATCAGGGCTTTGTCGCGGGTGTGCCGGTGACCAACGTCGTCGATACGGTGGGCGCCGGTGACGGCTTCGCGGTGGGGATGATCAGCGCCCTGCTGGAACACCAGAGCTTTGCCGAGGCGGTGCAGCGTGCCAACTGGATTGGCAGTCGCGCGGTGCAGAGTCGCGGAGATATGGAAGGGTTGCCGACCCGGGCGGAACTCCTCGTTGAATTCAAAGGCGCCGATCGCGAGCAGGCTCACTCCTACAAGGGAACGCATTTCAAATGTAGGAGTGAGCCTGCTCGCGATGGGGCCGTCACAGACAACTGATTAATTGAACCTGCTGCGACAAAAACAACAAGCTCAGGAGTCACACCATGAAAACCGCAACCCTTGCCACCCGCCGCTGGTGGTACATCATGCCCATTGTGTTCATCACCTACAGCCTGGCGTATCTGGATCGCGCCAATTACGGTTTTGCCGCCGCGTCCGGCATGGCCGAAGACCTGATGATCACTCCGGGCCTGTCCTCGTTGCTCGGCGCGCTGTTCTTTCTCGGCTACTTTTTCTTTCAGGTGCCGGGCGCGATCTACGCGCAAAAGCACAGCGTGAAGAAGCTGATTTTCGTCAGCCTGATTCTCTGGGGCGGTCTCGCCACGTTGACCGGCGTGGTGTCCAACGCCTATTGGCTGATCGTCATCCGCTTCATGCTCGGCGTGGTCGAAGCGGCGGTGATGCCGGCCATGCTGGTCTACCTGTGTCATTGGTTTACCCGCGCCGAACGCTCGCGCGCCAACACCTTTCTGATTCTCGGCAACCCAGTGACCATGCTGTGGATGTCGGTGGTTTCGGGGTATCTGGTCCAGCATTTCAGCTGGCGCTGGATGTTCATCATCGAAGGCTTGCCAGCGGTATTCTGGGCGTTTATCTGGTGGCGTCTGGCCGATGATCGTCCAGCCCAGGCCAAGTGGCTCAATGAGCAGGAAAAACACGACCTGGAAAGCGCCCTTGCCGCTGAGCAGGTCGGAATCAAAGCGGTGAAGAATTACGCCGAGGCGTTCCGTTCGCCGAAGGTGATCATTCTGGCCCTGCAGTTTTTCTGCTGGAGCATCGGCGTTTACGGTTTCGTCCTGTGGCTGCCGTCGATCCTTAAAGCCGGCGCGCAAATGGACATGATCGAGGCCGGCTGGCTGTCGGCGCTGCCGTATCTGGCGGCGGTGATCGGCATGCTCGCGATATCGTGGGGTTCGGACAAATTGCAGAAGCGTAAGCGCTTCGTCTGGCCGCCGCTGCTGATCGCTTCAATCGCGTTTTACGGTTCTTACGCACTCGGCGCCGAACACTTCTGGTGGTCGTACACGCTGCTGGTGATCGCTGGCGCCTGCATGTACGCGCCGTACGGGCCGTTCTTTGCCATCGTCCCGGAAATCCTGCCGGCCAACGTCGCCGGCGGCGCGATGGCGCTGATCAACAGCATGGGCGCGCTCGGCTCTTTCGGCGGTTCATATCTGGTCGGCTACCTGAACAGCTCCACCGGTTCGCCTGGCGCGTCGTATCTGTTGATGAGCGGCGCGTTATTGCTGTCGGTGGTGCTGACGATTTTTCTCAAGCCCGGCGCCAGTGATCGCGTCGTCGCCAAAGCCGTCGCCACGCCGCGCGTGCCGGCGCACTCCTGAAGGGATTTGCCATGAAAAAACACATCGTGCTGTACAAGAAACTTTCACCAGCGCTGATGGCGCGGCTGCAAGAGCAGTTTGACGTGACGCTGATCGAAAGCCTCGACGCCGACGGCCTCATGCAACTGCGCGATGCCCTGCCCCGCGCCCACGGTTTGCTCGGCGCCAGCCTGAAACTCGATGCGGCGCTGCTGGATCTGGCGCCGCAACTGGAGGCGATTGCCAGCGTCTCGGTAGGTGTCGACAACTACGACATCGATTACCTGAGCCGACGCAACGTCCTGCTCACCAATACTCCTGATGTGCTCACCGAAACTACCGCCGACACTGGTTTTGCGCTGATCCTCGCCACGGCGCGGCGTGTGGTCGAACTGGCCAACATGGTGCGTGGCGGGCAATGGAGTCGCAACATCGGCCCGGCGCATTTCGGCACCGATGTGCACGGCAAGACGCTGGGCATCATCGGCATGGGCCGCATCGGCGAGGCCTTGGCTCAGCGTGGACATTTCGGTTTCGGCATGCCGGTGATCTACCACAGCCAGTCGCGCAAACCGGCGGTCGAGGAACGTTTCGACGCGCAATATCGCAGCCTCGATGATTTGCTCAAGCAGGCCGATTTCATTTGCCTGACCTTGCCATTGACGGCGCAGACTGAACGACTGATCGGCGCGGAGCAGTTTGCGCTGATGCGACCGGAGAGCATTTTCATCAATATCTCGCGCGGTAAAGTAGTCGATGAAGCGGCGATGATCGATGCCTTGGCCAACAAGCGCATTCGCGCTGCGGGGCTGGATGTGTTTGAGCGCGAGCCGTTGAACCATGACTCGCCGTTGTTGCAGTTGAGTAATGTGGTGGCGACGCCGCACATGGGTTCGGCGACCCATGAGACGCGTGAGGCGATGGCGCGGTGTGCGGTGGAGAATCTGTTGGCGGCGTTGGGTGGGCAGCGGCCGGCGAATCTGGTGAATCCCACCGCTTGGCAGGGCTGAGACTTTCGGCGTCTGCTAAACCGCCTTCGCGAGCAGGCTCGCTCCCACATTGGAATGCCGTCGCTTGTGGGAGCAAGCCCGCTCCCACCTTGGAATGCGGTCACCTGTGGAAACAAGCCTGCTCCCACATTGGAATGCCGTCACCTGTGGGAGCGGGCTTGCTCGCGAAGGGGCCGGATCAAACAATACAAATTTTTCAGGCACTACGCGCTTGCAACAGCTGCACCGCGCACAACGCAATCCTCGCGCAGGCATCCGCCAGTTTGACCCGATCCACCACCAGCCCGATCCGAATGTGCCCCGCCGCGCTCGGCCCGAATGCTTCGCCGGCAAGCACCGACACGCCATAGCCCTCCAGCAACTGCTCGGCAAACGCCTGCGCGCCGAGGCCGGTCTGGCGTACATCGACCATGACGAACATGCCGCCATCCGGACGAATCGGCCGCAGCCCCGGGCAATCGCGCAAACGGTCGCAGACGAGATCCCGGCGCAAGCGGTACTCCTCACGCATCTGCGCCACCTCGGGCAAGTCACTCTCCAAGGCAACCTGCGCAGCCTTCTGCACAAAGTCGGGCAGACCGAACAGCATGCTCAGTGACAGGTTCACCAAATGCTCAGCCAACGGTTTCGGCCCGATCATCCAGCCGATGCGCCAACCGGTCATCGCATGGGATTTCGACAGGCTGTTGATCGTCGCCGTGCGTTCGGCCATGCCCGGCAGGCTCGCCGGGCTGATGTGTCGGCCTTCATATAAAAGCTCGCTGTAGACCTCGTCGCTGATCAGCCACAAATCGTGACGAATACACAGTGCCGCCAGTGCCTGCCAGATCGGCAGTGACAGACTTGCGCCACTTGGATTGTTCGGACTGTTGAGCAACAGGGCGCGGGTCTTCGAGGTGATTCGCGCAGCGACATCGACAGGGTCGACGCGAAAAGCGTTTTCCGGCCGCACCGGCACCGCAATCACCGTGGCGCCGCAAGCGCCGAACACGCCCTCGTAAGTGACGTACATCGGTTCGGCGACGATCACTTCGTCGCCCGGATCGAGCAGACACTGCGCCACCGAATACACCGCGCATTGCGCGCCGGGCAGGACAATCACCTGGTCCGGATCAACGCGCTGACCGCTGCGCTGGCAATGGCGCTCGGCAATCAGCCTGCGCAGCTCGAGCCGGCCACGAATGTCGGCATAGTGCGTATCGCCGGCCAACAGGCTGTCGATGGCGCCATGCACAATCGGCAACGGCGTGCCGAAATCCGGATCGCCCACGCTGAGCAACAAAACGTCGACGCCCTCGGCGCGCAGTTCCAGCGCTCGGTCGTGAATCTGCCAGGCCGCGGCACCCTTCCCGGCGATTCGTTGGGTCAAGGCTGAATAGCGCATGTACGTCTCCTGATTGCGCGGTTTCCAGCCTTCACCGTATCTCAAATCACGAAACGCGCCACCATGGCGTTCAAATCCACCGCCAGTCGCGACAGCTCGTGGGTCGCGGCGCTGGTCTGGTTGGCGCCGGCTGCGGATTGCGTGGCGAGGTCGCGGATGTTGACCAGGTTGCGATCGACTTCCCGCGACACTTGCGCCTGTTCTTCCGACGCGCTGGCAATGACCAGGTTGCGTTCGTTGATCAGGTGGATCGAATGAGTGATTTGCTCCAGCGCCACACCGGCAGCGCGGGCCATTTCCAGAGTGGACTGGGTGCGCTGGTTGCTTTGCTGCATCGACGAAACCGCTTCGCCGGTGCCGTTCTGAATGCCGGCAACCATTTTCTCGATTTCCTGGGTCGATTGCGCAGTGCGATGGGCCAGGGCCCGCACTTCGTCGGCGACCACGGCGAAACCACGCCCGGCCTCACCCGCGCGGGCAGCTTCGATGGCGGCGTTGAGCGCCAGCAGGTTGGTCTGTTCGGCGATGGCGCGAATCACGTCCAGGACCTTGCCGATGTCACGACCTTGCGCGGCGAGGCCTTCGATCATTTGCGCGGTGTTTTGCACGTCGTGGGTCATGGTCTGGATCGCGTCGACGGTTTTCACCACTTGGTCGCGGCCTTCGCGGGCGGCTTGAGTCGACTGGTTCGACGCTTCGGAAGTGGACACGGCATTGCGTGCGACTTCCTCGACGGCGGCGGTCATCTCGTTGACGGCCGTGGCGGCTTGTTCGATTTCATTGTTCTGTTGCTGCAGGCCGCGCGAGGCTTCTTCGGTGACAGCGCTGAGCTCTTCGGCGGCGGCGCCCAGTTGTGTAGCTGAACCGGCAATCTGTTCGATGGTTTTACGCAAATTGGTTTGCATCGCGGCCAAGGCTTCCAGCAGACGCGCCGGTTCGTCCTTGCCGTCGATCTCGATGGCTTTGCTCAGGTCGCCGCCGGCAATGGTTTGCGCGGCCTGCACGGCGCGGTTAAGCGGTGTGACGATGCTGCGGGTCAGTAACCAGGCGAGCAACACCGTAGCCAGCGCCGCTATCACGGCAACGATGATGATCCCGGTGATGGCGCTGTCATAGTTTTCACCGGCTTGAGTGGCCGCCGCTCTGGCCCCGGCCGTGTTCATGCCGATCAGCTTGTTGAGCTGCTCGCCCATCTGATCGGTGCCTTCCTTTATTCGCGTGTTGATCAACGCACGCAGCGCTTCGAGATCGCCCTGGCGCGACAGCTCAAGCATCTGGTTCTGCGCTTGCAGGTAATTGTCGAGCGTGGTCGAAAATGTCTGGAAGACCGCGCGCTCTTCAGGACCTGCCGGCAACGCAGCGTAGCTGGCCTGAGCTTTGCGCACCTTGTCGACCAGCACAGCGATGCGGGTCTGCGCCTCTTGCAGGCTGGCCGGTTCGCGATTGACCAGCACTCGGAACGAGAGAATGCGCATGCGCAGGACGTTTTCCGTGACCACGCTGAGGTGGGTCACGCTTGGCAACTGGTTGGTGTCCATGTCGATCGACGCCTGACGAATGACCGTCATGCGACTGACGGCGAACACGCCGAGGACAATCACCAGCAAGGCGATAAAGGCAAAACCGAGGAACGCACGGGGCGCGATATTCAGATTACGCAGGGACATGGTCGGACTCTCGAAAGAAAGAAACTACGAGCGTCCATGCCATGATCACTGGCCCCTGGGCGGGCGGCAGTCCGGCGTCACTGTTATGCGAATTTTGTGTGCGCCTGATCGTTGTATCGGCCAGGCTTGAGGAAGGTTTCGGGTTCGTCGCAAATATTTTCGTAGAAGGCTCGCGGATCAGCGCTTGACGGCGAGCTGCCAGACCCGGGCGATGTCGGTGGCGCGTTCACGTAGCAGACGCGGGGCTTCGGCGCAGGCTTGTTCCAGCGTCATCGGTCCGCTGGTCACGGCGAACGCGGCGTCGATGCCGTGTTGGTAGAGCTCCTGATAGCCCTCACCCAAGGTGCCGGCGATGACAATCACCGGCACGGCGTATTGTTTGGCGACCCGCGCGACACCGAACGGCGTCTTGCCGCGCAGGGTCTGCGCATCAAAGCGGCCTTCGCCGGTGATCACCAGATCCGCGCCTTTGACCGCCTCAGCGAGTCCAACCAGTTCCGCCACCACCTCGACACCGGCCTGAAACAGCGCGCCGAGAAACGCCTTCGCGGCAAACCCCAGACCACCCGCCGCGCCGCTGCCCGGCTCATCGCGCACATCCTTGCCCAGCGCCTGCGCGCACAGTTCGGCAAAATGTCCCAGTGCCTGATCGAGTTGCTGAACCTGCGCGGGCGAAGCGCCTTTTTGCGGACCGAAAATCGCCGAGGCGCCGTGTGGGCCGCACAGTGGATTATTCACGTCGGCGGCGATGTCGAAGCGCACGCTGGACAAGCGCGGGTCAAGCTCACTCAAGTCCAGCCGCGCCAGTTGCGCCAGGGCCAGGCCACCGGGGACCAACGGCTGATTCTGCGCATCCAGCAGCTTCGCGCCCAACGCTTGCATCGCCCCGGCACCACCATCGTTGGTGGCGCTGCCGCCAATGGCAAGGATCACCCGCTGCGCGCCAGCGTCCAGCGCCGCGCGAATCAACTCACCGGTGCCAAATGTACTGCTGATACACGCATCACGCTGTCCCGGCGGCACCAACTGCAAGCCGCTGGCTTCGGCCATTTCGATGATTGCGGTGTGATTACCCGGCAACCAGCCCCAGGCCGCGTTGACCGGCGCCCCCAACGGGCCACGCACGCGGGTGCGGCGCAATTGGCCTTCGCACGCGGCGAGAATCGACTCGACCGTGCCTTCCCCGCCGTCGGCCATCGGGCATTTGACCAGCGTCGCGTGCGGCCAGACCTGCGCCAGGCCCAGGGCAATGGCCTCGGCAACGCCTTGGGCACTCAGGCTGTCCTTGAACGAATCGGGGGCGATGACGATCTTCATGCGAATTCTCCGGTTGCATTGGCCTTCATGCTGCCAGTCGGCATGGGCGTTGACGCCTGTCGGCTGCACAAGGGTTAGGGAGGATTGTTGTTCATTTTCACAAAAGCCTTGCGGTGGATGTTCCGGCCCTATCGCGAGCAGGCTCACTCCTATAGGGGGTGCGCATTCCAAATGTAGGAGTGAGCCAGCTCGCGATGGCGTCTTTGAAGACGCCCAATTAACCCGGATCTGTCTGCGGCAACAACTGCACCCCCAGATACAACGCCAACATCCCGTCCAGCTTCAAAGGATTAACCCCACTCAGCTCAGCAATCCGCTCCATGCGATAGCGCAGGCTGTTGCGATGGATGCCCAGCGCCTCGGCACAGGCCTGACTCTGCCCGTCGTGCTCGCACCAGCTACGCAAGGTCGCCAGCAGTTGCCCGTTGCTGTCCCTGGCGATTACCTTGCGCAGTGGTTTGAGCAATTCGTCCAGTGCATCATCGTTGCGATGGCGCCACAACATGACCGGCAACCGATAACGGTTCAGCGTCAACAAACGCGAGTGCGGCAGCACATCACGACCATAAGCGAGCAAGTCGCCGACCCGTCGATAACAGCGGCGCAACCCGGCCAGGCCATCGGCCTGCCCGCCCACCGCAATGCGCAGAATCTTCCAGCCGAGGCCGTCGAGTTTTTCCAGCAGACGGTCATGCTCGACGTGCTGACTCGCCGGCCGGCACCACAGCAGCGATGACTTGGCCGAGCTCACGCACCAGCTGTCCGGGTAACGCGACATCAGCCAGGCACTCAGCGCCTCGACGGTTTGCCCCGGGCCGTGTTCCAGGCCCAGCTCAAACAGATACGGCACCCGCGTCAATTGTGGCTTGAGCCCGAGCTGTTGTGCCTCATCGACCAGACGCGGCGAATCGCCCGCCTCACTCAACAGCAACGCCAAAAGATCATCGCAACGCTGCCGCCGCCATTGCTGCTCGGCCTGCTGATTGCGCTGGCCAACGAGCATTTCGGCGGTCATGCGTACGAGTTCGGCATACGTGCGCAATTGCTCCGGTTCGCCGGTGATGCCAAGCACCCCGATCAAGCGCTGGTCGAGCAACAACGGCAGGTTGATGCCCGGCTGCACACCCTTGAGGTGCACCGCCGTCTGCGCATCGATCTCGACCACCCGGCCGTTCGCCAGCACCAATTGCGCGCCTTCGTGGCGGGTGTTGATGCGCTCCGGTTCGCCGCTGCCGAGGATCAGGCCCTGGCTGTCCATGACGTTGACGTTGTACGGCAAAATGGCCATCGCCCGGTCGACGATGTCCTGAGCGAGGTCGTGATCGAGTTCGAACATGATGGACAGATCCTTGAAAAATACGGCACGCGGTTGTTCACCGGCACAGGGCTTGGCGGCAATCGCTGTGCGCTGGCACAAAGACAATCCGGCCGGAGGTGGCCGAGACTCTCAGGGCGATCAACGTTACCCTTTGCATCGCAAAAAATCATAATAAAGAGAGAGCCGCCATGTCGCAGAGCGCCGCTGCTACCCAGACCATCGACGACGGTAAAAACGCCGTCTACAAACGCATCACCCTGCGTTTGATCCCCTTCATTTTCATCTGCTACCTGTTCAACTACCTCGACCGGGTCAACGTCGGCTTTGCCAAATTGCAGATGCTCGACGCCCTGAAATTCAGCGAAACCGTGTACGGCCTCGGGGCTGGTATTTTCTTCATCGGCTACGTGCTGTGCGGCGTGCCGAGTAACCTGGCCCTGACGAAGTTTGGTCCACGGCGCTGGATTGCGCTGATGATGATCACCTGGGGCACGCTGTCGACCTGCCTGTTGTTCGTCACCACGCCCACCGGGTTCTACACCCTACGCCTGTTTACCGGTGCGGCCGAAGCCGGGTTCTTCCCCGGTGTCGTGCTGTACCTGTCGCAGTGGTTCCCGACCTTCCGCCGTGGGCGGATCATGGCGCTGTTCATGTCGGCGATCCCGGTCTCGGGCTTGCTCGGCAGCCCGTTCTCCGGCTGGATCCTCAATCACTTCGCCGCCGGGCAAGGCGGTCTGGCCGGCTGGCAGTGGATGTTTCTGCTGCAGGGCATTCCGACGGTAATCCTCGGCGCCCTCGCCTATTTCCTGCTCAGCGACAGCTTCGCCAATGCCAAATGGCTGACCGCGCACGAACGCTCGGTACTCGAAGCCGACCATGCCGAAGACCTCGCCAACAAACCGAAAACCGCGACCGACTCGCTGCTCGCGGTGTTCAAGAACCCGGCGATCTGGGCGTTTGGCCTGATCTACTTCTGCATTCAAAGCGGCGTGTACGCGATCAACTTCTGGCTGCCGTCGATCATCAAGAACCTGGGTTTCAGCGATAACCTGGTGATCGGCTGGTTGAGTGCGATCCCGTATTTGCTCGCCGCGGTGTTCATGCTGGTTGTCGGGCGTTCGGCAGACTTGCGCAAGGAACGCCGCTGGCATTTGGTGGTGCCAATGTTGATGGGCGCGATCGGTTTGGTCATCGCGGTGAATTTCGCCGCTAACCCGGCGATTGCGATTCTCGGCTTGACCATTGCGACCATGGGCGCGCTGACGGGTCTGCCGATGTTCTGGCCGGTGCCGACCGCCATGTTGAGCGCAGGGGCTGCGGCCGGTGGCCTGGCGTTGATCAATTCGATGGGGCAGATGGCCGGTTTCCTCAGCCCATACCTGGTGGGTTGGGTCAAGGACAGCACGGGGTCGACGGATGCGGCGTTGTATCTGCTGGCGGCGGTGATTGTCGGTGGGAGTTTGCTGGCGTTACGGATGACGCGGGCGTTGCGGGCTTGAGTTTTTAACAAAATAGGAAAGCGGTCTTCGATCGGACCGCTTTTTATTTCAGGCTAGATCCTGATTGAATGCTCTATCGATCACACGCTTTGCGGGGAAAGGAAAAAATGCTTTTTGTCGTCCTCTCGTTTCACCTAAATGGACACAACGCACCAAGCATTGTAGGTGGATGAACTGGAACGATAAGTAAATTGTCCATCGGTAAGCAAGACGACTCCAGGCAGACCTGTCCAAACCGCACTCGCCCGCGGAGGAGGTATGTATACGCGGTAGACATCCCAGTAAAACGAGGCATAAACGCCATATCCTTGTATCGAATTCATCCATTCTACAGCCTCTGGCGAGGTCACAAGCTGATCATTGATTCGCAATTGATAGACGTTCGATACAGATACTCGATAAGTCACCTCATTGCCTTCCTTGTCTACGACATAAATCGTTGGCGATCCATGTTTAAGCCCCGTCACCTTTCCGCCTCTCTCCGTCACCGATGCGGTCAGCGGCTCAGAGGACAAATAGGTGTAGGGTGGCACCCCTCCAGTGGGCGTTCGCACGGCTGTGTTGCGAAGCGAGTCCTCGCCCGTTTTTGGCCAGCCCGAGATCTTCACAGAATAGCCGTTCAGGATCATGGGCTGTTTGTCGATACTGAACGCCAACCGCTCAATCAACCAAGGCTCGGACTCGAGCTGGCTTCCACTTTTTTCCTTCACTGTATAACGCCGTTGCCCCACGCTAATCGGTATCCAGATGCTTCGCCATTTATAGTCCGCACCCGTTGTGACTTCCCCTATAACAGTAGTTTCCTCGAAAATTTGCAGTACGGCACCGTCCAACGCCGAACCCGACAACATAACTTTGTTATCAGAAACCGTACCTCCATTCTCAAGTTCAACCCCAAACGAGTTCTTCAATGAAGTGATTACCGGTTTCACGATCACCCGTGCCCGCGCAACTTTCGACGTTGCAATAACACCTCCACCACGCACTTGCTCGTACGTCACAGCAACCGTGCTGTCAGCAATCACCTTGGCATTAGGAATCATCAACTTGTGCACGAACGGAAGTCTGCCGACAAGCTCTTCGACAACATGCTCTACCACGGCTCCGGTCCCAGGCGTCGCGCGGTATGTCACCCGGACGGTATCGTTGATTGCCCACCGCGACTCCAGTACATGCACCTGGACGGTCAGGTCTTTGCTGCCCAGTTTATTCAGGTCGATGGTGTCCGGAGCGTCATAAGGGTCATCTGGATCTTCAGCGATATCCGGCGCCGCCATCCGTGTGCCCTTCAGATCAACAACCACCCGAATCGGCGCAGACCACGGCGAATTCAAATCGGGGCTGTTGCCGATCTGGTCATTCACCGTATAGAACAAAGGAAACTGCAGATGATCGCCCGCCGCCTCCAGGTCGGTTTTTTTCAACAGCAAACCAATCCGGGTCGGCACGCTGGTCGGTGCAGCGGGTGCCTCGTCGGGATGAACCTCGCGATATACGTCATGGCCGTTACAACTGAGCTGGATCCGGTCGTAGGCCCGGCAGTAGGGATAGGAAAAATACACCTGCACACCCAGTGCTGCGCGGTCGGCATCGATACCGTCCTGAAGCACATCGCCAGGCAAAACCAACTCCAGTTCGGAGTGCCCTTCATCGCCGTTCTGGTCCTCCATTCCGGGGCGAATGGCGTTGTACAGAATCGTGAAGGGCAGCTCGTAGGTTTCCTCTGCGCCGGTGGTGCGTTTCACTGTGTAAGTGAGTTCATTGACGAAACCCGGCTCGGATCTGAGCAGGTTTTTCGGGATATGCAGGGTCACAGTGTCGTTCGTGGATTGGGCCTGCTGGCTGTCGACCCGCATCTGCCCGTTCACATGGATTGAAAATGTATCCAGCGGCTGCTGCGCCAGAACCGGATGGATAATGACTGTCGCGCCATCGGGCCGCAGATCGTAAAAGGCCTTGGCGATACCGCAATCGGCACCGGCTACTGATGTGTTGCTGTCTGGAAGTTGCGGCGCGTAAAGGTTGATTTCCGCGTCCTCTGGCAACACCTCATCGAAAGTTCGCATGCTCATGACAGCGCTCCTGATTTCAAGAAAGGGCAGGCCTCTTCTACGAGGCCATACCTTAGAATCAGGCCAGAACAAGCGTCGACCCGCCTACTGTCAGATCTGACAGTCCCGACGAATGGCCAACGGCTGCTGAATGCGCTTCTCGACAAAACGGTTGGCCGGTTTCAGCGCTTCTGGTATTTGGTTACCCCTTCCCACCGACAAAAGGATTCGGCATGAGCTATCGCACACTGGGTCACTCAGGCTTGCAGGTGTCCACCCTGACCCTCGGCACGATGATGTTTGGCGAGCAGACCAGCACCGAGGAATCGTTGCGCATCATCGACAAAGCCTGGGATCAGGGCATCAATTTCATCGACACCGCCGACGTCTACACCAATGGCCGCTCCGAAGAGATCGTTGGTGAAGCGATTGCCCGCAATCGGCACGAATGGGTGCTGGCAACCAAGGTTGGTTTTGGTCCGGTGGACGGCGTGCCGAACCGCAGCGGTTTAAGCCGCAAACACATCTTCAACGGTCTGGAGGCCAGCCTGAACCGGCTCGGCACTGACTATGTCGACATCTATTACCTGCACCGCGAAGACCACAACACGCCCCTTGAGGTGAGCGTTTCGGCAATTGGCGACCTGATTCGTCAAGGCAAGATCCGCTACTGGGGCCTGTCGAACTATCGCGGCTGGCGGATTGCCGAGGTGATTCGCATCGCCGACAAACTGGGCGTTGATCGCCCGGTGATCAGCCAGCCGTTGTACAACATCGTCAACCGTCAGGCAGAGGCCGAGCAGATCACCGCGGCCCACAGCTATGGGCTCGGAGTGGTGCCTTACAGCCCGCTGGCCCGTGGAGTGCTCAGCGGCAAGTACGCGCCGGATGTGACGCCAGACGCCAACAGCCGGGCCGGGCGTCAGGACAAACGCATTCTGGAAACCGAATGGAGGGTCGAGTCGTTGCGCATCGCCCAGCAGATCCAGCAGTACACCGAGCAACGGGGTGTCGGCATGGTCGAGTTTGCCATTGCCTGGGTGCTGAACAACGCGGCAGTGACATCGGCAATTGTCGGGCCACGGACCGAAGCGCAGTGGGAGCAATATACCCTGGCGCAGGCAGTCAAAATCACCGCGCAGGATGAAGCGTTTATCGATTCGCTGGTGACGCCGGGCCATGCCTCGACGCCGGGGTTCAACGATGTGAGCCATTTTGTCTCGGGACGTAGAGCGCTTCAGGTTTAAGATTTTCCCTAAGTGTTGAACAGCCGATACAATCGGCTGTTTTTCATTGAATCGAGCGCGATCAGGGAATGAATGGATTGATCGCTCGACACCGGCCAGGGATAAAAAAATGTTCAATCGCCCCGCTGACTTATCCGCAAAGGTTTCGCGCGGGCTGCTGTTGAAAAATCCTGCTGACGAAACGGATCAGCATCCGCCCGCGGCAGCCGTGGCGAGCGCCGCTGTCGGCCATCGCAAATCCTCTATTGAGTACCGTGCGGATATCGACGGATTGCGCGCGATTGCCGTTCTGCTCGTACTGATCTTTCACGGCGGACTTGCCGTTTTTCCGTCCGGATTTATCGGCGTCGACATTTTCTTCGTGATTTCGGGCTACCTGACCACGTCGATCATCATGAAGTCGCTGGAGAATGGCACGTTCAGCTTCACCGGGTTCTACACCCGCCGCATTTGGCGCTTGCAGCCGGCGGTTATTGCGTTGTTGCTGACGACTTTATTGGTCACCACGCTGGTGTACTTGCCGGATGATTTTATCGATTTTCTGAAAAGCGAGAAGTACACCTCGCTACTCATTTCCAACCAATACTTTTCCAAGGTGACAACGGGCTACGCGACCGCTGACGCCGCCAGTCTGCCGTTATTGCACACCTGGTCGCTGGCCATCGAATGGCAGTGGTATCTGGTGCTGCCGCTGGGTATCTGGCTGCTCAATCGTTATGTGGCCAAACATGCGTTCAAGGCTGTGGTTCTGGGCCTGACCCTGACGGCCGTGGCACTGGCGCTGTACCTGTCTCGGGCGTATCCCGACCTTAACTACTATTACTTCACGGCACGCATCTTCGAATTGATGATCGGCTCCTGCGCGGTCATTTTCAGTTCAGACCGATTCAGATTGAACCGTTTGAGCGCATCGCTGATTTGCGCACTGGCGCTCGCGGTGATTGGCTACTGTGCCGTCCAAGACGACATTCTTGCCGGATTCCCCAGCTACCACGCTATCGCGGTCTGCGTCGCGACGGCTGTGTTGTTGTTTCAAGGCATTGGCGATGCCAGCCTCACGTCGCGAATCCTGGCGTTCAAGCCGCTGGTCTTTATCGGCACCCTCTCCTACTCGCTGTATCTGTGGCACTGGCCGATCCTCGCGGTGATGGCTTATCTGGGTATCGCTTTAACGCCGGCAGTGACAGTCATCTACTTCGTGTTGACGTTCGTGATGGGCTACCTGTCCTTTATGCTCATCGAAAACCGCTATCGCAAGGCGCGGGCCGGTTTCGGCAAGACCTTGCTGTTGCTGATGATTGTGCCCGCGATCGGTCTGTCGCTGCTGCACTCGGCTGGCAGGAACCACGAAGGATGGCCGAACCGTTTTGGTGAAGACTCCGTCGCTATGTTCAGTACCTTGAAAGCGTTTGTACCGGCTAATCGTGAAGACTGTCTGGGTGCCAGCGACGGTAGCAATCCCGGCTGCATCATGGGCGCAGCGCAGGCAAAACCGCAGGTATTGCTGATGGGTGATTCCTATTCAAATCACTATTGGGGATTTGTCGAAACACTGGCCAGGGATGCCGGCCTTTCGGTACTGGCGCAGGGTCATCCGGCCTGTCTGGCGCTGCCCGGGATTTATCTCTACAACTGGTACAAGGCCAGGAACGCTCTCTATGAAAAATGCCACGCCGCCGCGCAGCGCTATTACGAGCTTATCGCGAACGGCCAATTTCAATACGTGATCATTGGCCAGTTCTGGGAGGCGTACCTCACCGACTCCATCGTTACCAAACTGGATGACCCGCGCAGCCTCGAACTGTCGCAGCAACGCCTCGGCACAGCGATTCGCGAAGCATTGGCTATCATCGTCAAGAGCGGCGCCACGCCAATCCTGTTGATGAACACCTTCCCGATGCCGACGGGGATTAATGAATGCCTGCTCAAACAGGTGAAACTGCGCGGACTGATGGGCAGCGCCGAGCACAGCCGCTCTTGCGCTTCGGTGCGATGGTCAGGTCTTGAGGATCCCTTTATGGCGACGCTGTTCAGTGAACTGCAGGCCGAGTATCCGAGCCTTGTCGTTATCGACCCGAAAGACGTGCAGTGTCAGGACGGCACGTGCCGGACCACCGTCGATGGCGTGCCGGTCTATCGTGACATCGGCCATGTTTCCGATTACGCGTCGTATAAATTTGGCGAGCTGTACCTTGAGCGCTTTGGCAATCCTCTTAAAGCCAAGCCCTAGCGCGCCATGTTGAAAATAATGAGCATCCGGCCAATATTCAGCACAGAAACCACGTATCCTGCGCGCCCCGTTTGATCTCCTACCCGCGAGGACAGTTTGTCTAAAGGTATCGCTCTATCGGTTTCAGCCTCGGTGCTGTTCGCCGTCATGTATTACTACACTTCGCTGCTCACCCCGTTGAGCGGCGTGGAAATCTTCGGCTGGCGGATGCTGTTGACCGTGCCCTGCATGACCGTGTTCATGCTGGTTTCCGGCGAATGGCGGCGGGTGCTGGAACTGGTCCGGCTGATGGTGGCGAAACCAAAGCGGCTCGCGGGCCTGATCATGTCGTCTGCGCTGCTGGGCGTGCAGTTGTGGCTGTTCATGTGGGCGCCGCTCAATGACTACAGCCTCGACGTGTCGCTCGGCTATTTCCTGCTGCCACTGGCGATGGTGCTGACCGGGCGAATCGCCTACGGCGAAAGCTTGTCGTATCTGCAAAAAGTCGCGGTGTTTCTTGCTTGCCTTGGCGTGTTGAACGAGTTGTATCAGGTCGGCGGTTTCTCTTGGGCGACGCTGCTGGTCGTGGTCGGCTATCCGCTGTATTTCGTGCTGCGTAAACACCTGAACACCGACAACCTGGGCGGCTTGTGGGTGGACATGACGTTGATGCTGCCGGTCGCCTGGTGGTTTGTGCGGGGTGGCGAGCAAGGCCTGGCGGTGTTTGCTGAGTACCCGGGACTGATGTGGCTGATTCCGCTGCTCGGCCTGATCAGCGCGTCGGCGCTGGTGGTGTACATCATTGCCAGCCGCTTATTGCCTTTCAGTCTGTTTGGTCTGTTGAGTTACGTCGAGCCGGTGCTATTGCTGGCGGTAGCGCTGCTGCTAGGCGAGAGCATCAAGCCGGGCGAATGGCTGACGTACATACCGATCTGGCTGGCGGTGGTTGTGTTGGTTTTCGAAGGTTTTAAACACCTGATGCGCCAGCGCCGCCCTTAAAGTCCTGCGCAGTTCAAAATGTGGGGGCGGGCTTGCTCGCGAAGGCGTCCGTTCAGTCAGCCTCATTGTTGAATGGAAGGCCGAATTCGCGAGCAAGCCCGCTCCCACATTTTTTGTTATCTGTGTGAGGCATAAAAAATCCCGGCTCTGCATCGCTGCAGGCCGGGATTTTTCATTTCAGTTGCCGATTACTCGGTGGCAAGCACACCACGACGCACCTGATCGCGCTCGATGGATTCGAACAGGGCCTTGAAGTTGCCCTCGCCGAAACCGTCATCGCCCTTGCGCTGAATGAACTCGAAGAACACTGGCCCCATCAGGGTCTCCGAGAAGATCTGCAGCAGCAGGCGCTTGTCGCCCTGCTCCGACGCACCGTCCAGCAGGATGCCGCGCGATTGCAGTTGATCGACCGGCTCGCCGTGGTTCGGCAGACGCCCTTCGAGCATTTCGTAGTAGGTGTCTGGCGGTGCGGTCATGAAGCGCATGCCGATCTTCTTCAGTTGATCCCAAGTCTTGATCAGGTCGTCGGTCAGGAACGCAACGTGCTGGATGCCCTCGCCGTTGAACTGCATCAGGAACTCTTCGATCTGGCCGGCGCCCTTGGACGATTCTTCGTTCAACGGGATGCGGATCATGCCGTCCGGTGCCGTCATGGCTTTCGAGGTCAGGCCGGTGTATTCGCCTTTGATGTCGAAGTAGCGGATCTCGCGGAAGTTGAACAGCTTCTCGTAGAAGTTCGCCCAATAGGCCATGCGGCCGCGATACACGTTGTGGGTCAGGTGATCGATGATCTTCAGGCCGGCGCCGACCGGGTTGCGGTCAACGCCTTCGATGAACACGAAGTCGATGTCATAGATCGAACTGCCTTCGCCAAAACGGTCGATCAGGTACAACGGCGCGCCGCCAATGCCTTTGATCGCCGGCAGGTTCAGTTCCATCGGACCGGTTTCGATGTGAATCGGCTGCGCGCCGAGTTCCAGTGCGCGGCTGTAGGCCTTTTGCGAATCCTTGACGCGGAACGCCATGCCGCACACTGACGGGCCGTGTTCGGCGGCAAAGTACGAGGCGACGCTGTTGGGTTCGTTGTTGAGGATCAGGTTGATCGCGCCCTGGCGGTACAGGTGCACGTTCTTGGAGCGGTGGGTCGCGACCTTGGTGAAGCCCATGATCTCGAAGATCGGCTCCAGCGTGCCGGGCGTCGGCGATGCGAACTCGATGAACTCAAAGCCCATCAGGCCCATTGGGTTTTCGTATAAATCTGCCATGGTGGCGCCTCATCATTTCTTATCAATTAACCAGGGTTATTTGTCAGTCATGTGAGGTCTGGGGTGGCGCGCAGGAGATGCCACGCACACTGCGGGCGAGGAAGTCACCGTAGATCAGTTGAAACCCGAATATCTTCATTGTCGACCCAAGGCTCTTGCGGGCGAGGCTTCTGCTGCCAGAAGACGATTATTATTGTATGCGTAAACCGATTCTACACAGCGTAACCCGGCTTGTCTGCTGCCTCTATAAAATCCGCTTTTTTGCCATCGGTGCAAGGGTTTTGTTACACAGATAAATGCCCAGCAGAATCAATGTTGCACCCAGATACATGGCGGGGGTCAGTTGCTCGCCGAGCAGTAACGCACCCAGCATTACCGCCGTCAGCGGGTTCAGGGCGATGAAGACGCCGCTGCGCGTCGCGCCGATTTTACGGATGCCATCGTAATAACCGATGTAAGCCAGCGCCGAGCCGAAGACGCCGAGATAGATCAGGCTCAACCATTGCGCAGTGCCAAGCTCGATCAGCGCAGTCCAGCTCAGTTCGCCACGAACGACCGCCAGAACCCACAACATGGCAGTGCCAATAAGGATTGAGTAAGTGACCGTCTGCAGCGGCCCCAGGCTCTGATTGAGGCTGCGGGAACACAGCGAATAAACGCCCCAACCCACCACGCAACCCAATATCAACAGGTCGCCGACCCACGCATCCGCGGTTGCCGCCAGCAACTGCGGGTTGCGACTGACGATGACCAGACTGGCACCGGCGATGCAGAGGACGATGCCGGTGACTTTCACTCGCCCGAGACGCTCCTTGAACAATAGCCAGGAAGCCAGCCCGATCACCGCCGGGTTCAACGCGACAATCAACGAGGCGCGTGAGGCGTTGATGTACTGCAGACCATAAAAGAAGCACAGGTTGTAGAAGAAAATCCCGAACAAGCCCAGAAGACTCAGCTGCGACCACTGCCGTGCCGTCGGCCGCGCCAGTGGAATGCGCGCCAGCCACAGGAAGCCGAGCAACGCGGCACTGGCCAGCAGAAAACGCAGACTGGCGGCGAACATCGGACTGAGACTGCCCGCCAGAAAACGCCCGGCGACAAAGGTCCCGCCCCAGATCATGGTGACGGCCGCCAGCGTCACGTACACCGGCATAGCGGATTCGCCCCGATGGGCTTGCTCAAGGTTACGCATGACACTCCAGACCCATACCGTTAAGGGATGGCATATCATCCCGCTCATTATCCGTCATCGTAAAATGAGCAAATACTCATGACCCTCACGCAACTGGAAATATTTTCGCGCGTGGCCGAACTGCGTGGCTTTACCCTCGCCGCCCAGCGCCTGGGGATCTCGCAGTCTGCGGTGTCTCACGCGATGAAATCCCTTGAGCAGGAACTGGGTGTCGAGCTGCTGCGCCGCCATCAGTCCCAAGTCGAACTCAGCGATATCGGCGAACAACTGCTGCTGCGCGCCCGGGCGATGCTCGGCCTCGCCAACACCTTGCGCCAGGAAGCGGCGGATGCACGTGGCATGAAAACCGGCACCCTGCGCATCGGCTCGTTCGGCCCGACCTCGTCGATCAGGCTGTTACCGAAGATTCTGCAGCGCTTTCGCCAGGCGCATCCGGGCATCGAAGTGCACATCGATGAAGGGCCGGATCGGCAAGTTATTCAATGGCTGGAGGAGCGGCGCATCGACGTTGGTTTCGTGGTGCTGCCCGAAGAGCGTTTCGACACCTTCGCCTTGCTCGAAGATCAAATGGTCGCGCTGCTCCCACGCGGACATCGACTGGCGGCGCAGTCAGCGTTGAGACTCAAGGACCTGTGCGACGACCCGTTTGTGCTCACCGAAGCAGGTTCCGCAGAGTTGGTGTCGCGACTGTTCATGGCGGCGCGGTTGCAACCGAACATCCGTTATCGTTGCTCGCAACTGATCAGCACCCTCGACACGGTCAGCCGTGGCGACGCGATCACAATTGTCGCTGCAAGCTCATTACCGAACGACGCCAGCGCGGGTTACGAGAAACGGCCCTTGCTGCCGGCCGTCAAGCGTCAGGTCGGTCTGGCCGTGCTTGATCAGCGCCAGGCCTCACCGGCAGCGCTGGCCTTTATCAAACTGGCCACAACCGTCTCCCAACAATGAGCGGCACAAGCGTCATCTGCCATCTATCCTCCCTTTTGCTTCAACGTTTGTCCGGCGCCGCGCCATCGGCAGGCCTGAACTCAAGCGCCCCACTTCATCGCAACAGGATGCGTCCATGCCGCTCACCGTGAGACCCCGCCGCAAGCGCAGCACGCGCATCATCGTGACACTGCTCAGTGGCCTGCTGCCCATCGTGCTCGGTAGCGTGATTCTGTATATGCAGGCTGAGCGCACGTTGCAGCAAAGTTCGCAGCACACCGCCGAGGAAGCGCTGCGCCAGTTCGAGTTGATGCTCGACAACACCGCGCAGGCCGCCCGGGATCTGCTGCCACTGGCCGGAAAAACTTGTGAAGAGGTGAAGCTGGCCTTGCGCGAACAGGTCACCCGCCGCCCCTTCGTGCGCTCGACCAATCTGGTGTGGGACAACGACTTGTATTGCAGCTCGCTGTTCGGCGATTTCAAGGAAGCGGTCAACGCGGGCGATTATCACGCCGGCAAATTGTGGCTCATGAACGGTAACCCGGTAACCCCCAACACCGCGCTGCTGGTGTACCGCCTCAGCGACGGTCGCGGCGGCGCGCTGACCACGCTCGATGGCTATCACCTGAGCAACATCCTGCGCCTGATCGGCCGGCAGACCTTGCTCGTGCTGCAAGTCGGTGAGAATTGGCTGTCCGCCGACGGCAGCGTGCACCAGGGCGAGCTTCCCGCTCTGCCCGTTGCGCAAAGCACGCTGAGCTCCGCCCGTTACGCGTTCAGCGTCGCAGCGGGTTTCCCGCAGGGACAAGTCTGGCGCTACATGGCGGACGAATACCCGCCCTTGTTCAGTCTGCTGATTTTTTTCGGAGTGGTCTCGGGTGCTATTGGCCATATCGTGCAGAAGCGCTCGACCTCGCCGAGCCACGAAATGCTCCGTGCGCTGGAGGCCGGCGAGTTCATCCCGTACTTCCAGCCCGTGGTTCATGGTGACAGCAAGGCATGGTCAGGCGCCGAAGTCCTGATGCGTTGGAATCACCCCAAGGAGGGCCTGGTGCGCCCGGACCTGTTTATTCCCTTCGCCGAGCATTCGGGGCTGATCGTGCCCATGACGCGTTCACTGATGCAGCAGACCGCGGCCCTGCTGGGACCGCACTCGGCAACGTTCGCCACACCTTTTCACATCGGTATCAACATTACCGCCAGCCATTGCCGTGATCTGGATCTGGTCGAGGACTGCCGCGAATTCCTCGACGCCTTTGTCGCCGGCAGCGTAAGCCTGGTGCTGGAGTTGACGGAACGAGAGCTGATTGAACCCACTGACATTACCCGTCAATTGTTTGAGCAACTGCACTTGCTGGGCGTGAAGATCGCGATCGACGACTTCGGCACCGGCCACTCCAGCCTCGGCTACTTGCGCAAATTCAATGTGGACTTCCTCAAGATCGATCAAAGTTTTGTCGCGATGATCGGCATCGACGCGTTGTCGCGGCATATTCTGGACACGATTATCGAACTCTCGGCCAAGCTCGACCTGGGTATTGTTGCCGAAGGTGTCGAAACTCAGGCCCAGGCTGATTATCTGACCGCGCACCACGTCAACTTCCTGCAAGGCTATTTGTTCGGCAAACCAATGCCGGCCGCGGATTTCATCAGCGCATTAAGTCACCATTAACTACATGACACAACGACCGGACCGGCGCACCAAATTGATACAAAAAAGCGCTGTTGTTACATGAAGACAAGATCAGGATTTACTCTGGGGCGATTAACTACTACAATTTTTTCAACCTGAGCAAAACTGGCGGGTAAGCCATTTATCACCGAGTCGCTTCAAGGCTCCCGGCTTATAGCTTTGTTTGCGGTTGGTATCAGCTAAACACACTATTGGAGTAAAGATATTGTCCAGACTCGCTGAATTTCGTGCAGCTGAAAAGGCCCTTCAGGAACAGCTCAAGCAGCTGGAATCGCTGAAGAACGATGCCGGGCTCAAGAAAGAAATCGAATTCGAAGAAAAGCTCCAGGGGCTGATGAAAACCTACGGCAAAGGCCTGAAAGACATCATCGCCATTCTCGATCCGAACCCGGCAAAATCGGGCCTGCAAGTGTCCGCAGCGCCTAAAACCCGTCGCGCCCGCGTGGTCAAGGTTTATCAGAACCCGCACACCGGCGAGTTGATCGAAACCAAGGGCGGCAACCACCGCGGCCTGAAGGCCTGGAAGGAACAATACGGTGCAGCTACCGTTGATTCCTGGTTGCGCGGTTAATCTTCCGCCAACAAAAAGCCCTGCCAGAAGCAGGGCTTTTTTATTGACAATATTTAACAAATGAAATGATTTTCATCCTGCAAGTTGCCAGCATTTGCTAGCGTAAGGGCGGTGCACCGCTAAACATTTTGCTGCGTAATGTTGCGATTGCGGTGCAACGTCCAACTTTGTGCTTAATCCCTTCGGCTATTTAACCCTGTCACAAAATAACACTCTGCTAAAGTTTCAGGCTGTTTCTTGCCGCGACTATTTCCTCGGTGCTCGCCTTATAAACCTCTGCCTGCCCTGCATAGGAAAGAACATAAGCCCGGCCCGCCTCGACTGCGGCGACCAGTGTTTGCGACAGCACATGGCGACCGTTCTCAGTGATGGTGCAGGTCGTCTCCAGCGCTGGCAAAGACCCCAGCGTTGCCGCATGCACTTTGTTGCACACACTTTGGTAACCGCTCTGGAAAAAATCCTTCTGGATGGATTTGCGCATTTCCATCAACACGCCCTGCAAGTTGACTTGATGCCCGCTTTCAACCGGCGTCATGGTCAACTCCATGACCATTACCTGATTGCGATCGGCATCATTTTTCACGGCTCGCTGACGGGAAACCGACGGCGTCGCGTCGGCAAGCTTCGCGACTACCCAGCCCGCTGGCCAGGTAATTTGCGGTTCGGCGGCGAACACCGAAGTGCCGACCGCAACCATGGCCAATAGAACCAACCCAGACTTGAACACTCGGATCATTAGCGCACGCACTCGCAGAGATGAGCCGCAAAGTCTGAGCCTCGCCCGAGCGCAGAGCAAGCTTGCCCTTTCATTTGGTGATGCTGGCAGGCTTGCGTATCATTGCGTCCATCCACTCGCCCATAGTTATTGGAGGGCCCATGAGCCTCAACGAACTGAACACTTTCCCCGGCGTTACCGCCACGCCAGACAGCGCAACCCGTAACTTCGTGTTCAACCACACCATGCTGCGTGTGAAGGACATCACCCGGTCGCTGGATTTTTACACCCGTGTGCTGGGGTTTTCGCTGGTCGAGAAGCGCGATTTTCCGGAAGCCGAGTTCAGCCTGTACTTCCTCGCCCTGGTGGATAAAGCGCAGATCCCCGCCGATGCCGCTGCTCGCACGCAATGGATGAAGTCGATCCCCGGCATCCTCGAATTGACCCATAACCACGGCACCGAAAACGATGCCGACTTCGCCTACCACAACGGCAACACTGATCCGCGTGGTTTCGGCCACATCTGCATTTCGGTTCCGGATATCGTTGCCGCATGCGCACGCTTTGAAGAGCTGGGCTGTGATTTCCAGAAGCGCCTGAGCGATGGCCGCATGAAAAGCCTGGCGTTTATCAAGGATCCGGACGGTTACTGGGTCGAGATCATCCAGCCTGCGCCGCTGTAACTGACTGACTGGTTTACTTGTGGGAACGAGCCTGCTCGCGAAAGCGGTCTGTCGGTCAATGAAGTATTGAATCCGCTACCGCCATCGCGAGCAGGCGAAGGCCTACAGTTGAATTGTGTCAGGCATAAAAAAACCCATGATCACTCATGGGTTTTTTCATTTCCGACTTGGCAATTACGCCGGCGCCGAAGTCCGGATCAAGTGATCGAAAGCACTCAACGAAGCCTTGGCGCCCTCGCCCACGGCAATAACGATCTGCTTGTACGGCACAGTCGTGACGTCACCGGCGGCGAAGATGCCCGGGATCGAGGTCTCGCCACGGTTATCGACGATGATTTCCCCGCGCGGCGACAACTCGATGGTGCCTTTGAGCCAATCGGTGTTAGGCAGCAGACCGATCTGCACAAAGATCCCTTCCAGCTCGACCGTGCGCAATTCGTCGGTGTTGCGATCCTTGTAGCGCAGGCCGTTGACCTTCTCGCCATTGCCAGTCACTTCAGTGGTTTGCGCACTGGTGATGACTGTCACGTTCGGCAGGCTGTGCAGCTTGCGTTGCAGCACGGCGTCGGCACGCAGTTGCACGTCGAACTCCAGCAGCGTTACGTGCGACACGATACCGGCCAAATCAATGGCCGCTTCAACGCCGGAGTTGCCGCCACCGATCACTGCCACGCGCTTGCCCTTGAACAACGGACCGTCGCAGTGCGGGCAGTACGCCACGCCTTTATTGCGGTATTCCTGCTCGCCCGGCACGTTCATTTCACGCCAGCGTGCGCCGGTCGCGAGAATCACGCTTTTGGCTTTGAGGGTCGCGCCACTGGCGAAGCGGACTTCGTGCAGCTCGCCGTTCTTGCCAGGAATCAGCTTGTCGGCGCGTTGCAGGTTCATGATGTCGACGTCGTACTGCTTGACGTGTTCTTCCAGCGCCGTGGCCAGTTTCGGGCCTTCGGTTTCCTGCACGGAAATAAAGTTTTCGATGGCCATGGTGTCCAGCACCTGACCGCCAAAGCGCTCAGCGGCAACGCCGGTGCGAATACCTTTACGCGCTGCATAAATGGCGGCCGAAGCGCCGGCTGGGCCACCGCCGACGACCAGCACGTCAAAGGCTTCCTTGGCGCTGATCTTCTCGGCCTGACGCTCAATGGCACCGGTGTCGAGCTTGGCGAGGATTTCTTCCAGGCCCATGCGGCCCTGGCCGAAGTTTTCGCCGTTCAGGTAAATGCTCGGCACGGCCATGATCTTGCGATCATTGACTTCATCCTGGAACAGCGCGCCGTCGATGGCGACGTGGCGAATGTTCGGGTTGAGCACAGCCATCAGGTTCAGCGCCTGAACGACGTCCGGGCAGTTCTGGCAAGACAGCGAGAAGTAGGTCTCGAAGCTGAACTCGCCTTTGAGCGAGCGAATCTGCTCGATGACTTCAGCACTGGCTTTGGATGGGTGGCCGCCGACTTGCAGCAGCGCCAGTACCAGCGAAGTGAATTCGTGGCCCATCGGAATACCGGCGAAACGCAGACTGATGTCAGCGCCCGGGCGGTTGATCGAGAACGATGGCTTGCGTGCATCGTCACCGCTGTCGACCAAAGTAATCTGGCTCGAAAGACTGGCAACGTCTTTGAGCAGGTCGAGCATTTCACGGGATTTCGCACCGTCGTCGAGGGATGCAACGATCTCGATCGGTTGGGTGACCCGTTCCAGGTACGATTTCAACTGGGCTTTAAGATTGGCGTCCAACATACGGGCGATTTCCTATATTTGAGGCAAAAAAAAGCCCGAGCGAATCTCGCCCGGGCATTTTTATTGGGCGGTGCAGCTAACTTAAGAAGGTGCGGCGTACCGCCCTGCGTTGCGTGTCACAGACTTAGATCTTGCCGACCAGGTCCAGGGACGGAGCCAGAGTGGCCTCGCCTTCTTTCCACTTGGCTGGGCAAACTTCGCCTGGGTGTGCAGCAACGTACTGAGCAGCCTTGATCTTGCGCAGCAGCTCGGAAGCGTCACGGCCAACGCCGCCGTCGTTCAGTTCAACGATTTTGATCTGACCTTCAGGGTTGATCACGAAGGTGCCACGATCCGCCAGACCGGCTTCTTCGATCAGCACGTCGAAGTTGCGGGAGATGACGTGGGTCGGGTCGCCGATCATGGTGTATTCGATTTTGCCGATGGCTGGCGAAGTGTTGTGCCAGGCAGCGTGGGCAAAATGCGTGTCGGTGGAGACGCTGTAGATTTCTACGCCCAGCTTCTTGAACTCAGCGTAGTTGTCGGCCAGGTCTTCCAGCTCGGTTGGGCAGACGAAGGTGAAGTCGGCTGGGTAGAAGAACACGACCGACCACTTGCCCTTCAGGTCAGCGTCCGAAACTTCAACGAAATCGCCGTTTTTGAACGCGGTAGCTTTGAACGGTTTTACTTGGCTGTTGATGATAGGCATCGATGACTCTCCGTCAGGGGTTATGAAGTTGATGGGTGAATCCTACCCATTCGCTGGACGGAAGGCTCATTGGCAAACCTGATACTGCTGATTTGTTTTCGCTATTACGTGACTGTATTAATAGAAGAAAACGATCTCTACGCTTGATCCGGCTTATCCATGATCCGAGCCATTCCCAGGAATGGGCTGACCTCAACATAACGCATTGCGGATTTCATGTCCTTCCAGCCGACGTAACTCATCAGCGACTTCAAATCCCAGCCGCTTTGATGAGCCCAAGTGGCGAAGCCGCGACGCAATGAGTGGCTGGTGTAGTTCTCAGCGGCGATCCCCGCGCGCTGCAAGGCCTGGCGTAATAGCGGGATAATGCTGTTGGCGTGCAGGCCCTCCTCGTTCAGATTGCCCCAGCGGTCGATGCTGCGAAAAACCGCGCCACGGACCAGCGCCGCTTCGGTGACCCAGTCGATGTAAGCCTGGACCGGACAAAGCTTCAACAGCGCCGGCGCCTGATAGGTCTGCCCCAGATTCTCGCGATCGCCCTTGCTGCGCGGCAGGTACAAGGTGATGCCGCGGCCAGCGTGAGCCTGCACATGTTCGACCTGCAAGCGGCACAGCTCGTCGCTGCGAAAGCCGCGCCAGAAACCCAGCAGAATCAGTGCGCGATCTCGATAAGCCTTGAGCAACGCAGGGCGATCCTGCTGTTGTCGGGCGGTCTGAGCTTCGTGTTCCAGCCAATCGATCACACGCTGCAAATCCTGCAATTGCAACGGCTCGGCCTGCTTTTCCTGAGCCGGGTGCAATGCGCGAATACCTTTGAACACCTTGCGCACCACCGGCGCCTTGGTCGGGTCGGCAAACCCCTGACTGTTGTGCCACTGCGCCAGCGCCGACAGACGCAGCTTCAGCGTATTGATCGACAGCACCCCTGCATGCTCCACCAGATAGCGCGCAACGCTGTCGGCTGTTGCAGGCAAGAAGCCGCCCCAGACCACTTCAAAATGCTCGATGGCGGCGCGATAGCTGCGGCGCGTGTTGTCACGGGTCGCTGCTTGCAGATAGCGATCCATATCGCTCATGGGCGGTTTTCTCTCGGCGTACTGAATCAGGGATGCAAATCGGCATTTTGCCGCCTGACACTGGGTAATACCAGTATATCCCGCCCCTTCTATATCAAATATTTAACTTTATTTTCAGCGTGGTACACTGCGTACTTTAGTGGCATGTACCACAGTACGTAACCGTAGGAGTTCACATGGCCCGTGGCGGCATTACCAAAGCCCTGGTGCAGATTGCGCGCACCGCGATTCTGGCTCGCGGCGAACACCCGAGCATCGATGCGGTACGCATTGAAATGGGCAACACCGGCTCGAAAACCACGATCCATCGCTATTTGAAGGAACTGGATGACGGTGCACAGCCCGTCGAAGCCTCGGCGCAACCGATCGATGACGAGCTGGCCGCACTGGTCTCGCGCCTCGCGCAACGCCTGAAAGAACAGGCGCAGGAGCCCATCGAACAGGCGCGTGAACAATTCGAGGAGCAGCGCGAGGCGCTGGAATCCGAGCTGAAGCAGACACGTTTGACCCTGGAGAAACTCGAACACGAGCACGACATTCAGGGCGCCGCCCTGGCGCGTGAGTCCGAAGCCCTGAGCAATACGCGCTCGATGCTGCAAACCGAACAGACCCGCAACGCCGGGCTGAATCAGGCGCTGGCGGACTTTGAATTGCGCCTGCAGGACAAGGATGAGCAGATTCGCTCCCTGGAAGAAAAGCATCTGCACGCCCGCGATGCGCTGGAGCACTACCGCAACGCTGCCCGAGAACAACGCGAACAGGAGCAGAGTCGCCACGAAGCCCAGGCTCAGCAACTGCAAGCCGAACTGCGCCAAGCCCAGCAAAGCGCCCTCGTACGCCAGGACGAAATCACCCAACTGCACCGCGACAACGAGCGTCTGCTCACCGAAAACCGCGGCACCCAGCGCGAACTGAGCCTGATGCAGGACCAGCTCAAGCAGAGCAACCTGCGTCAGGATCAGTTGCTGGAGCAAGCCACTCGCGTCGACAGCGAGCGCACCCTCCTCCAGGAACGCCTGCGCGTGGCCTCACTGGAGAGCCAAGTGCTCAAACAGAACGTCGAGGAGCAGACGCAACTCAATCAGGCGCTGGAAAAGGAATTAAGCAAAGCGCAGGCAAATCTTGAAGAAAGCCAGCGTCTGGCAGCCACCGTTGCGGCGGCGCCAGACCTGGCCAAACCGAAGGACGCTTAAGCGCCGACCGGCGTACGCATGGTGACGAATTCTTCGGCGGCCGTCGGGTGGACCCCGATCGTGTCGTCGAAGTCGCGCTTGGTTGCGCCAGCCTTCAAGGCAATTGCCAAGCCCTGCACGATCTCACCGGCATCCGGTCCGACCATGTGGCAGCCAAGCACTTTGTCGGTCTTGGCATCGACCACCAGTTTCATCAGGGTTTTTTCCTGACAGTCAGTCAGGGTGAGCTTCATCGGCCGGAAGCGGCTCTCGAAAATCACCACCTCGTGGCCGCATTCGCGCGCTTCTTCTTCGCTCAAACCGACGGTGCCAATGTTCGGCAGGCTGAACACGGCGGTAGGGATCATTTTGTAATCCACCGGACGGTATTGCTCAGGTTTGAACAAACGCCGCGCCACGGCCATGCCTTCGGCCAGCGCTACAGGCGTCAGTTGCACACGACCGATGACGTCGCCCAGCGCGAGGATCGATGGCTCGGTGGTTTGATATTGGTCGTCGACCTTGATGAAGCCCTTGTCGTCGAGCTGCACACCAGTGTTTTCCAGACCCAGATTGTCCAGCATCGGACGTCGGCCGGTGGCGTAGAAAACGCAATCCGCTTCCAGAACACGGCCATCCTTGAGGGTTGCTTTCAGGCTGCCGTCGGCCTGCTTGTCGATCCGCGCGATGTCAGCGTTGAACTGCAGGTCCATGCCGCGCTTGGTCAGTTCTTCCTGCAAATGCTTGCGCACCGCACCATCAAAGCCCCGCAGGAACAGATCGCCGCGGTACAGCAGTGTAGTGTTGGCGCCAAGGCCATGGAAAATCCCGGCGAACTCGACGGCGATGTAACCGCCGCCGACCACCAACACACGCTTGGGCAGCTCTTTGAGAAAGAATGCTTCGTTCGAGCCGATAGCATGTTCGTGGCCTGGAATCTGCGGAATCTGCGGCCAGCCGCCGGTCGCAATCAGAATATTCTCGGCAGTGTAACGCTGGCCATCGACCTCAACCTCGTGCGGCCCGACGATCTTCGCGTGCGCCTCATGCAGCGTCACGCCGCTGTTGACCAACAGGTTGCGGTAGATACCGTTGAGGCGATTGATCTCGCGATCCTTGTTGGCAATCAGCGTCGCCCAATCGAAATTCGCCTCGCCCAGGCTCCAGCCAAAACCGGACGACTGCTCGAAATCTTCGGCAAAGTGCGCCCCGTACACCAACAACTTTTTCGGCACGCAGCCAACGTTGACGCAGGTGCCGCCCAGATAACGGCTTTCAGCCACCGCCACCTTCGCGCCAAAACCGGCCGCAAACCGCGCCGCCCGCACACCGCCGGAACCGGCGCCAATCACATAAAGGTCAAAATCGTAGGCCATTTCTATCTCCTCGGCAGGCGATCAGCATACCTGCAGCCATCCATTGGGCAAGCGCTGCCATCCATATAAGGGCGGAAAACGAAAAAGCCACCCGAAGGTGGCTTTATCTTGCAGACAGCTCAAACGGACTTAGTAAGCCTTGCCCGTCTTGTAGAAGTTCTCGAAGCAGAAGTTGGTCGCCTCGATGTAACCTTCAGCACCACCGCAGTCGAAACGCTTGCCTTTGAACTTGTAGGCCATGACGCAGCCGTTCTGGGCTTGTTTCATCAGGGCGTCGGTGATCTGGATTTCGCCGCCCTTGCCTGGCTCGGTCTGTTCGATCAGGTCGAAGATGTCCGGAGTCAGGATGTAACGACCAATAATCGCCAGGTTCGACGGTGCGTCTTCCGGCTTTGGCTTCTCAACCATGCTGTGCACGCGGTAGATGTCGTCGCGGATCATCTCGCCGGCGATCACGCCGTATTTGCTGGTTTCCTGCGGGTCGACTTCCTGGATGGCGATGATCGAGCAGCGGAACTGCTTGTACAGCTTGACCATCTGGGTCAGGACGCCGTCGCCTTCGAGGTTGACGCACAGGTCGTCCGCCAGGACCACGGCGAACGGTTCGTCACCGATCAACGGGCGACCGGTCAGGATCGCGTGGCCGAGGCCTTTCATTTCGGTCTGACGGGTGTAGGAGAACGAGCACTCGTCGAGCAGCTTGCGGATGCCGACCAGGTATTTCTCTTTGTCGGTGCCCTTGATCTGGTTTTCCAGCTCGTAGCTGATGTCGAAGTGGTCTTCCAGAGCGCGCTTGCCACGACCGGTGACGATGGAGATTTCCGTCAGGCCGGCGTCCAGCGCTTCTTCAACGCCGTACTGGATCAGTGGCTTGTTTACCACCGGCAGCATTTCTTTAGGCATGGCTTTAGTCGCTGGCAGGAAGCGAGTACCGTAACCGGCTGCTGGGAACAAGCATTTCTTGATCATATAAGTCCTTGAAAAGGCTGTGTGTACGAGTTTCGGCGCAGTCTAATCAGGCGGCGTGCACCTTACAATGCCCCGCACTGGCTAACCGATGCCATCATAGAGAAATATTCTTGCCGATAGTTCCATCGGTGTTTCGGGCGGCGCACTCAGCGTAGCGCAAGACGCCGGCAAACGGCACTACCATACGCTTTTCAGACCCGGATGCGAGCAATTGCCGGTATCATGGCGGCTTTTGAACCAGCGAACGAGACAGACTAGATGGCCGCGGTAAAAATCATCAACGGGTATGTGATCGACAAGAAGGACGGCAAATGGACGCTGACCACTACCAACGGCGAACACATCGCCGGGCCGTTCGACAGCGAACAGATGGCGACAGACGTGGCATCGGTGTTCACAGACACTCCGGCATCGTCAAAACGCCGTGGCAAGGATCAAGACTGATCGGCGCCAGGAAACACAGAGCCCTGCCATGCGCAGGGCTTTTTTGTGCCGGCATACAAACAAGTGGCAAAACGCTATAACCTTTTCACCGCGGCGCTGTCAGAGCGTCTAGTCCCCCTCGCTGAAGACCTGATATGACCAAGAAAACGTTGCTGCCCCTTTTTGCACTTCTGCTGGTCGGCGGTTGTGCCACCTCGCAACCCACCTACCTTAAAAACGGCGAACAGGGCCTGAGCATCGATTGCTCCGGCGAAGCCAACTCCTGGGCGATGTGCTACGAAAAAGCCGATGCTTCTTGCGCTGGCACCGGCTATCGCATCGTCGGCACCGATGGCACGCCTGCGCCAGCGGAAAGCGACAAGACCCTCGGCGTCGATGTCGGCAATTACAAGAATCGTTCGGTCGTCGTGGTCTGCAAATAACAGCTTACATGTGAATCTCGGCGAACTTGATGCCAAGACCGCGCACGACGTCGATAAGATCGTCGAGCCGGTTGAAAGATTCGACTTCGTCGTTCTCGTCGACCAAAAAATAACTGCGCCCGGCGCTTTTCTTGAAAAACACGATCCACTCCCCAGGATTCGCCGGGTTCTGGATGACATGGGTGGCAGAAATAAGGCCTTCTGCGTGGCGCTCCCGCACGTGCTCTCGCTTCATCGCGACTCCCGGAATGAAAATGCCGTCACAGCGTGACTGTGACGGCATTCGATACTGATGACCGATAGTCTATCAGCCGGAAATGCAGGCGTTTGCGGCTTTCTGCACATCATGCGGGCGAACCGGCACGTTGGACATGCGCTCATGCAGCTTGATACTGCTGCCGCCGGAGCGGTCTTCGATATCAAACACAGCCGCCGGGCCTGAAGACAGTTTGCCCGGAACGATCACACGCACGCCTTCCTTGTGCGGCTGCAACTGCAGCGCGCCGCGGCTGTCGGCAAGCTTATCGGACAGGCACTGCGCGTATTCAAGGGGCTTCTTTCCGGAGATCACGCTCATGGTCGGCAGTGTTTCATTGATTTCGGCAACATTCGCACAACCGGCCAGAGCCAGAATCCACGGCACACACACCACACCCCACTTCATACCTAACCTCCGTTAAAGACCGTCCGACAGCACAAATGCCGTTTTTATCCGGAGCCTTTTGCATTTAACCCGCATCCAATCGCGAATATCTGTTCAAAATTGTCAAAGCGACGCCCGACGGCCAGATAATAACCCGTGCGGGCTGATAAACTGCGCTCATTGACAAGCTATCGTTTTGATTTTGTAGAAAAAGCCCTTCTGGAGGCGCCCATGAAATTTATTCACCAGCGCGAACACCTTAACGAAGACGACATCGTCGTCATCCAATGCTCGCAAATGTGCAACATTCGTCTGATGAACGACGCCAACTTCCGCAGCTTCAAGAATGGCGGCCGTCACACTTACCACGGCGGCGCCTTCGACACGTTTCCGGCGCGCATCACCGCGCCCAGCACCGGCTTCTGGAACATCACCATCGACACCGTCAATCGCCGCGCAATCAGCGTGACGCGCAAGCCGACGCTGACTCACTCGATCAAGATCATCCGTCGTTCCAGCACTAAACTGAGCTGAAACACGTAGCCTATTCTGAAAGGAAACCATGACCGTGGCGCAAAAGACCAAATACGTCATCAAATACAAGCTCGACGGTGAACAGCGTTTCGAGTTCGCCGAGCTGGAAACCGGCACCGACGAGGAAGCGAAAGCGGCGCTGCAAAAGCTGCACACCGACGAAGAAGTCACTGAGATCAAAGTCAGCAAAGCGCTGTAAGTCGTCTTGTCATAGAGTTCGACCGCAAGTGGCGGAGTGTTTTGCCGCCAAGGCCTGCCTAGACTGCCCCCTCGATGACCATCAAGGAGTCGGCATGACACTGTCACCTTCCCGGCTGGATGCACTCGACTGGGCAAGCCTGGAGCAGCAACTGGATCAGCACGGCTGCGCGATTATCCGCTCGTTGCTACGGACCGAAACCTGCGAGCGCTTGAGTGCTCTGTATCCACAGACCGAACCGTTTCGTTCGCAGGTCATCATGGCCCGCCACGGATTCGGTCGCGGCGAATACAAGTATTTCAGCTATCCCCTTCCTGCCCCGGTCGAACGTCTGCGCACAGCGCTGTACCCGCGACTGGTGCCGCTGGCTAACCGTTGGTACGAGCGGATGGGTCTGGCGCAGCGTTTTCCAGCGACTCATGCCGAATTTGTCCAGCGCTGCCATGCTGCCGGCCAGCAGCGCCCTACCCCATTGTTATTGCAATATGGCCCGCAGGATTACAATTGCCTGCACCAGGATCTCTACGGCGAGCAGGTGTTCCCGCTGCAAGTGGCGCTGCTTCTGTCGCAACCGGGTCGGGACTTCACAGGCGGCGAGTTCGTGTTGACCGAACAGCGCCCGCGCATGCAATCGCGCCCGCAGGTGCTGGATTTACAGAAAGGTGACGCGGTGATTTTTGCCGTCAATCAACGGCCGGTCAAAGGTGTGCGGGGCGATTATCGGGTGACCATGCGTCACGGCGTCAGTCGCCTGCACAGTGGCAATCGGCATACTCTAGGCATCATTTTCCACGATGCGTCATGAGCGCCATGCAACCGAATCCTTTTGATCTGTTCAGCGATCACGAACCCGTACAGCAGCCGCGTAACGAGCAGATCGGCGAGCAATCGTGGGTGCTGCGCGGTTTCGCCTTGCCCCGCATCGAATCGTTGCTGACGCAGCTGGCGGCTATTCTCGCCGCCGCCCCGTTGCGGCACATGGTTACGCCCGGGGGCTTCAGCATGTCGGTCGGCACCAGCAGTTGCGGCGCGCTGGGCTGGATTACCGATCGCAGCGGCTATCGCTACACCCGTGTCGATCCTCTCAGCGGGTTACCCTGGCCGCCGATGCCGACGGTGTTTGCCGAATTGGCGCATGCCGCCGCCGAGCGGGCCGGTTTTGCTGATTTCCACGCTGATTCCTGCCTGATCAATCGCTATGTCCCCGGTGCCAAGATGTCGTTGCATCAGGACAAAGACGAAAAGGCCTACGCCGCGCCGATCGTTTCGCTGTCGCTGGGATTGCCGGCGATGTTCCTGTTCGGCGGTTTCGCACGCAGTGACAAGAGCCAGCGCATCCCCCTGCTGCACGGCGATATGGTGGTCTGGGGCGGCGTCGATCGCCTGCGTTTTCATGGGGTGCTGCCGATCAGACACGGCCGGCATCCGCAACTTGGCGAACAACGAATCAATCTGACGTTCCGCGTTGCCGGATAAGCGCAAGAATTTGAGCGCAAGGCCCGGAGTGTTGCGATCATCAAGGCTGGTTAACCTGAGTCAAACAGGCCAACGGATGTCCTCTCATGAAAACGCAGTCCTACACTCTCGACACCGAAGCTGATCCACGCTGGGCCGCTGTGGTGGCGCGGGACCCGCAGGCGGACGGGCAATTTGTCTACGCCGTGAAAACCACCGGCATCTACTGCCGCCCGAGCAGCCTTGCACGGCTGCCGAAGCCAAAGAATGTCGAATTTTTCGACACGGCCGAACAGGCAGAAGCCGCCGGTTATCGTCCGAGCAGGCGCGCCAGCAAGGACCACAGTGAAGTCGCCGCGCAACGTGCCGCCACCGTGGCGATCGCCTGCCGCCGTATCGAGTCCGCCGAGACGTTGCCGTCGCTCAATGAGCTGGCCGCAGCGGCCGGGTTGAGCCCGTTTCATTTTCACCGTGTGTTCAAGGCGGCTACAGGACTGACGCCCAGAGGCTACTTTGCTGCCCATCGCTCGCGCCGGGTACGTGAGCGTCTGGCGGGCGGTGGTTCGATTACCGATGCTCTTTATGAGGCGGGCTTCAATTCCAATAGTCGCTTCTATGAATCGGCCGATCGGTTGCTGGGGATGAAGCCGGCTGAGTACCGCTCGGCCGGGCACAACAATGACATTCGTTTCGCTGTCGGCCAATGCTCACTCGGCGCGCTGTTGGTGGCGCAAAGCGCGCGCGGCATTTGTGCGATTCTGCTGGGCGACGACCCGCATCAGCTGGTGTGCGATCTGCAGGATAAGTTTCGCCAGGCCAACCTGATCGGTGCCGACACCGACTTCGAACAGCTGATCGCCAAGGTCGTCGGGTTTGTCGAAGCGCCGGCAATTGGCCTCGATCTGCCGCTGGACGTCAGAGGCACTGCGTTTCAGGAACGCGTATGGCAGGCGCTGCGGGAGATTCCGAGCGGCAGCACCGCCAGTTACGCTGAAATTGCCCAACGCATCGGCGCACCGACATCAATGCGCGCCGTGGCGCAGGCGTGCGGCGCCAACAAGCTCGCGGTGGCGATTCCCTGCCACCGCGTGGTGCGCAGCGATGGCAACCTGTCCGGCTATCGCTGGGGCGTCGAACGCAAACGCCAGTTACTCGACCGTGAACTCAGCGATTGACGTCGACCACCACGCGCCCGCGAAGCTGTCCAGCCAGCAACTGCGGTGCGGCGTCGAGGGCTTCGCTCAAGCTGATCTCGCGGCTGATCAGCGCCAACAGAGCAACGTCGAGGTCTGTCGCCAGGCGATCCCACGCTTGCAGGCGACGCGCCTTGGGCTGAGTGACGCTGTTGATGCCAGCCAGCGTGACCCCGCGCAAAATGAACGGCGCCACTGAGGCGGGAAAGTCCATGCCCTGGGCCAGACCGCACGCCGCCACGGTGCCCTCCGAACGCGTGCTGGCGCAGGCATTGGCCAACGTGTGACTGCCGACCGAATCGATGACCCCGGCCCAGCGCTCCTTGGCCAGCGGCTTGCCCGGCGCGGATAGAGTGGCACGATCAATAATTTCAGCGGCGCCCAGTTGCTCGAGGTATTCATGCTCCGACACACGACCGGTAGACGCCACGACCCGATAACCCAGCTTGCTCAACAGCGCGATGGCAAAACTGCCGACACCGCCGTTGGCGCCGGTCACCAGCACCTCCCCCCGGTCCGGCGTCACGCCATTGCGCTCCAGCGCCAGAATACACAGCATGGCCGTGTATCCCGCGGTGCCGATGGCCATGGCTTGTGCCGGGGTAAACGCCTCGGGCAACGCAATTAACCAGTCGCCGTTGAGCCGTGCCTTCTGCGCCAGACCGCCCCAATGTTGCTCGCCGACGCCCCAGCCGTTGAGCAACACTTGATCGCCCGGTTTGTAGTCCGGATGCGAACTGGCTTCGACGGTGCCGGCAAGGTCGATCCCCGGCACCATCGGAAACTTGCGCACCACCGGGCTGCTGCCGGTGATTGCCAGGCCATCCTTGAAGTTCAGCGTGCTGTACGCAACCTGCACGGTCACATCGCCCTCGGGCAATTGCGCGTCATTGAGTTGCTGCAGGCTGGCGCGATAACCGCTGTCGTCTTTATCGATAACTATGGCGTTGAACATGACGGCCTCTCGTTGCTGTTGTGAAGATAGCGTGCCTTCAAATACCACATCGCAATAAAAAACCCACTGGCACCACAAAAAAAACTGTGGGAGCGGGCTTGCTCGCGAAAGCGCCGGGGCAGTGAAATAGTTGCTGACTGACCCACCGCCTTCGGGAGCAAGCCCCCTCCCACGCTGATCTCCAATATTCACGCTGCCACACTCGACTTTGCGCCAATCGGGGTATCCGCCGGGCGTTTCCATCGCAGGCGACTATGCTTTTTCGACGGCGGTCATTCCTTCAAAACAGCCCTGTCGATGGAGTTGACAATGTCTTGCCGTGCAGTTCAGCGCGCACACTCTGGTCGACAGGGCCACCCGCTGGGTCGCGCTGGATCAATACCCGCCCGCTGTTACTTAAAGACGCGCAGGGTCGACATTACCTGCATGTCTTCGATGGCTGGATGATGGCCGAGCGATTCGATGGCGATTATCAGCGCCTGGTGGCGGCGGAGCACACCGGCGCTGAAAAGCTGCACAAGATGTTCTGAATTTCGAACTGGCTGAACATCGGGTTTTGCTGTTAAAAAACCGGCTCAGCCGTTCCTGCCCGTTCCGTCGTTCGGAGAACCCCCATGAGCCAATGGCCAGACACCCGTCTTATTGATCTGCTCGGCATTGAGTTGCCAATCATTCAAGGCCCCATGGCCGGGGCGACGAACTCGTCCATGGTGATTGCCGTGTGCAATGCCGGTGGACTCGGCTCAATGCCGGCAGCGATGCTGAGCATCGAGCAATTGCGCGACGAACTGAAAACGATTCGTCAGCACACAAGCAAACCGTTCAACGTCAACTTTTTTTGCCACCAGCCTCCGGCGGCCGACGAGCAACGCGCCCGCGACTGGAAAAACCTGCTGGAGCCTTATTACCGCGAACTGGGCGTCGACTTCGACGCGCCCACCCCGGTGTCCAACCGCGCGCCGTTCGATGCTGCCGCCTGCGAAGTGCTGGAAGCGTTTCGGCCTGAAGTGGTGAGTTTCCACTTCGGCTTGCCTGAAAAGTCGTTACTGGATCGGGTCAAAGCCACCGGCGCAAAAATTCTCTCGTCCGCCACCACGGTGGATGAAGCCGTGTGGCTGGAGCAGAACGGCTGCGACGCGATCATCGCCATGGGCTATGAGGCGGGCGGCCACCGCGGGATGTTCCTCAGCGAGGATTTGAGCAGTCAGGTCGGTACGTTTGCCCTGGTGCCACAAGTGGTCGACGCTGTGCGCGTGCCGGTCATCGCGGCCGGCGCGATCGCCGACCCGCGCGGTGTCGCGGCGGCATTCATGCTCGGCGCGGCCGGGGTGCAAGTTGGCACCGCGTATCTGTTTACGCCCGAAGCGAAAGTCAGCGCCGCCCATCACCGCGCGTTGCGCACCGCCAAAGAGAGCGAGACGGCAATCACCAATCTTTTCACCGGACGACCGGCGCGGGGCATTCTCAATCGCGTCATGCGGGAACTCGGGCCGATGTCGGACAAGGCGCCGGCATTCCCCTTGGCCGGTGGCGCACTGATGCCGCTGCGGGCAAAAAACGAAGAGCAGTTCGCCAATCTCTGGGCGGGCCAGGCGTTCACGCTGGGCAAAGAGCTGGGTTGCGCGGAACTGACGCGACAACTCGCCGAAGAAGGCCTGGCCAGGCTGCAACAGCATTGAGCAGCAACCGGGCGAGAGCCGAGCGTTCTTGTTCGGTTGAATATCAGCACTTCCTGTTGCCCGGCGTTCCGCTATATATTTCACTACATAGCGCTTTCGCCAACTTTGTCGACACGGCTGTTCTCTCGGACACCGGCCCGGCATATGCCAACTCGGAGCTGTTCAATGATCCTGCGTGCCTGCCTCGCTTCTTTGCTGTCGATGTTTACCGTCGCTGCCGTCCAGGCTGACGAAGTGCAAGTGGCGGTCGCCGCTAATTTCACCGCGCCGATTCAGGCCATCGCTGCCGATTTTGAAAAAGCCACCGGACACAAACTGATCGCCGCCTACGGCGCGACCGGCCAGTTCTATACGCAGATCAAAAACGGCGCGCCGTTTGAAGTGTTTCTGGCGGCCGACGACAGCACCCCGCAGAAGCTTGAGGCAGAAGGCGAAACCGTCAAAGGCTCGCGTTTCACCTACGCCATCGGAACCCTCGCCCTGTGGTCGGCCAAAGCAGGCTATGTCGACGCCAAGGGCGAAGTGCTGACGAAGAACCAGTTTCAGCACCTGGCCATCGCCAACCCGAAAACCGCGCCCTACGGCCTCGCCGCCACCCAGGTTCTGGACAAGCTGAAGCTGACTGAGGCAACCCGCGCGAAAATCGTCGAAGGCCAGAACATTACCCAGGCCTACCAGTTCGTTTCGACGGGCAATGCCGAACTGGGCTTCGTCGCCCTCTCGCAGATCTACAAGGACGGCAAAGTCAGCAGCGGCTCGGCCTGGATCGTCCCTGCCGACCTCCACCAGCCAATCCGGCAAGACGCCGTGATACTCAACAAAGGCAAGGACAACCCCGCCGCCAAGGCGCTGGTTGATTACCTCAAAGCCGCAAAAGCCACGGCGCTGATTCAGTCCTTCGGCTACCAGCGCTGATGTCGCTGACGAGCGCGGATTTCGCCGCAATCTGGCTGACCCTGAAGCTGGCATCGCTGACCACGGTCATCCTGCTGCTGATCGGCACGCCGATTGCGCTGTGGCTGGCGCGGACCCGCTCATGGTTGCGCGGCCCGGTCGGCGCGATCGTCGCGCTGCCGCTGGTGCTGCCGCCGACGGTCATCGGCTTCTATCTGCTGGTGCTGATGGGCCCCCATGGCGCGCTCGGCCAGTTCACCCAGTGGCTCGGCCTCGGCACCCTGACATTCAGCTTCACCGGGCTGGTCATCGGTTCGGTGATCTATTCCATGCCGTTCGTGGTGCAGCCCTTGCAGAACGCGTTTTCGGCAATCGGCGATCGCCCGCTGGAAGTGGCTGCCACTTTACGGGCCGGGCCTTGGGACACTTTTTTCAGCGTGATCCTGCCGCTGGCACGCCCGGGGTTTATCACCGCGGCGATCCTCGGTTTTGCTCACACCGTCGGAGAGTTTGGTGTAGTGCTGATGATCGGCGGCAACATCCCCGACAAGACCCGCGTGGTCTCGGTGCAAATCTACGACCACGTCGAAGCGATGGAATACGCTCAGGCCCATTGGCTGGCAGGCGCGATGCTGGTGTTTTCGTTTGTGGTGTTGCTGGCGCTGTACTCCAGCCGCAAAACCCGCATGGGCTGGAGCTGATTGATGATCGATGTACGTCTGAACCTGGTCTGGCCGGATTTCAATCTGGACGTCGATCTGCATTTGCCGGGACGGGGGGTGACGGCCTTGTACGGTCACTCGGGTTCCGGCAAAACCACCTGCCTGCGCTGCATTGCCGGGCTTGAACGCGCCGCCCACGGACTGATCCGGGTCAATGACCAAGTCTGGCAGGACAGCGCCAAGGGTATTTTCGTCGCGCCGCACAAGCGTGCGCTCGGCTATGTCTTTCAGGAAGCCAGTCTGTTTGCGCATCTGTCAGTGCGGGCCAATCTGCAGTTCGGCCTCAAGCGCATCGCCCGTGCGGAACGCCGCGTCGACCTGGCGCAAGCCAGCGAACTGCTGGGTATCGGCCATTTGCTGGAGCGTCATCCGCAGCATTTGTCCGGCGGCGAACGCCAGCGCGTGGGCATCGCTCGCGCGCTGCTGACCAGTCCCGAATTGCTGTTGATGGACGAGCCGCTGGCCGCACTCGACAGCCAGCGCAAACGGGAAATCCTGCCGTATCTGCAACGCCTGCACGATGAATTGGACATTCCGGTGCTGTACGTCAGCCATGCTCAGGATGAAGTGGCGCGACTGGCCGATCATCTGGTGCTGCTCAGCGCCGGCAAGGCTCTGGCCAGTGGCCCGATCGGAGAAACGCTGGCGCGGCTGGATTTGCCCATGGCGATGGGCGATGACGCCGGCGTCATTATTGAAGGCCAGGTCAGCGCCTATGACGCCGACTACCAACTGCTGAGCCTGCAACTGCCCGCCACCGCGATGCACATCCGCGTCACCCACGCACCGCTGGCGCTGGGCCAGGCCTTGCGCTGCAAGGTGCATGCGCGGGACGTCAGCCTGTCTCTGGACAACGCCGAGTCGAGCAGCATTCTCAATCGGTTGCCGGTCACGGTGGTCAGTGAGCAGGCGGCGGACAACAGCGCGCACGTGCTGATTCGACTCGACGCCGGCGGCACCCCGCTGCTGGCGCGCATCACGCGGTTTTCCCGGGACCACTTGGGCGTGCACCCGGGGCAGGCGCTTTGGGCGCAAATCAAGGCGGTTGCCGTGCTGGCCTGAATCCGTTGGCACGACGGCCATGGCGTGCGGTCAATCGCTTTATTGATCTGCCGCCAAGGAAACCTGCCATGTCCGATACCGAGCTGACCGTTGCACTGCCAGCCGACCTGCATTACGTCGACGACACCCAGCCCGGCATCACGCGTAAGAAGCTGCGAGGCAAATTCTGTTATTTCGACCCGTGCGGCCAACGCATCAGCGATCCCGAGGAAATCAAACGCATCAACGCCCTCGCCGTGCCGCCGGCGTACACCGACGTGTGGATCTGCGCCGATCCGTGCGGGCATTTGCAAGCCACCGGCCGCGATGCCCGCGGGCGCAAACAGTACCGCTATCACCCGCGTTGGCGCGAAGTGCGCGATGCCGACAAATATTCACGCCTGCGCGAGTTCGGCATGGCTTTGCCGAAACTGCGCAAACAGCTGGAGACCTTGCTCGCCGCGCCCGGTTTCAGCCGCGACAAAGTCATGGCCACGGTGATTCTGCTGCTCGATGCGACATTGATCCGCGTCGGCAACACGCAATACGCGCGCGACAACCGCTCCTACGGCCTGACCACCCTGCGCAGCCGCCACGTCGAGGTCAACGGCAGCGCGATCCTGTTCCAGTTTCGCGGCAAAAGCGGCATCGAACATCAGATCACCGTCAAGGACCGGCGCCTGGCACGAGTGATCAAGCGGTGCCTGGAGATTCCAGGGCAGAACCTGTTTCAGTATCTGGATGAAAACGGCGAGCGCCACACCGTGACCTCGTCCGACGTCAACGCCTACCTGAAAACCCTCACCGGTGCCGATTTCACCGCCAAGGATTACCGCACCTGGGCAGGCAGTGCGTTGGCACTGGCGACACTGCGCGAGGTCCGCCACGAATCGGACAGCGAAGCCAAGCGCCACGTGGTGGACATGGTGAAGAGCGTCGCCAGACAACTGGGAAACACGCCGGCGGTGTGCCGCAAATGCTACATCCATCCGGCCGTAGTCGAGCATTTCATGCGCGGTGCTCTCGCCGAACTGCCACGGCCACGCACGCGCAAGGGCTTGCGCGAGGAGGAAGTGGCGCTGGCGATGTTTCTGGAGCGGATGAGCGAGATGGCGCAAGCCTCCTGAGAAGGCATAGGCGCAAGTTGTCTATTTTTTGCACAATCGCCATAGGCTTCTATAGTTGATGTGACACGAATCAACTGCGGTGACGCCATGGAAGACCCCTTCATCGTGAAGCGTTGCAACAAGATCGTCATTCATGGACGCCGCGCCGGGGAGCGCCCGCAGCCACCGGCCGAAGCCACGGCCTGGTTCCGTATCTGCGATACGCGTACCAACGGTTTCATCGGTGACGGCTAGGACGATCAGCTCGATGCGCAACGCGAATGCCAGCGACTCAACGCAGCCAGTTCTGTGTTAGCGGCCCACCGTCACCGGGCGGAGGCCGGCGATTAGCGGGTCTATACTGAAATCAGCTGTGACTCGCCGGCCTTTGGCTATCACTCACTGATGTTCTTGAATGGAGGTGTTCCATGTCCGAAAAAGAGTCCATCACCACCCTCCTCACCCTGCTCGACGCCCGCCAGGCGCGCCTCGCCGCCGCTTGCAAGGAGATCGCCGACTGGGTCGATCACCAAGGCGGCCACCCCACCGCGCTGCGCATCCGCGACCGCCTGAACGATATCGAAAAAGACACGCCGCTGATCCGCAACACGCTGTCGTCGCTCAAGCCCGTCGACCGGCCGCTGCCACGTTTCAGATAGGCCGGTCGCCCTGCTGATATTCGCGCGGCGTGCAGCCAAATTCACGGCGGAACACCGTGTGCAGATATTGCGCGGATTTAAAACCGCAACTGCGCGCGATGTCGGCAATGGCCGCGCCGGTATGGTTCAGGCCACTGGCCGCGGCCGCCAGTTTGAAGCGCAGGATCTCGTCGTGCACGCTGCAACCACGGACCTTGCGAAAATGTGCTTCCAGGGATGAGCGCGAAATGCCGACATAACCGGCCACTTGCGCCGTCTTGATGCCCTGACACGCGTACTGACGAATGAACAACAGCGCTTGCATCACATACGGATTGCCCAACGGCTGATGCAGGCTTGAGGTCTGCACATTGATCGCGTCCGGCGGGATGAGGATCTGTGTCCCCGTGGACGGCATGCCGTGCAGCATCTGATGGAGCAGATGCGCGGCGGTGCGGCCCATGGTCTCGGTGCCCTGAATCACTGAACTCAACGGCACGCGGGTCAGACTGCGGGTCAGCGGATCGTTATCGATGCCAATCAACGCGACTTGCTCGGGCACTGCGATGCCGGCGGTCAGGCAAGCCTGGAGCAACTGCCGCGCCCGGGCGTCACTGACGGCGATAATCCCCACCGGTTTGGGCAAGCTTTGCAGCCAGGCGATCTGTTGTTCGACGGCGCTGTCCCACAGCGGCGCGCTGGTGCCCATGCCGCGATAGATCTCAACCTCCAGGCCATCGCGCTGCATCAAACGGCGAAAGGCTTTTTCGCGCTCTTGCGCCCAGCGGTTGGCTTGCGCCTCGGGCAGGCTGAAGCAGGCAAACCGCGTCAGTCCGGCCTCGATCAAATGCTCGTAGGCCATTTTCATCAGGGCGTCGTTATCGGTCGCCACGTAGGGAATGCCCTTGGGGTAGGCCCGCGCATCCTGATAAGAACCGCCCACTGCGACCACCGGCCTGTTGATGCCAGCCAACGCTTCGCCGATCAGCGGATCGTCGAAGTCGGCAATGATCCCGTCGCCCTGCCAGCGCTCGATGCCTTTCAGGCGACAAAGAAAATCCTCCTCGAGAAACAGATCCCAGGACGCGCGCGTGCTGCTCAGGTAGTTGCCGATGCCGCTGATGATGCCGCGGTCGTAGATCTTGTTGCCGTTGAACAACAGGGCGATGCGGTGCACGGGCGGGACGGTTTTCATGGGTCGGATCCGGGCGTTCGATGCCGAGGCGATCGACACAGACTAGGCCCGCGCGCGGCGAAGCTCAATAGTCAAAATCGCACACCCGGTTGGTGATTTTCATAATCAGCACCCCCTGCGCCGTTGCTAGTATCGAGGCACACCAAGAACAACAAAGGACCGCCCCATGTCGTTTTTCCCCGATGTCGACAAGATCCGCTACGAGGGCCCCGCCAGCGAATCCGCCCTCGCCTTCCGCCACTATGACGCCGATAAAGTCGTCCTCGGCAAACCGATGCGCGAGCACCTGCGCATGGCGGTCTGCTACTGGCACACGTTCGTCTGGCCGGGTTCCGACGTGTTCGGCGCCGGTACGTTCAAGCGGCCCTGGCAGCGCAGTGGTGACCCCATGGAATTGGCGATCGGCAAGGCCGAGGCGGCGTTCGAATTCTTCAGCAAACTGGGCATCGATTATTACTGCTTCCACGACACAGACGTCGCCCCCGAAGGCAACTCCCTGCGTGAATACCGCCATAACTTTGCGCAGATGGTCGATCATCTGGAGCGTCATCAAGAGCAGTCGGGTATCAAGCTGCTGTGGGGCACCGCCAACTGCTTCAGCAATCCGCGCTTCGCCGCTGGCGCCGCGAGCAATCCCGACCCGCAGATTTTCGCCTGCGCCGCCGCCCAGGTGTTCAGCGCAATGAACGCGACACAGCGCCTCAAGGGTTCGAACTACGTGCTCTGGGGCGGTCGCGAAGGCTATGAAACCTTGCTCAATACCGACCTCAAACGCGAGCGCGAACAACTCGGGCGCTTCATGCGCATGGTGGTCGAGCACAAGCACAAGATCGGCTTCAAGGGCGACCTGCTGATCGAACCGAAACCGCAGGAGCCGACCAAGCATCAGTACGATTACGACACCGCCACGGTGTTCGGCTTTCTCCAGCAGTACGGTCTGGAAAACGAAATCAAGGTCAACATCGAAGCCAACCACGCAACGCTTGCCGGGCACAGTTTCCACCATGAAATCGCCACGGCGACGTCGCTGGGCATCTTCGGCAGCATCGACGCCAACCGCGGCGACCCACAGAACGGCTGGGACACCGATCAGTTCCCCAACAGCGTCGAGGAAATGACCCTGGCCACCTATGAAATCCTCAAGGCCGGAGGTTTCACCCATGGCGGCTTCAACTTCGATTCCAAGGTGCGCCGCCAGAGTCTCGACGACGTCGACCTGTTCCACGGCCACGTTGCCGCCATGGACGTGCTCGCCCTGGCGCTGGAACGCGCCGCTGCGATGGTCCAGGACGACCGCCTGCAAAAATTCAAGGATCAGCGTTACGCCGGCTGGCAACAACCGTTAGGGCAGGCGGTGCTGGCTGGCGAATTCAGTCTCGAGTCGCTGGCCGAACACGCCTTCAGCAACGAGCTCAACCCACACGCCGTCAGCGGCCGCCAGGAGATGCTCGAGAACGTCGTCAACCGGTTCATTTATTCCTGAGCACGACGCGGGTCGCGGTGACATTTCCATGACAATTCTGTCGCCGCGAACCTCGATCAACGTTCTACAGTTTCTGGCGCACCATGCGCCTCGTCAGGCAGTGTCTTCCAACAACAATAAAAGGACGCACCACCATGAACAAAGCCAAACGTACCTTGCTCGCCGGCGCCCTCGCCCTGCTCTCGTTACCGGTCATGGCCGACTCGGCCAACCCGAAAATCGGTTTTTCCATCGATGACCTGCGCCTCGAACGCTGGTCGCGCGACCGCGATTATTTCGTCGCGGCGGCGGAGAAAATGAACGCCAAGGTCTTTGTGCAATCGGCCGATGCCAACGAGCAGAAGCAGATTTCACAAATCGAAAACCTGATTTCCCGTGGCGTCGACGTGATCGTCATCGTGCCGTTCAATGCCACCGTGCTGACCAATGCGGTCGCCGAGGCGAAGAAGGCCGGGATCAAAGTGGTGTCGTATGACCGCTTGATTCTTAACGCCGATGTCGACGCCTACATTTCCTTCGATAACGAAAAAGTCGGCGAGATGCAGGCCGGCGGTGTGCTCAAGGCTGCGCCGAAGGGCAATTACTTCCTGCTCGGTGGCGCGCCGACCGACAACAACGCGAAGATCCTGCGTGAAGGCCAGATGAAGGTGCTGCAACCGGCGATCGACAAAGGCGACATCAAAATCGTCGGCCAGCAATGGGTCAAGGAATGGAACCCGACCGAGGCGCTGAGCATCGTCGAAAACGCACTGACCCGTAACAACAACAAAATCGACGGCATCGTCGCCTCCAACGACGCCACCGCCGGCGGCGCAATCCAGGCGCTGGCCGCGCAGAAGCTGGCCGGCAAGGTGCCGATCTCCGGCCAGGACGCCGACCTTGCCGCTGTGAAGCGAGTCATCGACGGCACGCAGACCATGACCGTCTACAAGCCACTGAAACTGATCGCCTCCGAAGCCGCCAAGCTGTCGGTGCAACTGGCGCGCAACGAAAAACCGACCTATAGCTCGCAGTACGACAATGGCAGCAAAAAAGTCGACACCATCCTGCTCACGCCCACCGCGTTGACCAAGGACAACATCGACCTGCTCGAACAGGACGGCTTCTACACCAAGGCACAGATCGCCGGGAAGTGATCAGACCGTAACGTTCTGATCATGCACAACCCTTGTGGGAGCGAGCCTGCTCGCGAAGACGGTATGTCAGTCAGCAAAGCAGTGTCTGGACTGACGCTTTCGCGAGCAGGCTCGCTCCCACAGGTCCAGTGTCCGAGTCTTGGTCTGTGAGCCTCTCCCATGTCCGACTATCTGCTGCAAATGAACGGCATCGTCAAATCCTTCGGCGGTGTCAAAGCCCTCAATGGCATTGATATCAAGGTCAGGCCCGGTGAATGCGTGGGCCTGTGCGGCGAGAATGGCGCCGGCAAGTCAACGTTGATGAAGGTGCTGTCGGCGGTCTATCCCTACGGCACCTGGGACGGTGAAATCCTCTGGGATGGCCAGCCGCTGCGCGCGCAGTCGATCAGCGAAACGGAAGCGGCCGGCATCGTCATCATCCATCAGGAACTGACCCTGGTGCCCGACCTGTCCGTGGCCGAAAACATTTTCATGGGCCATGAACTGACCTTGCCCGGCGGGCGCATGAATTACCCGGCGATGATCCACCGCGCCGAAGCCCTGATGCGCGAGCTGAAAGTGCCGGACATGAACGTCTCGCTGCCGGTTTCGCAGTACGGCGGGGGTTACCAGCAACTGGTGGAAATCGCCAAGGCCTTGAACAAACAGGCGCGCCTGTTGATTCTCGACGAGCCCTCCTCTGCCCTGACCCGCTCGGAAATCGAGGTGTTGCTCGACATCATCCACGACCTCAAGGCCAAGGGCGTCGCCTGTGTTTACATCTCGCACAAACTCGATGAAGTGGCTGCGGTGTGCGACACCATTGCGGTGATTCGCGACGGTCGGCATATCGCGACCACGGCCATGGCCGACATGGACATCGCGCAGATCATCACGCAAATGGTCGGACGCGAAATGGCCAACCTCTACCCCACCGAACCGCACGCGATCGGCGAGGTTATTTTCGAGGCACGCCACGTCACCTGCTATGACGTCGACAGCCCGAAGCGCAAACGCGTCGACGACGTGTCGTTCGTTCTCAGGCGTGGCGAAATACTCGGCATTGCCGGCCTGGTCGGTGCCGGGCGCACAGAGCTGGTGTCCGCGCTGTTCGGCGCCTATCCGGGGCGCTACGAAGCGCAGGTGTGGCTGGAGGGTCAGTGCATCGACACGCGCACGCCGCTCAAAGCGATCCGCGCCGGCCTGTGCATGGTCCCCGAGGACCGCAAGCGTCAAGGCATCATTCCGGATCTGGGCGTCGGGCAGAACATCACCCTGGCGGTCCTCGACAGCTATTCGAAACTGACACGCATCGACGCCGAAGCCGAACTGGGCAGCATCGAGCGGGAAATCTCGCGCCTGCACTTGAAAACCGCCAGCCCGTTTCTGCCGATCACCAGCCTCTCGGGCGGCAACCAGCAAAAAGCCGTGCTGGCGAAGATGCTGCTGACCAAACCGAAGGTGCTGATTCTCGACGAGCCGACCCGTGGCGTCGACGTCGGCGCCAAGTACGAAATCTACAAGCTGATGGGCGCGCTGGCTGCCGAAGGGGTGGCGATCATCATGGTGTCGTCGGAACTGGCCGAAGTGCTCGGGGTGTCCGACCGCGTGCTGGTGATCGGCGATGGCCGCCTGCGCGGCGACTTCATCAACCAGCAATTGACCCAGGAACAGGTGCTCGCCGCCGCGCTCAGCCAACCCGATGGGCATCACCATAATGATCGGAAGTCCGCGTAGATGAATCAGGTCAAACAACTGTTCACCCGCTACAAAATGCTCGCGCTGGTCATCGCCGTGGCGCTGATCTGGCTGTTCTTCAGTTGGCAGACCGAGGGTGGTTTCCTCACCCCGCGCAACCTCTCCAACCTGCTGCGGCAAATGTCGATCACCGGGATTCTCGCCTGCGGCATGGTGCTGGTGATCATCAGCGGCGAGATCGATTTGTCAGTCGGCTCGCTGCTGGGTTTGCTCGGCGGGCTGGCGGCGATTCTGGACGTTGTCTACCATATTCCGCTGCTGGCCAACCTCAGTCTGGTCGCGCTGTGTGGCTTGATGATCGGCCTGGCCAACGGCTACATGACCGCCTATCTGCGCATCCCTTCGTTCATCGTCGGCCTGGGCGGCATGCTGGCGTTTCGCGGCATCTTGCTGGGGATTACCGGCGGCACGACCATCGCCCCGGTGTCGCCGGAACTGGTGTATGTCGGCCAGGGTTATCTGCCGCACGCGGTGGGCAGCGGGTTGGGCATTGTGCTGTTCGCACTGACGCTGTTCCTGACCTGGAAGCAACGCCGCAACCGCGCGCTGCATGGATTGGCCGCGCATTCATTGGTGCGGGATGGACTGCGGGTGGTGCTGATCGGCGCGGTAATCACCGGGTTCGTCGTGACCCTCAACAGCTACGACGGGATTCCGGTGCCGGTGTTGCTGCTGTTGGTGCTGCTCGGTGTGTTCAGCTACGTCACCAGCCAGACCGTGTTTGGCCGTCGGGTGTATTCGGTGGGCAGCAATATGGAGGCGACGCGCCTGTCGGGCATCAATGTGCAGGCAGTGAAATTATGGATTTTCGGCATCATGGGGGTGATGTGTGCGTTGGCCGGGATGGTCAATACCGCGCGCCTGGCGGCCGGTTCGCCGTCGGCGGGCAGCATGGGCGAACTCGACGCCATTGCCGCGTGCTTTATCGGCGGCACCTCGATGCGCGGCGGATCGGGCACGGTGTACGGCGCCCTGCTCGGGGCCCTGGTGATCACCAGCCTCGACAATGGCATGTCGATGCTCGACGTCGACAGTTACTGGCAGATGATCGTCAAGGGCAGCATCCTGGTGCTCGCCGTGTGGGTCGATGTCAGCACCCGCACCGCCCGGCGCTGAGCGTTCCGGGCCGCCCGCTAGCGTGACTGGGCGCGCTGGCGGCAGGCCTCGCCGAAAGCATGGAAAATCACCCGGTAATCGGCATTGTCCATCACGTGCCATTCCGGGTGCCATTGCACCGCCAGGGCGAAGCCCTTGCTGCCTTCCACCGACAGCGCTTCAATCAAGCCGTCCTCGGCGATCGCCTCGATACGCAGGCCTTCGGCGACTCGCCCGATGCCTTGTCCGTGCACTGAATTGACTTTGATCACCCCGTTCAAGCCCAGCCGCGACAGCACACCGCCCGGTTGCACGGTCACGTCGTGGGTGCGAGCGTATTGTTCCTCGATTGATTCGTCGCTGGGCGGTTCGTGTTCCGGCCCCGGTTCGTCGAGTTGCTGATCAAGCGTTCCGCCGAACGCCACGTTCAGTTCCTGCAACCCCCGGCACAGGCCGAGCACCGGTAAACCGGCGTCAACGGCCGCGCGCCATAGCGGCAGCGCCAATTGATCGCGCGCCGGATCGTGCTCGGTGCCCGGCGGGTTCGGGCGGCCACCATAGTGATGCGGTTCGATGTTCGACGGCGCGCCGGTGAACAGCAGACCGTCGAGGCTGGCGATGATCTGCGCCGGGTCGAGCAAGTCGGGAAACATCGGCAGAATCAGCGGCAACCCCTTCGCCGCCGTGGCCACCGCCTGCGAATTCTTGTCGTCATTCATTTGCACGGCGTGCGGACCGATCTGCGAGGAACAGGCCGTGACCCCGATGATGGGCAGACGAGACATGTGAACACCCCCGTTGTGCTGTTATCAGTGCTTGTCCCTATGTGGATTGCGCTGCGAGCCGGTGCGTTCATTTAGTTTCGACCGCAGCCGATCCCACCTGCGGGAACGGGCTTGCTCGCGAAAGCGCTGGGTCAGCCAGCACTGCTCTGGCTGAAAGATTGCCTTCGCGAGCAAGCTCGCTCCCACATGGATTGCCGCTGCACACACAACCTGCTGACACACAATAAAACCTGTAGGAGTGAGCCTGCTCGCGAAAGCGCCGGGTCAGTCGCCACTTCTCCAACTGACAGATCGCCTTCGCGAGCAAGCCCGCTCCCGCATGGTTTTTTCTGGATCCAGCCACTGGCAAACGACCTCTCATCCCGTCACGCACGAATACAGTTGAACCTCAAACGGCGGCGTTTTTTCTATCGCTAACACACCGATGGAGGACTGCAACATGACTGACCATCCGCTGATAGCGACTCACTCCCGAAACAACAGCCAGCAGCGCGGGGCGATGACCGGCGCCGAGCGTGCGTTGTCGCTGACGGCCGGGGCCGCGTTGTTGACGCATGGCTGGCGCAAGGGTGGCCTGGCCGGTGCTCTGGAGATCGTGGCCGGGGCGTATGGCGTGTGGCGCGGCGTTGCCGGCCATTGCCGTTTGAAACAGGCGCTGACGCCCACGCCGTTCGAGCAGCAGTTCAGCCGTGAGCACCACTGGCCGGTCAGCGAAGCCATTACCCGCAGCGTGACCATCATGCGACCGCTGGAAGAAGTCTGGGACTTTATCGCCCGTGTCGACAATATCGGCCCGCTGCTGCGCTGGGTCGACAGCGTCGAACAACTGACGCCCGACACCACGCGCTGGACGGTCCGCGCGCCCGCCGGGCGGCGTCTGCACTGGACGCTGGTCCGTCAGCCTGCCGAGAGCGGCAATTCACTGCATTGGCAGACCTCGGCCGAGTCGCGCTGGCAGCACGATATCTCGGTATCGCTCACGCCTGCGCCGGCCGGTCGCGGCACCGAAGTCAAAGCCGTGATCGCCTGCAAACCGTCGATGGGCAAACTCGGCTACGGTCTCGCCCGGGCCATCAGCCTGTTCAGCGACAAGGCCTTGCTCAACGGCCTGCAAGCGATAAAACAGCAAATGGAAACCGGCGAAGTCAGCAACAACCGACTGCGCCCCGAAGGCGACGATGATTTCTTTTATGTCCACGGCGAAAGCACGGACACCGCCGGCCAGCAATCGGTCAAGACCGGCGTGGTGATTGAAGGAGGGATTCACTGATGCGCGCACTTACCTGGCAAGCCCCCAACCGTCTGCAAGTCGACAACGTGGCCGATCCGGCGATCCTCAACCCGCGCGATGCAATCATCCGCGTGACACTGTCGTCGGTGTGCGGCTCCGATCTGCATTTGCTCGGCGGTTACGTTCCGGCGATGAAGCCGGGCGATATCATCGGCCATGAATTCATGGGCGAGATCGTCGAAGTCGGGCCCGGCGTCAACGGCCTGCGCAAGGGTGACAAGGTCATCACCATTTCGATCATCGGCTGCGGACATTGCGAACACTGTCAGCGCAGCGATTTTTCCTGCTGCGACAACTCCAACCCCAACCCCTCGGCGACCGACCTCGCCTATGGCCAACCGTGCTGCGGCATCATCGGCTACAGCCATGCCTTCGGCGGGTATCCGGGCAGCCATGCCACCTACGTGCGCGTGCCGTACGCCGACACCAACCTGTTCAAAGTGCCTGAAGGCGTACGCGACGAACAGGCGTTGTTCGTGTCCGACGCCGCGCCAACCGGCTATTTCGCCGCCGACAACGCCGGGATCCAGCCGGGCGACACGGTGGCGGTGTGGGGCTGCGGCGGGGTCGGGCTGATGGCGATCTGCAGCGCCTATCTGCTCGGTGCAGAACGGGTGATTGCGATCGACCGCTACCCGGACCGCCTGCGTCTGGCCGAAGAACGTGGCAAGGCGATCACCATCAACTACGAACGCACCAACGTCCACGAAGCCCTGTTGGAACTGACCGGCGGACGCGGGCCGGATCGTTGCATCGATTGCGTCGGCATGGAGGCCCACGGCACCGAGATCGATTACGCCTACGACAAAACCAAGCAGATGCTGCGCCTGCACACCGAGCGCGGCACGGTGCTGCGTCAGGCCATTCGCGCCTGTCGCAAGGGCGGCACGGTGTCGGTGGTCGGTGTGTACGGCGGCCTGCTCGATAAATTCCCGATGGGCGCGATTGTCAACAAGGCCCTGACGCTCAAGTCCGGGCAGCAGCCAGGGCAACGCTACGCGCCGACCTTGTTCGAACACATCCAGAAAGGCGAACTCGACCCCTCGTGGTTGCTTACCCACCCCATGAGCCTGGAGGATGGCGCGCAGGGCTATCAGATGTTCAAGGAAAAAACCGACCAGTGCCTGCGAGCCGTATTCAAACCATGATGAGCACAGCGCCACTGACGCCGGCAGGCGTTGCCGGCAGCAGTGGCGTTGCCAACCTAGTCGTCCGCGTGATTATGCGCATCGGCGCACGGCAACCGGCCTGACTCGCCACCGGCAATTCGCTCCGCCTGGTCGATACCGCGCTTGAGCGCGTCTTCAACGGTCCACTCGATGCCCGGCAGTTTTTTGATTCGCTCGTGGGCGCATTCACCGGTCGCGGTGTAGACGCTGATGAACATTTCAATGTCGCCATCCTCCGCCTCCCGTGTCCGCACTTCGATGTGACAGCCGTTTTCGACCTCTTCCGTATGGCACTTTTCGTCCTTTTCCGTCGCCTTCCATTTCCTGTAGGTTTCGCCGCGTATGAACATGTCGTACTCCTGAAGTGAATCCGCTCTCTTCAAAGACCCACCCTCTCGCTGGATGATTCCCGGTTTGCCGAGAGGCATTTTCAGCATAACTCGCTAGTTCCCCTCTGCCGTTTCGCTAGTTCAACCGTTCGTCAGTTTGCGAAACATTTTGTCAAACCAATGCCTGAGCGCTTATTCAAAAATTTCGAGGCCCAGGCGAGCTCAACTACTACTCGTTAGTCAGCCCCACGGTAATAAACCGGTACAGAAATAGTGCTTTCTGTCCACGGCAAACTGTTGCCGAAAGAATATAACGGGCCCACTTCGCTTCGCTTACCCAACAAGCGAAGCGCTATTACCCCGGGATAAACACGCGTCGCCGTTACGACGTTAAAAGGATCGATACTTAGAACAGGAGCCTATATGAAGCGAACAATCAGCTATTGCCTGGTCTATCTCGCTACCAGCGTTCTGCTCGCCGGTTGCAATCTGATCGTGTTCAATCCCAAGGGCCAGGTTGCCCGGGACGAGCGCGACCTCATCATTCTCGCAACGGGCCTCATGCTGCTGGTAGTGATACCGGTGATTGTCATGATGTTCGTGTTTGCCTACCGTTACCGCGCCACCAACAAGAAGGCCAAGTACTCGCCGCGCTGGGCCAGCTCGCACAAGATCGAGGCAGTGGTCTGGGGCGTGCCGTTCCTGATCATTTGCGTGCTGGGCTGGGTGACGTGGGAAACCACCCACTCGCTGGACCCTTATCGACCGCTGGATTCGGACACGCCACCGCTCAACGTGCAGGTCGTGGCGACTGACTGGAAATGGTTGTTCATCTACCCCGACCTAGGCATCGCTTCGGTCAATGAACTGGCGGTGCCGGTCAATACCCCGGTGAGTTTTACCGTGACTTCGGATGCAGCGATGACTTCGTTTTTCATCCCGGCGCTGGGCGGCCAGATTTATGCAATGGCGGGCATGCAGACCAAGTTGCATTTGATTGCCAACGAAACCGGCCAGTTTCGCGGGATTGCCGCCAACTATAACGGCCATGGTTTCTCCGACATGCACTTCAGTACGTTGTCGCTCACTGGCGCGGATTACGAAGCGTGGGTCAACAAAGTCAAAAGCGCGCCACAAAAACTTGATCACGCCAGTTATGCGCAGTTGGCCAAACCTTCCGTCGCCCACCGGATTACTTATTACTCGGCCGTTCAGGATCGGCTGTTTCTGGACATCGTCGACAAGTATGAAGGCATGAACAAGGCACCCCGTGCCAAAGACAGTCAGGTGCAACGCAACAGCGATGACAAGCGCGCCGATCAACAACCGAGTCTGCTGGCCGAGGAGCGTTAATAATGTTCGGGAAACTTTCGTGGGACGCCGTTCCATTGCACGAGCCGATTGTCATGTACACCCTGGCCATCGTTGGCCTGATGGGTTTTGCCCTGATCGGCACCGTCACCTGGAAGCGCAAGTGGGGTTACCTCTGGCGTGAGTGGTTCACCTCAGTCGACCACAAGAAAATCGGCTGCATGTACATCATCGTCGCGCTGGTCATGCTGCTGCGTGGCTTCTCCGACGCAATCATGATGCGCACTCAGCAGGCGATGGCCTCCAGTGGCGGGCCGGGCTATCTGCCACCGGAACACTACGACCAGATCTTCACCGCCCATGGCGTGATCATGATTTTCTTCATGGCCATGCCGTTCGTGGTCGGCCTGATGAACATCGTCGTGCCCCTGCAGATTGGTGCGCGCGATGTGGCTTACCCGTTTCTCAACGCACTGAGTTTCTGGCTGTTCGTGGTCGGCGCGGCGTTGGTGAACATCTCCCTGGGCGTCGGCGAATTTGCCCGCACCGGCTGGGTCGCCTACCCGCCCTTATCCGAACTGGGCTATAGCCCCGGGGTCGGCGTCGACTATTACATCTGGTCATTACAGATATCCGGGATCGGCACGCTACTGACCGGGGTCAATTTCTTTGTGACCATCCTGAAGATGCGCACCGAGGGCATGACCCTGTTCAAAATGCCGGTGTTCACCTGGAACGCGTTGTGCACCTCGGTGCTGATTCTTGCGGCGTTCCCGATCCTCACCGCAACGCTGCTGATGCTTACGCTCGACCGTTATCTGGGCATGCACTTCTTCACCAACGAGGCCGGCGGCAACCCGATGATGTACGTCAACCTCATCTGGGCCTGGGGCCATCCGGAGGTATACATCCTGATCCTGCCGGCGTTCGGGGTCTTTTCCGAGATCGCCGCGACCTTCAGCAGCAAGCGCCTGTTCGGTTACGTTTCACTGGTGTGGGCAACGATCGCGATCACGATTCTCTCGTTCGTTGTCTGGCTGCACCACTTCTTCACCATGGGCGCCGGGGCCAACGTCAACGCGTTCTTCGGGATCATGACGATGATCATCGCGGTGCCGACCGGGGTGAAAATCTTCACCTGGCTGTTCACCATGTATCGCGGCCGCGTACGTTTCGAAACGCCGATGCTGTGGACCCTCGGCTTTATCGTCACGTTCAGCATCGGCGGCATGACCGGTGTGCTGCTGGCCGTGCCCGGTGCCGACTTCCTGTTGCATAACAGCCTGTTCCTGATCGCCCACTTCCATAACGTCATCATCGGTGGCGCGGTGTTTGGCTACATGGCCGGGCTGACGTACTGGTTCCCCAAAGCCTTCGGCTTCCGTCTCAACGACAAGCTCGGGCGCATCGCGTTCTGGTGCTGGCTGATCGGCTTTTACTTCGCTTTCATGCCCTCCTACGTTCTCGGTTTCATGGGCATGACCCGGCGCCTCAATCACTTCGACAATCCCGACTGGCAGCCCTGGCTGCTCCTGGAATTGCTGGGGGTGGGCATCATTCTCTGCGGCGTCACCGCGCAAGCGCTGCAACTGTTCGTCAGCATTCGCAACCGCGCCAAATACCGCGACCTCACCGGCGATCCGTGGGACGGGCGCACGCTGGAATGGGCCACGGCCTCGCCGCCGCCGTTCTACAACTTTGCCGAGCAACCGAAAGTCAGCGACCTCGACGCCTACTGGGGCATGAAGGAGCGCGGCGTCAGTACGCTCAATCACACTGACTACCGCGCCATACATATGCCGCGCAACACCTCGGCCGGTCTGGTGATCAGCGTGTTCGCGCTGATCTGCAGCTTCGCCCTGGTGTGGCACATCTGGTGGCTGGCGATCTTCGGGCTGGTCGCTTCGGTGGCGGCGATGATCGTGCGCAGCTACGACGAAGACATTGACTATTTCGTGCCGGCTGAAGAAGTCGCGCGGATTGAAAAAGCGCGTCTCAAAGACTTGGCGGAGGCCTGATCATGTCCAATATCGTGCTGGATAAAGACATCGCCCATAGCCATGAGCAGGGCCACGAAGATGCGGGTTCGATGCGCGTGTTCGGTTTCTGGATCTACCTGATGACCGACTGCATCCTGTTCGCCACGCTGTTCGCCGGCTATGCGGTGTTGCGCGACAGTGTGGCGGGCGGTCCCTCGACGGTGGACATTTTCGAGCTGCCGTATGTGCTGGTCGAAACCGCGCTGCTGTTGTTGAGCAGCATCACCTACGGCTACGCAATGCTCGCGATGAACCGCAATCACACCGGCCATGTGCTGCGCTGGCTGGGGGTTACGTTCGTTCTGGGTTGCGGCTTCATCGCGATGGAAATCAACGAATTCCATCACCTGATCGCCGAAGGCTACGGGCCGGACCGCAGCGGTTTCCTTACTGCGTTCTTCACCCTGGTCGGCACCCACGGGGCCCACGTGCTCAGCGGGCTGGTGTGGATGGCGGTGCTGATGGCGCAGATCCGCAGCCGCGGCCTGACCAATACCAACACCACGCGCCTGAGTTGCCTGAGCCTGTTCTGGCACTTCCTCGATGTGGTGTGGATCTGCGTATTTACCGTGGTCTATCTGCTGGGGGTGGTCTGACATGTATAACCAAAGTCCGATTCATAGCAGTGCCGGCACCAGCCATGGCACCGCCCGTTCGTACCTGATCGGGTTCATCATTTCGGTAGTCCTGACCGCGATCCCGTTTGCGCTGGTGATGTATCCCACGCTGCCGCGACACCTCACCGCGTGGGTGGTTGTCGCGCTGGGGGTGGTGCAGATTTTCGTCCATCTGAAATATTTCCTGCACCTGGACACCGCCGCAGAGCAGCGCTGGAACCTGATCGCGCTGATCTTTTCCGTTGTCATCATTGTGCTGCTCGTGGGGCTCTCGTTATGGATCATGGACAGCATTCATCACAACATGCTGGCGCACTGAAGCAATGGCTGCTGCCGCTCAATGTCGGTATCGAACTGACCAAACCCGGGATCATCTTCGGCAATCTCGCGTCGGTGTTCGGCGCGTATTGCCTGGCCGGCGCCGGGCAGCCGATTGCGCCAGGGCATCTGCTCGCGACGTTACTGGGAACGGCGCTGGTCATCGGTTGTGGCTGCGTCATCAACAATTGCGTCGACCGCGACATCGACCGGCGCATGGTACGTACCTGCCACCGTGCGCTGGCGATTCGCGCCGTCTCGGTCCCGACCGCGCTGTGCTATGCCCTGACGCTCGGCCTGATCGGTTTTGGCCTGTTGTGGACACGCACCAATGCCGTCGCGTGCGCAGCGGCGGCGGTCGGTCTGCTGATTTACGCGGGGATTTACACGTGCCTGATGAAGCGCCGCTCGCACTGGGGCACGCTGGTCGGCAGCCTGTCCGGTGCGATGCCGCCAGTGATCGGTTATTGCGCCGTGACGGCACTTCTGGATGCGACGGCGTGGATGCTGATCGTGGTGTTCTGTTGCTGGCAAATGCCGCACTCCCACGCCATCACGTTGATGCGCCGCGACGATTTCAAGGCCGCCGGATTGCCGACCTTGACGCTCGCCGAGGCGCGCAAGCAGATCCTCGGCTACATGATTGCGTTCCTTGCCGCCAGCCTCTTGCTGGGCCTGATCAGCCGACTCGGCGTGGCGTATTTTTTGCTCGTGGCGAGCCTCGGCGGCTACTGGCTCTGGCTCGCGCTGCACAGCCCCCCGGCAACCGATCAGAAAGCCTGGGCGCGGAAGATTTTCGCAGTGTCGATCATGGTGGTGCTCGGGTTTAACCTTGCCATGACGCTGGGCTGACACGCGGTCAGCGCATGCAACGATTCCATCCGCAGGAGAACTGATATGGACGAAGAAACCCTCAGAAAAACCGCCTACCGCATCTGGGAAGAACAAGGCCGCCCCCACGGTCAGGATTTCGAGCACTGGTTCCAGGCACAAGCGGAACTGGATGCGTTTGATTCGGACGGCTTGCCAGGCTCTATCGCCAGCAGCGTAGCGCCGCCTGCGCCAAAGAAAAAATCCAGAGACGCGCCTGCGTCAGCGGAGAAAAAGCCTCGCGCCAAAACGCCTTCGGCGAAGAAATGACCCCGTTGCGCACAACCGGGCGGCGAACGGATGAAACGTGGCATTAATCTGGTTGCGGCCGCGTTCGCCCTCACCGCCCTGTCGTATGGCCTGGCGCGCTTTGCCTATGGACTGCTGCTGCCAAGAATTCGTGTGGATCTGGGGCTCAGCGTATCGGCCGCTGGATGGATCGGCGGCAGTGCCTTCGCCGCTTACTGTGTCGGCATTGTCGCGACGTTTTTGGGCAACGGCCGACTGAGCGCGCGTGCGCTGGCGGTGATTGCCGGCGCCATGGCGTCGCTGGGGATGGCCGTGATGGTCCAGGCCTCGAACGGTTGGATGCTGGGCTGTGGCGTCGCGCTCGCCGGCTTGAGCACCGGCCTGACGTCACCACCGCTGGCCAGCGCCGTCGCTGCGCAGTTCGCCGACGATCAGCGTCCTCGGGCCAATGGTGTTATCAACGCCGGAACGGCGGCCGGCATCGTATTCTCCGGCGTGGCGGCGATGTTGGCCGCCGGGCAATGGCGTGAACTGTATGCGCTGTTCGCGATGATCGGCGTCGCGATAACGCTCTGGTTGTGGTTCGCCGTAGCGCCAGACGCTGCGACTGACGCTGCACCGAGCGTCTCTTGGTCCATGCTAGCAAGGCCCGGCTTGCTTGCCCTCAGTTGCAGCGCTTTTCTGATGGGGCTGGCGAGCACGGCGGTGTGGACATTCAGCGCTGACATTCTGCGTAGTCAATCCGGCTTCACCGAAGGGGCGATTGCCTGGGCCTGGATAGTGCTCGGCGTGGCCGGTCTCGGTGGCGGCTTCACGGGCGTGCTGACCCGTCGATTCGGCATCGCCAGGATCCATGGACTCGCCCTGCTCGGCATTGCCCTTGGCACGCTTGCCCTGGCGGCGGCCGCAGTCGCGCCGCTGTACGGCTTCGCAGCCCTGTGCCTGTTCGGCGCGGCTTACATCGTTTCGTCTGGCGCCTACCTGATTCAGGGCATCGGTCTGTTCCCGGATCGCCCGGACCTGGGCCTCGGTATTCCCTTCCTCGTTCTGGCGCTCGGCCAGACCGCCGGCACACCGCTTTTTGGCACGTTGCTGGAGGCGACCGGGGTTTTCACTGCTTTGATGGCGTGTGCAGTGGCCGCTTGCTGCGCCATTTTCTTGCGGCCGAATCAATCACGGCTCGACAGAGCCGACAGGTGACATCCAATGAAGTGAGGGCTCGACAATGACTGTGGACATCAGCAATTTCACCATTACCACCCCCCTGCCCATTTCGCCGACCAACCCGATTGCGCTGGAACTGATCGGTTCGCGAGCACTGCTCGAGTGCCCTGAAGTCATCGCAATGCTGCCGGACGGCTCGTTGCAGATGACGGCGCCCACCTTGGGTGCCTCCAGCAAGAGCACCAAGCGCACCCGCTGTGAATGGAAAGAGCCGGGGTACTGGCTGGTATCCAGTGCGCCTGACCACTGGTGCCGTCAGCAAATGCGCCTGGTGAAAGTCAACTCCTTGCAGAAAGTGGTCATCGGCCAGATACACGTGAAAGGTTCCCAACAGCCTCCGCTCAAGGTGTTCTGGAACAAGGGCAAGATAACCCTGGGATTCCGCGCGAGCTTTCTGCAAGCGGATCCGGTCAACACGACGGTGCTGGAAAATGTGCCGCTCGGCGCATTGTTCCAACTCAACATCCACGCCAACGCAAACGGTGCCGTGTCTGTGTCGGCCAGTTGCAACGGCGTTAAGTCCACCTCCGCCATCCTGCGCTTCGACGACACCTGGAACACCCAGACCCTGGCTTTCCACGGCGGGGTGTACAACCAGATCGATTACTCCGCCACCACCGACCCGAGCGACGGCTCGGTGTGCATTATCACCGACCTGTCCATCACCCACGCCTGACAGGGGCCGCTAGCTATCGTCACGCTCGATCATTTCGAGGCTAGATAGCTAGCGCATCAACTTGTAGATCAGCGAAAAGAAGGCGCCCAGACATAGAAAACCGATGGCCCGGTTTTCTTGTACAAGGCTGTCTCGCTGTCCTTCCTTAGGCATTAATTCCTTGGTAGGCACACCCGCTGAAGGTGAATCACGAGGTTGGATATTGCGTAGGCGTGATCGCCGACGCCGGTGACAGGAGAATCGCCCACGCCTTGTGCAAACGGTGAAGGCGACACATTTTGTTTCATTCAAAACTTGGTTGGATCCAACATTCCGATAAGCGGATAAGTCCATTTTTCTGCTTTTTAATCAATCGGATATTTGATCTGTCTGAAGACCTTTGGTTTATCGCCAGATATCAGACGCCCCCAACTGACGTGCGTTATCTATGGTTCTGGACATACCCGTGGACGTCCACCCATGCACTCTCAGGGAGAAGTAATGGACAACATCGTCATCGCCGACAAATCCAGTTCTCAGCTCACTGCCCAAAACTGGGGCAATGTTCAGCTCAACCAGCCTTCAGTTGTACAAATGCCCGTCAGCCCCGACCAGTTGGCTTCAACCAGCCGGAGCGGTCAGGATTTGATCGTCAATCTGAAAAGCGGCGAGCAGATCAAAATCTCCAATTTTTTCGTCACCAGCCCTGACGGTGTTGCCAACGACATCGTCTTTCAAGGCGAAGACGCGACGCTGTGGCAGGCGCGCTACAACGCCGAGCCGTTCAATGGCTTTACCTTCGACGAAATCGGTTCGCTGGACGAACTGATCGCCGGCGTCGGCGTGGTCGAAGGCGCGACGCCCGCCTGGGCGATCGCCGGGCTTGGCCTGCTGGGCGCGGGAGGCGCTGCGGCGGCAGCGGGTGGAGGTGGTGGAGGCGGCGGTGGTGGCGCAAGCAGCGGTGATGCGACGCCTCCCGCGCCTGCGACCGGGTTGACCTTATCGGCCGATGGCCGAGTGCTGAGTGGTTTTGGCGAAGCCGGCAGTCTGGTGCAGATACGTGACGCGGCGGGCAATATTCTAGGCACGGGAACCGTAGGCGCCGACGGGCGCTTCCAGGTCGAACTGGGTACGCCGCAGACCAATGGCCAGCCGCTCGACGTCACGCTCACCGACGCTGCGGGCAATGTTTCCACACCCGGCTCCGTCACTGCGCCGGATGCCACCGCGCCCACGCCACCCGCCAATCTGAGCGTAAGCGCCGATGGCACGCAACTGGGCGGGACCGGGGAAGCCGGCGCCACCATTGAGGTGCGTGCCGCCGATGGCACCCTGCTCGGCAGCGCCGTCGTGGCGGCGGACGGGACCTTCAATGTCACACTCAGCCCGGCGCAGATCGGCGGACAGCCACTGATCGTCAGTGCCACCGATGCCGCCGGCAATACATCCTCTGGTGCCACGGTCAGCGCACCGGAAATTGTCGAACCGCAAACCCCGGCCAATCTCGGTTTGAGCAGTGACGGCAGCCAACTGACCGGCACCGCCAGAGCGGGAACAACCATTGAAGTTCGCGCGGCCAACGGAGAGTTGCTCGGGCGCGCGGTGGTGGGCGCCGACGGCACCTTTCTCCTGACGCTCATCCGTGCGCAGGCCAACGGCGAAGTCCTCAGTGTCCTGGCAATCAACAGCGTTGGCACGCAATCGCCAGCGGTCACGTTCAATGCGCCGGACATCACCGGCCCAGGCGCCGCGACTGATCTGGCGATCAGCAGCGATGGTGTTTCGATCACAGGTCGTGGCGAACCGGGCAGCACCGTCAGCGTCACCAATACTCAAGGGACTGTGCTCGGCACAGCGCTGGTCGCAGCTGATGGCTCGTTCACGGTGCAACTCAACGTTGCGCAGATCAACGGTGAAACACTCAACGTGCAGCTCACTGACGCGGCGGCCAATCCGTCGCCGGTGGTGACCCTCATAACGGTTGACCTCGACGGCCTGACTCAGCCAAGCGACCTCGTCCTGAGCGTCGATGGCGCTCAAATGAGGGGGCGCGGCCAAGCTGGATCAACCGTTACGGTACGCGATGCCAACGGCAACGTGCTCGGCGCGGCCGTGGTCGCAGCAGACGGTACGTTCGTCGTGCAACTGAGCAGCCCGCAGAACAATGGCGAAACGCTGCTGGTCAGTGCCAGCGACAGTGCCGGCAACACCTCTGCCCCGTTGACTTATGTGACGCCTGATACCCAAGGTCCTGCGCCGCTCACGGGCCTGACACTCGATGCTCAGGGCCAGACGCTGACCGGCAAGGGCGAAGTGGGCGCCTCGATCACCGTCCGTGACCCGGACGGGAATATTATCGGCACTGGCACGGTGGGCGCCGATGGCAACTTCACCGTCAACCTCGCGACGGCGCAAACCGATGCGCAACAACTGCAAGTGATCCAGACCGACGCTGAGGGCAACCCGTCGGCGCCAGTCAATGTGATCGCACCGGACTTGACGATACCGGTTGCAGTCTCTGATGTGTCAATTTCGGCGAACGGCGCAATCGTCACCGGTGCGGGCCAGGTCGGCGCGACCGTTACCGTGACCGACGCAGCTGGCGTCGTGTTGGGAACGGCCATCGTCGGCAGCAACGGCCGCTTCGAAATCAATCTGTCGTCGCCACAGACCAATGGCCAGAATCTGAGCGTCGTGCAGACGGACGGCTCGCCCTCCGCCGCTCCGGCGGTGCCGGTCCAGGCACCTGATATTCAGGCCCCCGCCGCCCCTGCGGATCTGGCGCTGGATGCGGCCGGTACAACACTTACCGGCCGCGGTGAGCCTGGCGCCACCGTGTCGGTCAAGGATCTGGCCGGCAATACGTTGGGCACCGCGATCGTCGACGGCAGCGGTGCATTTTCGGTAACGCTGAACAGCCCGCAGGTTGATGGTCAAGCGCTGCAAGTGAGCCAATCGGATGGCGTGAACGTTTCACCCGAGACACCGCTGACCGCGGCGGACACCACGGCGCCGCTGGCACCTGACAACGTCGTGCTTGGCAGCAATGGCGTGACATTGACCGGGACCGGGCAAGCTGGGAGCACGGTCACGGTCAGCGCGCCGGACGGCACAGTGCTGGGTACCACGGTCGTTGCGAGCGACGGCAGCTTCACCGTCAACCTGAGTCCGGCACAACTTGACGGCCAGGTATTGGGTGTCATCCAGACCGATGCGAGCGCCCTGCCCTCACCGGTCACCCCGGTCACCGCGCCGGACATCACCGCCCCATCCGCGCCGACCGGTCTGATCATCGATCCGGCAGGCGCGACGGTGACCGGCACGACGCAGCCTGGTAACACGGTGCAGGTGCTGGATGCCAACGGCAACGTCATTGGCAGCGCGACCGCTGACGGCAGTGGCGCCTTCACGGTCAATCTCGATACCGCGCAGAACAACGGCGAAGCCTTGCAGGTGGTAGCCTCCGACGGTACTAACAGCTCGCTGCCGGGCAATGTCACCGCACCGGACAGCACGCCGCCTGCGCCGGTCAGCGATCTGGCGATCAACCCGGCGGGTGATCAGGTGTCGGGGCTTGCCGAGCCCGGCACGGTCGTCACCGTCAGCATTGCCGGCGGCAGCGTGCTGGGCACCGCCACCGCTGGGGCAGACGGCCGCTTCGTGGTCCCGCTCGACCCTGCGGCAGGCACGGGCAGTAGCCTCGAAGTGATCAGCACTGACGGCGGCGGCAACGACTCGTCGGCGGTACCGCTCGCAGGCCCTGATGGCTCGCAGGTCGCGACCCCAAGCGAACTGGCATTGAGCGCCGACGGTTTCACCCTGACGGGCGCGGGTACGCCTGGCAGCACGGTGACCGTGACCAACAGCAATGGCGATGTGCTCGGATCGGGGCTGATCAACAGCTTCGGTCGGTTCACACTGGTGCTGAATGCCAAACAGATCAACGCGCAAGTGCTGCAAGTCACCGCGACCAGCCCTGACGGTGACGTGTCGGTGCCAGGCACCGTTACGGCGGGCGATGGCACGGCGCCGGACGCTGTGTCGAATCTGCTGCTCAATGCCAATGGCAGCGCACTCACCGGCCGAGGCGAAGCCGGTGCTACGGTGACCGTGACCGACAGCAATGGCACCGTGCTGGGCACGGCACTGGTTGCCAGCAACGGTACGTTCAGCCTGACGCTGACGCCGGCGCAGCTCAATGGCCAGACACTCACCGCGACGCAAAGCGATGCCGCCGGCAACCCGTCGCCGCCCGCCAGCATTATCGCCCCGGATCTGCAGCCACCGGCCGCCGCGACCGGTGTCAGCATCAATGACGTCGGCACCGTGGTCAAAGGCCAGGGCGAAGCCGGCAGCACCGTGACGATTCGTGACGCCGCCGGCAATGTCCTGGCGACCGGTCTGGTCGATCAAAGCGGCAACTTCCAGGTCACCCTGCCCAACGCGCAGAACTCGGGTGAAACCTTGCAGGTCACGCTGACGGACGCGAACAGCAATACCTCGACTTCCACCGGCGTCGCCACTGTCGACAGCACCCCGCCCGCCGCCGTGCAAAACCCGCTGATCAGCGCCGATGGCAGCACCCTCAGCGGGACCGGGGAAGCCGGTGCGACCGTGAACGTCAGTAATGCAAGCGGGGTCTTGCTGGGCAGCGCTGTCGTTGCCGCAGACGGTTCGTTCAGCGTGACGCTGGCGCCCGCGCCGACCAATGGCGAGGCCTTGGCGATCAGCCAGACCGACCCGACCGGCAACATTTCGCCGTCGACCAGTGTCAACGCGCCCGACATCAGCCCACCGGCCGCCCTGACGCAAGTCGCGGTGAATGCCGATGGCGTGACGGTCACCGGTCACGGTGAACCCGGCGCCACGGTGTCGGTACGCAGCGCCGACGGCACATTGCTGGGCACGGCGCAGGTCGGCAACGGTGGCACGTTCAGCGTCACCTTGAACACGCCACAGCTCAATGCCGAAGTGCTGACGGTCACTCAGGAAGATCCGCCGGGCAACGTTTCCACGGCCATCGAAGTGGTGTCGGTGGACTTGACGGCGCCGGCCATTCCGAGCGCATTGACCCTGAACGCAGCCGGCGTGCAACTGGCCGGTAACGCCGAGGCTGGCAGCACGGTGACCGTGCGCGACAGCCAAGGCAATATCCTCGGCACCACGACCGCGGCCGCCAATGGCACGTTCCAAGTGACCCTCAATAGCCCGCAAGCCAACGGCCAGGTGCTGAACGTGACGGCCCGTGACGCGGCGGGCAATCCATCCGCCCCGGCACTGATCAATGCCGCCGACACCACGGCGCCCCTGGCGGCCAACAATCTTGCGGTCAGCGCTAACGGCGCGACGTTGACGGGTACCGGCGAAGCCGGCGCCACCGTTGAAGTTCGCGACGCCGACGGAACCCTGTTGGGAAGCACCACTGTCGGCAACAACGGCAGCTTCAGCCTGACGCTGTCCCCCGCCGCGGTGGCCGGTTCGACCCTTTCGGTCCTGCAGATCGATACCACGGGCAACACCGGGCCGGCGACACCGGTAACCGCCCCGGGCAACCTGGCGGAAAGTGCGCCGACCAATCTGGCGCTCAGCGCCGACGGCTTGACCCTGACCGGCACCGCCACGGCTGGCAGTACCGTAAGCATTCGCAATGCCTCGGGGACATTGCTCGGCAGCGCGCTGGTGGCGGCCAACGGCACCTTCAGTGTCACGCTCAATGCCGCGCAGCTGAACGGCGAGCAACTGTCTGCCGTGGCGACGTCGAGCACGGGCATCAACTCGTCCCCGACCGACTACACCGCTGCTGACATCGCAGCACCGGCGCCGCTCAGTGAACTGAGTCTGGCACCCAATGGCACCGCCCTGACCGGACGCGGTGAGGCCGGCGCCACCGTGACCGTGCTCGGCACTGGTGGCGCTATTCTCGGCAGCGCAGTGGTGGCCGCCAACGGCACCTTCAGCGTCACCCTCAGCCCGGCGCAAACTTCGGGCCAGACGCTGAGCCTGAGTCAGGCCGACGCCGCCGGCAATGAATCCAACAGCGTCAGCCTGATCGCGCCCGACCTGATTGCCCCCAACCCACCGGCAGCGCTGGCGGTCAGCAATGACGGCAGCGTGTTGTCCGGTACCGGTGAGGCCGGCACCACGATCAACGTGTACAACGCCGCCGGAACACTGGTCGGCACCGGCACCGTGAGCATCGATGGCACGTTTGCGATCACCCTGGCCACACCGCAAGCCAACGGCCAGGCCCTGACCGTGTCGCTGACCGATGCGGCGGGCAACACCTCGGCGGCCACACCGTTCACGTCGGTCGACAGCACACCACCAACGGCGGTGTCGCAACTGAGCATCGGCGGCGACGGTGCAACCGTGACCGGTCGCGGCGAACCCGGCGCCCAGGTCAGGGTGATCGACAGTGACGGCAACGTGCTCGGCACTGCAGTCGTCAGCCCGACCGGTACGTTCACGCTGACGTTGACGCCAGCGCTGAGCAATGCCGAAGTCATCACTGTGGTCCAAGCTGACGCCGCGGGCAATGACTCCCCGGCGGTGAGCCTGACCACGCCGGACTTCACCCCGCCCGACCCGCTGGCCAATGTCGACATCAACAGCGCGGGCGCGCTGGTCACAGGGACCGGCGAACCTGGCGCGACCGTGACGGTGCAAGATGCCAATGGCGTCTTGCTCGGCACCAGCGTGGTCCTCGCCGACGGCTCCTTCAGCGTCACCCTGAGCCCGCCGCAGATCAATGAACAAATCCTCAGCGTTCAGCAGGCCGACCCACCCGGTAACGTCAGTGCGCCGGTAACGGTCACCGCACCGGACCTGACACCGCCGGCAACGCCCGCTGATCTGCAGCTCAATGCCGACGGCGACTCGCTCACCGGCAGCGCCGAAATCGGTGCCAGCGTCCGTGTCACCTTGGCCGACGGCACGGAACTGGGCACCGGCACGGTGGGCAGCGACGGTCGCTTCCAGATCACTCTGACGCCGGCACAGACCAACGGCCAGGCGGTTTTCGTGGTCCTCGCCGATGCCGCGGGCAATGCCTCGCCTGCCGGCACGCTGGCAGCGCCTGACAGCACGCCGCCTGCTGCGTTGACCGAGGTCGATATCGACGCCAGCGGCAGCCTCATCACCGGGTCCGGTGTGGCCGGTTCGCAGGTGGTGGTGACCAACGCCGTTGGCACCATCATCGGTACTGGCACCGTCGCGGCCGATGGCAATTTCAGCGTGACCCTCGATCAGCCGTTGCTCAACGGTGAAGCCTTGTCGGTGATCCAGCGCGATGCCGCGGGCAATCCATCGCCCGTCACGCCTGTCACCGCGCCGGATATCACGCCGCCCGCTGCTCCCGCCGGCCTCGACCTCAGTCCCGATGGGCTGACGCTGACCGGCACCGGTGAAGCCGGCGCCACCGTGCGCGTGACCAGCGCCGCCGGCACCTTGCTCGGCTCTGCGACAGTCGCCGCCAATGGCACGTTCAGCGTCACCCTCAATCCAGCGCAAGTGAACGGTGAGGTGTTGAGCGTCAATCAGACCGACCTGGCCTCAAACACTTCGCCAGCCGCGCCCGTGCAAGCGGGCGACAGCACCGATCCGCTGGAAGTCGCCGACCTCAACGTCAGCCAGGACGGCCTGACCGTGACCGGTACCGGTGAGCCCGGCGCAGTCGTCACCGTGCGTGACGGCGCGGTCGTGCTCGGCACGGCAACAGTCGGCGCAGACGGCAGTTTCAGCGTCACGCTCTCGGCTGCGCAACTCGATGGCCGGACACTGTCGGTGGTCCAGGCGGACGCGCAAAACAACCTGTCCGAGCCGGCACTGGTCGACGCACCGGACGCCACTGCACCGATCGCGCCAACGGTCACCTCGTTGACCGGCGCGGGCACCTTGCTCGCGGGAACTGCCGAAGCGGGCAGCACCGTGACGGTGTTGTCGTCCACCGGCACCGTGCTGGGCACGACGGTGGCCTTGGGCAATGGCAGCTACACGGTCACACTCAATCCGGCCCAGGCCAACGGTGAGTTGTTGTCGGTCATCGCGACGGATGAGGCGCTTAACGCATCGCCAACGCTGCTCTACCCCGTGGATGACATTACTGCACCGGATGCCGTCACCGGCCTCACCATCAGCGGCGACTTGAGCCAACTCGCCGGTCGCGGCGAGGCCGGCGCCAGCGTCGAGGTCACCGACGCGCTCGGCAATGTCGTCGGCAGCGGCACCGTCGCGGCCAACGGTACATTCCTGGTCGATCTCGATCCGGGCATCACTGCCGGCCAAGTGCTGACGGTGAACCAGACGGACGTCGCCACCAACGTGTCCGAGGACACCCTCCTTACCGTTCCGTTGGTTCCGGCGCCGGATGCGCCGGATAACCTGGCCCTCTCGGCCGATGGCGTGACGCTTTCCGGCACGGCGGCGATCGGCACGACGATCAACGTTTTCGGGGCTGACAACAGCCTGATTGGTACGGGGGTCACCGGTCCGGATGGCACGTTCAGCGTCGTGCTGACGCCTGCGCAAACCAACGGCGAAAGTCTCGAAGTCACCGCCAACACCCCGCTGGGCGGCGCCTCGCTGCCAAGCGAAATCACCGCGGCCGACACCTCGGCGCCGGCACCGCTCAGCGATCTGGCGGTCAATGCCAGCGGCACGCTGGTCACCGGGCGCGGCGAAGTCGGCGCGTCGGTCACCATTACCGGCGCTGGCGGCGTGGTTTTGGGCAACGCGGTGGTTGGCGCCAATGGCACCTTCAGCGCACAACTCAATGCGCCACAGGTCAACGGTCAGGTACTCAATGCTGTACAGACCGATGCGGCCAACAACACCTCTTCCGGTCTTGCCGTAACGGCGCCAGACATCACCGCCCCGGCGGCACCGACGGCACTGGTGCTGAGCGGCGCCGGCCTTGTACTGGGCGGGCTCGGTGAAGCCGGGGCCACCGTCACCGTACGCGGTGCCGGTGGTGCGTTGCTGGGCACCGCGACGGTGGCTGGCAACGGCACGTTCTCAGTGACCTTGTCGTCCGCACAGCTCAATGGCCAACAACTGAGCGTCACGCAAAGTGACGCGGCGGGAAATGTTTCACCACCCACCAACCTCAGCGTCGCCGATACCACGTTGCCGGCGCCGCTGAGCAACGTGACCCTGAACGGTACCGGGCTGGCAGTCAGCGGTACGGGCGAAGCCGGCGCCACGGTCAGCGTAACCAATGCGGCCGGCACCGTGCTGGGCACCGCCGTGGTCAATACCGGCGGCACGTTCACCGTGCAACTGTCCAGCGCCCAGCTCAACGGCCAGCAGCTCAACGTGCAACAGGCAGACCCGGCGGGCAATCTCTCGCCGGTGTTCAACCTGACGGCGAGCGATGTGCAGGCGCCCGTCGCGGCCAGCGGCCTGACGCTTGCCGCGAACGGTCTGACCTTGAGCGGTACCGGTGAAGCCGGTGCAACGGTCAATGTCTATGGCCCGGGTGGCGCATTGATCGGCACCACTACGGTAGGCAGTGGCGGCACGTTCAGCTTCAACCTCAACAGCGCACAACTGGATGGACAGTTGTTGACCGTGCGCCTGGTCGATCCGGCTGGCAACCTGTCGCCCAACGCCAGCTTGACGGCGCCGGACGTCACCGCGCCCGGCATCCCGACCGGCGTCACTGTCAATGGCAGCGGCACTTTGCTCACTGGCGTCGGTGTGCCCGGCTCGACGATCAGCGTGCGCGGCGCTGGCGGTGTGGTGCTGGGCACCGCCACCGTCGCCGCCAACGGCAGTTTCTCCGTGGTGCTCGCCTCGGCACAAATCAACAGCCAGGTTCTCAGCGTGACCCAGGCGGATCCGAGCGGTAACGTTTCGGCGCCGGCCACCGCGACGGCGCCAGACCTGACTCCGCCCGCGGCCGCTACGGCGCTGCTGGTCGGCGCCGACGGTCTGACCGTCACGGGTACCGGTGAGGCCGGAGCGACGGTCACCATCAAGTCGGCCACCGGCACGGTCCTGGGCACCGGCACGGTGAATAACCTCGGGGTATTTACCATTGCCCTGAACAGCGCGCAGATCAACGGCGAGAAACTCACCGTTAACCTGAGCGACGCTCGCGGCAACGTCTCGGTAGCCGCCAACGTCACGGCGCCGGACATCGACGTCAACGCGCCGGTGGTGGCCAGCGACAACCTCGCCGTTGGCACCGTCACCCTCACGCCGGCCACTGCGACGCAGACGTTCAACGACTCGTTCACCACGCTGCTGTCGGGTTTCTCGAAAACCTTTACGTTCACGGTGTCCAGTGGCACTCGCCTTGACCCCACCCTGACGCTGACCACCAGCAGCCTGATTTCGCTGATCGATGGCGTGGTCTATACGCTGCAAGTGAAAAACGCCAGCGGCGTCTGGGTCACACTCGACGCCAACGGCAGCGCTGGCTTGCTCGACCTGATTGCCCTGGCCGGCCAGGGCGTGCGGGTCGACATCGCTAACCTGCTGGCGGGCGACTACCGACTGACAGTGTCGAGCACCGGCATCGGCGTGCTGACCACGGTCAATACGCAACTGCAACTGGACGTCAGCAGCCTGACCCAGTTCAACGGCATTGCCGGGCCAGCCGCGACCGGCAACGTCATCACCAACGTCGGCGTCGATGGCACAGCGGACCAGACCGGCCCGGACAACGGCGCGCAACTGCAGATCTTCAAAAACGGCGCCTACGTCAGTGCCGGCGCCGGCACCACAGTGCAAGGGCTGTACGGCACGCTGACCATCGATGCCAGCGGCAACTACAGTTACACGCCCAACGGCAGCGTCAGCAGTGTCGGCAAGGTCGATGTGTTCAGCTACCAACTGGTGCACCCGAACGGCTTGAGCGACACCGCCAATCTGTACGTGCGTATCGACAGCCCACAAGCCACCGAAGTGTGGAATGACGCCAACCTCGGCAGCCCCGCGCTGGTGCTTGACGCCACCGCGGATGTCGCTGCAACCGACGTCACTCTGGTCAACCGTGAAGTCACCACCAACTCCAACCTCGGCACTTTCAACGTGCTGCTGGGCGGCGGCAGCGGTAACTACAACACCGTGGTGGCGGCGGACACGGTCAGCGATCTCACCGTGGTGGTCAATTCGAGCAACCTGCTGGCGCTGTTGGGTTCGATGACGGTGGGCCTGTACAAACTCAACACCGCCACCAACCAGTACGTGCTGGTCAAGAGCTACGGCGGCAATGCGCTGCTCAATCTGGGCGGCGGCAACTACGGGATCAAGTTCGACGACCAGACCGCTGGCAGCTATCAGGTGCGGGTGGCGGTGGGCGGCCTCGGCCTGCTCACCAGCGTCAACACCAGCCTGATCAACGTGGCGACGTACACCAATCAATTTGTGGTCGGCAGCTACACGCCCGTGTCGGGCAACCTGCTCACCGACACCGCGGGCGGCGGCGCCGATGTGTTGGGCTCGGTCTACACCTTGCTCAGCGTGCTGGTCGCCGGCAGTTACGTGGCGCCCGGTTACAACGGCGTCTCTCTGGTCGGCAACTACGGCACCTTGCTGGTCCAGGCTAACGGCAACTACACCTACACGCTCAAGGCCGGGCTGACCGATGCGGTCATTGGTCAGGAAGACACCTTCACCTACCAACTGACCCACCCCAACGGCAGCGTCGATACCGCCACCCTGACCATCGACCTGAACAGGGCCGGTGCGTTCGCTACCACCGCGTTTTCGGCACTGGCCAGCGATGACCTCGGTCTGGCGCACGCCGCTGGCAGTGAGCTGATCCAGGGCACCGACGGCAACGACACCCTCGACGGTTCGCACGGTGGCGCCATTTCGCTGCAAGGCGGCGCCGGCGACGACACGCTGATCATCGCCGACCAACAGTTCACGTCGGTCGATGGCGGCAGCGGCACCGACACCCTGCTCTGGGCTGGCGGCGACGTGGCGATCAACCTCGGCGATTTGCAGAGCAAGATCCACAACGTTGAGATCCTCGACCTCAACCATTCCAGTGCGGTTGCGCTGACGTTGAACCTCAGCGATCTGCTGGCGATCACATCTGCTGACAACAACACGCTGCTAATCAAGGGTGACGAAAAGGACAGCGTACACATGACCGATGGCTGGACCGCAGAGGGTACGCAGCAGGCCGACGGCATCGACTATGTCCAATACACGGCACAGGAGGATCCGAGCCACCACCTATGGGTGCAGAACGGCATTCAAGTCGTCTGAAAACGCAACATTGGCAATGTCCGTCTCTCAACAGTAAGGGAAGTCTGTGGAGTCAGTTTTTCGCAAGCAATGGCCGGTGGTCGTGTTGACCATCGGCCTCTACCCCGCTTTCACCGTCGGCGTTCGCGCCGACGACAACCTCGACAGCAGCTTGCGCAGCATCAGCCCGTCGCAACTGCAACAACCAGCAGGCAACGACAGTCGTCAGCGCCCTGCCCCTGCTTCCAGGGCGTCCGCCGATGAGCAGGCGCTGGGACTGGAACAAGCGGTCAGGCTGGCCGTGGACTGGCACCCGCGTATCGGCGAGGCCATCGGCACCCTGTTCCAGCAAGGCGAAGGCGTGAATGTCGCCGAATCCGGTTATTACCCACAGGTCACCGGCGGCATCAAAGGTGGTTACACCAGCGGTTACGGCAGCGATGCCGGCAGCCAGTCGGTGAATATTTCCCTCAAGCAGATGCTGTATGACTTCGGCAAGGTGTCCAGCTCGGTCGACGCTGCCCGCGCCCGGGTGGCGCGCAGTCAGGCCGGGATTCTGCTGGCGATCGACGACATTGCCCGCGACACCGCCAAGGCCTACATCGAAGTGCAGCGTTATCAGCGTCTGCTCGACGTTGCCCGCGAGCAGATTCAGGGCATCGGCGGCATTGTCGACCTCGCCAGACAGCGTAACGACATGGGCGCCAGCACCCGTTCCGATGTGGTCCAGGCGCAGTCCCGGGCCGAAGGCGCGACGGCCACGTTGCAGGAGTTCAAAGCGCAATATGCGCGCTGGCAAGCAACCCTGACCAGCCTGCTCGGACGGCGCACGCCGCCGGCAGTGAGCGACGCCGCCGCGTCGACGCTGAGTCAGGCCTGCGATGCTTCGCAAATTTCCGATGCCCTGCCCGCCGTCCTGCAAGCCGCCGCACAACGCACCCAGGCCCAGGCCGAACTGGCGCAGGCAAAAGCCGAAGCCTACCCGACCCTGTCGTTGCAACCCTCGGTCAACCAATACCTGGATGACAATTACGACGACCAGAACTCGCGAGCCGATCGCACTCAGGTCGGGATCTTTCTCAACCTCGAAGTGCCGATTTATCAGGGCGGCGCCATCAGTGCCCGCAGCCGCGCCGCCGGCCATGCGCTGACTGCCGCCGATTCGGCCGAAGATTTCGCCCGGCTGCAAGCGCGTCAGGGTCTGGCGGAAGCCCAGGCGCAGACGTCGGGACTGAATCGTCGCCTGCGCTCGCTGGAATTTCGTCAGACCAGCATCACCGAGGCGCGCATGTTGTATGGCCGCCAATACCTGGAACTGGGCACGCGCCCGCTGCTGGATTTGCTGAACGCCGAGCAGGAAATCCACCAGTCGCGCTTCGATCTGGTCAACACCCAGGCCGATCTGCAACGCCTGCAGATCGACTGCTTCTATAACAGCGGTGCGATTCGCCGGGTCTTCGGCATCGACCACAGCGCCATCCAGAATGTCGAGATACTGCCATGACCGATGCCAGCATCACTGTTCCTGAACCCGCCGCTGCCGAGGCACGAGAAGATTATTCGCCGTGGCTGGAAGCGGTGCTCAAAGTTGCTCGGCACTATCGGCTCGACGTCTCGCCGGAAAGCGTGCGTCTGGCTTCGGTGCACAGCGAAGGCCGCGTCGAAGAAGTGGTCCGACATATGGCGCGTCAGGCCGGTTTGAGCGTGAAATTCGCGGTATTCGACAACAAGAGCCTGAGCCGCTGGCGCACGCCGCTGGTGGTGCAACTGCGCGACGGTCAGGTCGGTGTGCTCGAAAGCATCGGCGAAACCGGCGAGCTGGGGATTTGCTTCAGTGGCGATCAGGGCTTGCAGAGCCGCATGGACACGGCAGCGCTCGCTGAGCAGGCATTGCGCACGGTGATTTTGCGACCGACGCAACCGGTGGCCGACGTGCGCACCAATGACTACATCAAACCCTACGACGAACACTGGTTCCGCCGCATCGTCCTCAGCGACCTGCGGCCCTACAGCCAAGTGATGATCGCCTCGCTGGTGGCGAACCTGCTGGGCATGGCCGGGGTACTATTTTCAATGCAGGTGTACGACCGGGTGATTCCGGCCGAATCGCTGCCAACTTTGTACGTGTTATTCGGCGGGGTGATGCTCGCCCTGCTGTTCGATTTCGTCATGCGCATTCTGCGTCTGCGCATCACCGATGTGCTGGGCAAGCGCGCCGACCTGCGCGTCTCCGATCTGGTGTTCGGCCACGCCTTGCGCCTGCGCAACTCCGCCCGGCCAAAATCCACCGGCTCGTTCATTTCGCAACTGCGCGAACTGGAGCAGATCCGCGACCTGATCACCTCCAGCACCGCAACGGCGCTGGCCGACATGCCGTTCTTTCTGTTGTTCCTGCTGGTGTTTTATTTGATCGGCGGGCCGCTGGTGCTGATTCCGCTGGTGGCGCTGGTGTTCATGTTGCTGCCGGGCATCCTCGCGCAGCCACGGCTGGCGAGACTGGCCAATGCCTCGATGCGCGAAGCCGCCCTGCGCAACGCCATGCTTGTGGAAAGCATTCAAGGCCTCGACGACATCAAGGCACTGCAAGCCGAGCAACGCTTCCAGCAACAGTGGAATCAATACAACGCGGCCTCGGCGGACAGCAGCCTGCGTTTGCGCAGCTTGACCAACAGCCTGGTGGCCTGGACGCAGAACGTGCAAGGCGGGGTGTTCGCGGTGGTGATCGTGTTCGGCGCGCCGATGGTGATTGCCGGCGACCTGACCACCGGCAGCCTGGTCGCGGCGTCGATTCTGTCATCGCGGATGATGGGGCCGATGGCGCAACTGACCCACGTTCTCACCCGCTGGCAGCAAGCCAAGGTCGCGCTGGAGGGCTTGAACCGGATCATGCAGATGCCGGTGGATCATCCCGAAGGCAGTCAGCGCGTACATCTGCCGGCGATTCGCGGTGACTACCGCCTGCGTCAGGCCAGTTTTCGCTACAGCGAGGAATCGACGCCAGCGCTGAATGCCATCGACCTGAGCATTCGGCCCGGCGAGCGCATCGCCCTGCTCGGCCGCAACGGCGCCGGCAAGTCGACGTTACTGCAGGCGCTGGGCGGCGCGATGGATCTGAGCAGCGGCGAAACCACGCTGGACGGCATCGCCCTCGCGCATCTCGATCCCGCTGACCTGCGCCGCGATGTCGGCCTGTTGTCGCAACAGGCGCGACTGTTTCACGGCACCCTGCGCGACAACATCACCCTCGGCGCCGGTCAGGCCAGCGATCAGGAAATCATCGCCGCGCTGACCGTAACCGGCGCCCTCGACTTCGTTCGCCAGTTGCCCAAAGGCATGGACCATCTGGTGCTTGAGGGTGGCCTCGGTCTGTCTGGCGGTCAGCGTCAGAGCCTGTTGCTGTCGCGGTTGTTGATCCGTCAGCCACAAGTGTTGTTGCTGGACGAACCGACGGCCGCGCTCGACGACGTGACCGAGCGTCTGCTGCTGGAAAAACTCGCGACCTGGACCCAGGGCCGGACTCTGGTGGTCGCCACGCACCGGGTCAGTGTGCTGCAACTGGTCGAGCGGATCATCGTCCTCGACAACGGGCGCATCGTCATCGACGACCATCGCGACGCAGCACTCGCGCGGTTGCGTGCACCGGGCAAGGGAGTAGCGGTATGAAATCGACCATGACCGACGTACCGGACCCGATGTCTTACCTTGACGGCCGCGATGAGCGTGCGATTGCCGGTGGCGCAAAGGTGATTTGGGGGTGTGCGCTGATGCTCGCCTGTTTCATTGCCTGGGCGGCGTGGTTTGAGATCGTCGAGGTCTCGACCGGCACCGGCAAAGTGGTGCCGAGCTCGCGCGAACAGGTGATTCAGTCGATGGAGGGCGGCATTCTTGAGCAGCTCAACGTCAGCGAAGGCGCTTTGGTCGAGCGCGGCCAGATCCTCGCCCAGCTCGACCCGGTGCAGAACCAGTCCAACGTCGGCGAAAGCGCGGCCAAGTACCGCGCGGCACTGGCGAGCGTCAATCGCTTGCAAGCCGAGGTCAGTGAAAAGCCGCTGGCGTTCGATCCATCGTTGCAAGCGTTCCCCGAGCTGATCCGCGCCGAAACCGAGCTCTACCAGACCCGTCGCAAAGGCCTGGCGGAAACCCTCGACGGTATTCAAAGCTCATTGAAATTGGTGCGCAGCGAACTGGCGATCACCGAGAATCTGGCGAAGATCGGCGCCTCGAGTCGGGTCGAAGTGTTGCGCCTGACCCGCCAGCGTTCTGAGCTGGAACTGAAGGCCACCGAAGCGCGCTCCGATTACATGGTCCGCGCCCGCGAAGATCTGGCCAAAGCCAACGCCGAAGCGCAGATGCTCGAAGCGGTGATTCGTGGTCGCACCGATTCGCTGTCGCGCCTGACCCTGCGCTCGCCGGTGCGTGGCATCGTCAAGGACATCGAGGTCAGCACGATTGGCGGCGTGATCGCGCCCAATGGTCAAGTCATGCAGATCGTGCCGCTCGATGAACAACTGCTGATCGAGACGCGCATCTCGCCGCGTGACATCGCCTTTATTCACCCCGGACAGGCGGCGAAAGTCAAAATCACCGCCTATGACTATTCGATCTACGGCAGCCTCGACGGCGAAGTGGTGACGATCTCGCCGGACACCCTCCAGGACGAAGCCAAACCGGAAATCTTCTACTACCGCGTGTTCATCCGCACCGCGTCGGACGAACTACGCAACAAGGCCGGCAAACGCTTCGCCATCGTGCCCGGGATGATCGCTACGGTTGACATTCGCACCGGCGAAAAAACCGTACTCGACTACCTGATCAAACCGCTCAACCGCGCGCGCGAAGCGTTGCGCGAACGCTGATCAGCGGCTGGCGAACTTGGTGGCCGGCGGCACCGTCGGGGTGATGCTGGCCAAGTAGCGCGACCATTCGCGATTGATCTCCGCGTAGGGCAGAAAAATGCTCACGCGCGGCTGATCCAGCAAATCCTGGCGTTTAAGCCGGCTGACATCGTCACGGGTCAGAAACGCGACGTTGATGCCTACGACTTTGCCATCTGCGGAAAATACCGGACCGCCAGACATGCCTTTCGCCAACGCGCCATTGTGGGTGCCGTAAAGCACGTTGCCCTCTTTGACGTCGAGGCGAACCATGGCCGGCAACGCCTGGCCGCTGCCCTTGACCGACAGGTACAACGAATTGAACCCCACCGAGGTCAGCTCTTCGCCAGGCTTGTAACCGCGCCATGCCGGCACACTGCTGGCCTTGTGGCGGAAGAACTGCACGTCCGCCTGCCCCTTGAACACCGCGCCTGACAAATAAGGAATGTGCTTCACCGTGACGGCGAAATCTTCATTCCATTGCACAGCCGAACCCATCAGCACGTAAGGCAAAGGCGCGCCGGAGTGAACGACAAAGGCGTGGTCTAAAACAGGATCCTGAACGAAAGCGACTGGCATTCCATTGCACCCGCTGAGCAGCAACGACGCTGCAACAACTGACTTGAGGAGGCGCATGTCTGGTACATCGTAAAGTGGGAAAAGGAGCTGCAATATGTCATTGCGCCATCACCTTAAGCAATAGGCTAAGACTACCGCTTGTCGACAGGCGATAAAGTGAGCTAATTGGATCCAGAGCACTGGGGAGGTGCTTGGTGGACGTAAAGTGATGAACACTCAGCCCAGAAACGAAAAAAGGGTTTGCATCGGCTTTCGCCAGCAAACCCTTGTTTCAAGATGGTGCCCGAAGCCGGAATCGAACCGGCACGCCCTTACGAGCGGGGGTACGGAGCTGCTGGTGCCGTTGTGGAAATCTCAAGATCTGGAACGCCGCCATTATCGAACAGATACATGTAATACCAAATGTTGGGCGTTGCTCCGCCCAAGCCGGTTTTGGTTATTGGAGCCGATACCACCAGTGTCTTTTATGTTCCAGGGATGAACGCTGAACCGCTATCGACTCCGAGCGAAGTACTGGACAACCATCGCGGCGCGAGTCCCTCAATATAGGCTTAGCCTACTCCGCCCTGCGCGGCAGCTATCGGTTTCGTCAGACCCGAGAGTTCGGTGATATCCGAGTTGGCGCCCGACTTCGCTGCGACCAGCGTAGCGCGCGCTGCTGGAGCATCGGCGTCATTGAGCATGCCCAGAATGAAAGCGGATAAATCCGTGATTACCTGGAGCTGCGCAACAGCGCGAACCCGAACCATCTGGTGGCCTCAGGCTGGATCGCCATGCCGGACGAGATCTCAATGGACGAAGCCCAAGCCGCGAAACTGTTCTACGCCGCCGGCGCCTGGCATCAGGTGAAGGCCGCAGCGTGAGACGTTTTCGCACCCAACAACGCAAACGACAGACCTGGCTGGACTTGCCCGCCAGCGGAATTGGAGAGGTAGGCCATGGCCGAAGTACAGGAGCCGACGAAGGAAGCGATCAAGCAGAAGAAAAAACGCGAGAAGGCAGCAGCAAAGGACGCTGCATTGGGCGTCGAGAAATTTACTATTGAGGTGGCCGGGGTGTTCAAGCCAGACCTCAAGCGGGTCATGGCCGCCCACGACATCAACAACCAGCAGGAGGTTTACAAGCTGCTGTTGATGAACCTGATCGCCGCCGACTTCGAAACCCATGCACAGATGCTGCAGTGTGTCACGACACCTTATGAGATTCCAGAGAAGGTGTCGCGAGCATTCTACGAAATAAGTATGGCCGAGGGTGCCCGAGATGCGGACGATGAAATTATTTCTCCGAGTTGATGCTCACTTCTTGCTATCGGCAGCAGCTTTAATTTTAGCAAGATGTTCTTGACGTTTATTTCGCGCCACATACCAATCTTTAATTAAAGTCTCGATCAGCTCTATGAGGAGCTGAGCCTCTGATGGCTCTACGTCTATAATTTCATTAATATCCTTCTCCATATGAGCGCCGATATTTCCAATCTGGCGCACGGCATCAATAGCAGACCAAGTATCAGGATCCACCTCATCTCTCAATGCTTCGATTTCGTCGACCAACCGTTTTTTAATAATGCCTTTGAAATCTCGTATTATTCCTTGAAGGCATCTACGAGAGAGCGTTGCAGAAGCTTTAGGACTAAGATCTCTAATCTTACAAGCCTCTTCATAATCTTGACGGATTGCGCTTGGAACATACTCAGGAAAAACTATTGCCAGACTATCCGGCCTTAATGTCCAATCACTAAATACTTCTTCAACCACATAAGAGCCATCAACAATTCCAGACCTTCCGAATCTTGCTTTGAGTGTCACATCTCGACATTGAGGATTGGGACAAACAATCGAAGTAATCGTAACCATTAAGTCGACTTCGTACTTATTATTATCGCTGAACTTAAAATTAGCCCCAGAAATATTTTGATTGGTTATTGTCGAATTATGCCCACAAAATGGGCATTGCCAATTAAATGCCATGCGTCTTCCTTTAGATTTTCGATCTATTCAACATACGCTATAAGCGATCGAACAGAGACCGACCGCATGTCGGTAATCAGTAATACCCCAACCCAAACCAAATTGCCACCACCGGTCACGGATGGCGGCGCCTGGCTGGAGATAATCCATGGACAAGAACACGAAGATCCTGATCCCGGAAATCCCCGGCGAGTGGACGCAGCTCCTGCGCTCAGGGAAAACAAACATCTGGAACGAAGCCAGGCATGGCAAGCCGCACACCAATGGCTTGCCGGAGGTCAGGCTTGACTCCCGAAACAGGGCTTTATGCCGAGCGTATCGATTGAGCTTGGTATTGGGTGTCTGGCTGCGCCAAGTGCAACGGAACAGGTGAGAAGTACGGTTACTAGGTGTGCGACAAGCACAACGTATGCCGCCTGTGCGGCACTCACCGCTCTAAGCTCACGGAAACACCATGGGGCCACTCTGACAGTTTCATCTGCATAGCCTGTCAGGACGCCGAAGACGCAGTATTGAAAGCCGAGCCGCTGGCCAAGGTCGCAGAGCGCGACTACGACGAGTGGGATTATCGCGCCCAAGACGAATGCAAGTGCCCGCACTGCGCCACGGTGATTCACATTGAGTCGGAAGATTACGGCGACAAAAACATGGTCTGTGACACCTGCGGCAGAGAGTTCGAGCTGGTCATCGTGTACACGGTTCAGTTCACAGCCACCGTGATTGGCGAGCGAATCACCGCCTGATCCGGCTCCCTGCCGGGACAAAAACCGATACCCTGTTCCGACAAATTTCGCTAATCGGATAGTGCTGCGGCAATCGTTAATCGCTCATTGAGCAACATGAGGATGTTCATCAGCATCTTGAATTTTACTTTCAACAATTTCAGCTAGTTTGGCAGAATATTTATAACCGTATACGGCCTCGTACCCATTGTAGAATTGCTCTGTCTCACGAAAATCTCTAAACAAGGGCCAGTCATGATAGCTTAGCTCAGTTATAAACTCACCGTCTTGCCCTAACCTGACCATCAAATCAGAAGCGAGGTCCAAGTCCCCAACTAAAACCTCGTAAGCCAACCTAAAATCATAAGTGGTTGCACTCCAGTCAAATTTATCCAATACGCTTTTTGCAGCGGCAGGTTGATCAATGGCCTTCAAAGCGATTGCATAATTTACAGCATACATTCTCTTATAGACTTCTTTAGAAATCTTCGGAAGACTAAGCGCAAACTTACTAAGCGAAATCGCATTCTTCCAACTCTCATCCTGAAGAAAATCGAATATAAGTCTATTTAAAGATATATCAGCAACCTCCAGATCATCTGGAATTAACTTTCTCCAAAGAGTTTGCCCAAGCATAGTTGCTACTTCAGCAGCTACATGACACGCACTGAAAAAATATTTCCCTCCAATTTTCAGTTGATCACCGGCATTTACAGACTTATCCACTTTACAGTTTTGCTCTTTGCATATTTGCAAATACTGCTTACTTACAATGCCATCACAATGAGTGAAGAGATTTCTGCGCTGCCCCATTTCAACAAAATTTGGCCAACTTTCAAACTTTGTAAGTGGAAGCCCAAACCTATTTTCGAATTCCTTGAACTGCTCTATATAGCTCTTTCTTCTCAGAGACTCGACTTCCTTATCAAGAACCACCTCTTTCAAATCGTCTATGGACGCATAGTTTAAAACCTCTGATAATGGCATGTCACGATTGATGTTTTTGTACAAGTGCGGTGCACATCGGTAAATAGCAAAGACCAATTCGCCTACAAACTTGTCATAACAGGAAAAAATATTTACAAATAAACTTCTTTCCATCGTGTCTATCGGCAATGACTTGGAGTGCCTTTCAAGCTTCCTCAATACCTGAGCCACCTCCCTCATATTGACAATTTTTTCGGCAGCACTGCTAATACAGTCCGGATCTAGACTACATGCATCAAGCTCAGCAAAGAGCTCGTCATATTTTAGATTATAAGTATCAATAGCCGAACTAATAAACAAACGCGCACAATCTTCTATATCTAAAACCCTATGTATAAAATCAACAATAACTTTACCAATAGGATGTTCTTCATCTACTTCGGATTCATCTATCGACTCATCCGAAACCTCAACTCCTAAATCACTAGGATCTTGTTCTTTTCGATCAATTGAGCCATTGCCGTCCACCAAGCCAGTTTTCCCTGCAATTAAGGAAAGGTTGGTTTCAATCTCTGCCTGCTCGGCAATGCAGGGAATCCCTAGCTCAGTTGCTACCTTAGCACTCAATTTTGATCCCTTACGACGATTTGATTTAGCTACTTTCTCTCACATTAACGAACGATAGACAAGCATTTTGCCACTACCTTCAACGAGCCTGATAACAGCTTGATCTAGCCAAGACCTTTCCCATCACTTTCTCCGGGCATGCCCCGGCATAGAACATTGCCATGCTCATAGAAAACATCCGCAAGGTGGTCGCCGACTCTTTGGTCGGGATGATCTCCGCCGTAACATCGATGACCCCGCCTGCGAACGAACCGTTGCCCAACTTCATTCAAGGCCCGATTGACCGCGCGGTTGAGCGGATCAGCGCCGCGGTTGCGCCAGGCGTTACGGCCGCATGCTCTCGTATCAACCGCCTGTACCTGGCCGGGCCGATGACTGGCTTCGAAGATTTCAACTTTCCCGTCTTCAACAAGATGGCCGCAGAACTGCGCGCCCGAGGATACGTCGTGGAGAACCCGGCGGAGCACGGCGTGGTCGACGGTGCGGACTGGGCCGACTACATGGCCTACGACCTGACCCGCCTCGGGCTCTGCGGCCAAGTCGCGGTGCTGCCCGGCTGGGAGAACTCGAAAGGCGCCCCGCTCGAAGTGCACATTGCCCGCGAGCTCGGCATGACGGTTGTGAATGCCCATGATCTGGTATCGATGAAGATTGCAGGATGAGCGAGTTCAAACGAGAAGAGCGTTACATCGTCGTCAAACTCAAGCACTTGGCAGGTCTGGAAGTTGCCCCTTTGCGAAATTTTCTGCGCGAAATCATGTTCCAGCGCTCGATTGCGTTGTAGTCGAATCTGATTGGCCTGAGTACGACAAAGTATGGCGGTCGATTGAGCGCCGGATGACCGGGCAGCCGCCAGTGACTGCTGCCGAGGAATTGGAAGCGGTGCTGCACTGGCGTGATAAGCACTCGATCGCGATAAAGGAGCGTGACGCCCTGCAGCAGCGCCTGAACGCGGCGGATCAGCTCAACGACGAGCTAGGGGCTGTGCTGAAGGATTTGATCAGTGCCGTACGATCAATCAACCGCAGACCTGCCTACAAGTTCACGGTTATTGGAGACGATGAGCCGCAGTATCGGCAGCGAAAGGAATGGATCGACTGGGTCTTGGAGCTTTGCGACACAGCAGCCGCTGGGTTGGCCCAGCCCTCCCCGGTAGCGATGGTGCTGCCTGAGCGCAAGCCTGCCAACGTTCGCACCAAACAACGAGATGCGCGCCCGCCTCGAGTGCAAGAACAAAGGCTACAACGAAGCTCTCGACGACGTCGCAAACCTCAACGGCCAGCAGTAATTCCCTCCCCCTTCAAAGTCAGCCGCTATAGCGGCAAGGACGAGCTCGACCATGGAAAAGAACAAACTCGGCCCGGACCAATACCGCTATGTCGACGAAATGGACCCGCAAGGCTTGGAGGTCATCTGCAAAAAATACGTGGTCATCGGTGAAACCGAGCAGTGCTGGTACATCGTGGAGGAATTCCATAACAGCCTCTTCGACGGCCCGCATCGTGAGTCGATAGCAGTACCGCAAGTGCGTGCTGAAGGATGGCGGCGAGCACGGCCGGCGATTCGCCTACACCGACAAGGCTCTGGCGCTGCGCTCGTACAAAGCCCAGTGCGCCATGCCTAGTTGTCGATCGAGCGCGCCCAGGCTGCCATTGCTTATTTCGGCGATGCCAAGACCGAAAGTACCGTGCCCGCTGATTGTCGGGTGATTCCATGCGAATACATTCAGGCCATGAATTGGAGCAAGTGCGGATAATTTTCAAATGCATTGCCGGCTGCACCCTCTTCTTCTGGCTTTCATTGGTACTGACTATAAAGGCGGTGATCTCGTGAGCGATCCAAAACCGAAACCTTGTCCTGAGTGCGGCGGCGACGACCTCGAAGTCGACAGCGCCGCGAATGCTGCGAGCTGGGTTGAATGCCGCGGCTGTGACTTCAAGCTCCAGCACGACTGCTCCGAAGAGGCGGTGATCCGCCGCTGGAATAAGCTCGAACGCAAAGCCAAGCGGGTGACGCCATGATCGCCCTCGCCTGGTTCTACCTCGTCTACATCTACTGATTTATCCCTTCAGTTGTAAACCCCCACTTGACTACTCAATGCTTGCCGCCACGCGCGGCATGGAGCATCACATGACCATCCCGTTTTTAACTCACGAGGAGGTTGGCGAGCTCACCGGCGCGCGGACCAAGGCAGGTCAGATCCTCAACCTGAAAAAGAACGGCGTTCGCCATATGATTAAAATGAACGGCTGGCCAAGTGTCACCGCGATGGCGGTCACCGTCGTCGGCGCATTTGAATCTGAAAAGCCCGTATGGAAATCACGTAAGGCCAGCTGACATGGGAAGACGACCAAGCAAACCCGGCTCAATCGCCAGGCGGCGGGAACGCAAGAAAGCCAGTGGCCGGGTGTTTTATTACTACGACACGGGGGGCAAGGACCGCAAGGAAATTCCGCTGGGCTGCGATTACGGCTTGGCGATCATGGAATATGCGAAGCTTGAGCGTGATCGCACCGCTACCGATCTGGTGGCGAAGGTCATCACCTTCCGCTACGTCGCCGAAAAATACATGATCGAAGTCGTCCCCAGCAAAAGCGCGGCCACCCAGGCTGACAACAAGCGCGAGTTGAAGAATCTGATCGCTTTCTTCGACACCCCACCCGCGCCGCTGGAAACGATCGAGCCGTTGCACGTACGCCAGTACCTGACATGGCGCAAGGCCGCGCCGGTGCGCGCGAACCGCGAGAAGGCGCTGCTCAGCGTCATCTGGAGTTACGCTCGGGACAAGGGTTATACGCCTATTGCCAATCCATGCGCAGGCATCAAGGGCAACAAGGGAAACTGGCCGGGACACGTATGTCGAGGATGCGCTGTTCAAACGCGTGCACGACAAGGCCGATGTGGGCCTGCAAGACGCAATGGACCTCGCCTATCTGACCGGACAACGGGTGACAGACACCCGGCTGATGGACGAGCGCGACGTGCGCGACGTGCAGATCTGGGTGCAGCAAGGCGAGACAAAGGCGAAGCGTCGGGTCGAAATAACCGGGGAGCTGAAGGTTTTGATTGATCGAATCACGTCCCGGAAGTCAGAACATAAGGTCCGCTCGACGCGGCTGATCGTTACAGCGGACGGCACATCAATAACGGTGGCAATGTTGCGAAGAAGGTTTGACATGGCCAAGGAGGCCGCCGGCGTGCCGAAAGCTCAGTTTCAGATGCGCGACTCGCGCGCCAAGTAGGTACCGACAAGGCAGAATCCAGCGGTGATATTCTGCAAGCCAGAGATTAACTTGGGCATGCGACGGTGGTTATGACCGAGCAGTACATCTGCAATCGCAAGGGCAAAAAGGTCATGCCTACCAAGTGAATTGCGGACCAAGTCCGAAATTGCGGACCAGAAACAAACAAGGGTTTGCATCGGCTTTCGCCTGCAAACCCTTGTTTCAAAGATGGTGCCCGAAGCCGGAATCGAACCGGCACGCCCTTACGAGCGGGGGATTTTAAGTCCCATGCGTCTACCAGTTTCGCCATTCGGGCGGTAGCGCGGTACTGCTTTGCTTCACGGTCGGTAGCGATCCTGACAGGATCCTGCCGGACAGCAGTGCGGGAAATATATACATCACTCCCCGGTGAAGCAAGTTCGCAATGGCTGTATTTCAAGACAAGGTCTTGCAACGCATCGCAAATAAAAAAGCTCCGTAAATCATGGATCTACGGAGCTTGTTTAAAGTGGAGGCCGAGGTCGGAATCGAACCGGCGTAGGTGGATTTGCAATCCACTGCATAACCATTTTGCTACTCGGCCTCAAAGCATCTGCTGTCAGTAGCGCAACAACAGACACGTACAAATTGGAGCGGGAAACGAGACTCGAACTCGCGACCCCGACCTTGGCAAGGTCGTGCTCTACCAACTGAGCTATTCCCGCTTGGTGTGGCGCATTCTATAGAATTAAGAAGCCCCGTCAACCCCTTGATTCGAAAAAGTTTTATTTCTTTTCAACATCAGTCTTCAGATGCGGCCAGGCCGCGCGAAGGTATTGCACCATCGACCACAAGGTCAGGCCGGCGGACACCATCAACAGTGCGTAACCCAGAATAACCCAGAAGCTGAAATCCTTCGGATTGGCCAGCAGGATCACCAGCGCGAGCATCTGCGCGGCGGTTTTCCACTTGCCCAGGTTCGAGACGGCTACATGTGCACGGGCGCCGAGTTCGGCCATCCATTCACGGAGTGCCGACACCACAATCTCGCGACCGATGATGACTGCCGCTGGCAATGTGAGCCACAGATTACCGTGTTCCTGCACCAGCAACACCAGTGCAACGGCGACCATCAATTTGTCGGCGACCGGATCGAGAAACGCACCAAACGGTGTGCTTTGCTCAAGACGACGGGCCAGATAACCGTCCAGCCAGTCGGTGGCCGCCGCGAAGGCAAACACCGAAGCGGACGCCATGTAACTCCATTGGTACGGCAGGTAAAACAGCAAAATGAAGATCGGGATAAGCAGGACGCGTAGAACGGTAATCAGATTAGGGATATTCATCGGCACAACTGGCTACGAGGTGAGGGGGCATTCTACTCGCTATGCAGGTTCGCATAAATCGACTCTGCGAGCTTTTTACTGATCCCCGGGGCTTTGGCGATCTCTTCGATGCTTGCACGAGACAGCTCCTGCAATCCACCAAAATGTTTCAACAGGTCACGGCGGCGGGTTGGACCGACCCCCGCCACCCCTTCCAGCGTTGACGTGCGGCGGGTCTTGCCGCGGCGGGCGCGGTGCCCGGTAATAGCGAAGCGATGGGCCTCGTCACGGATCTGCTGGATCAGGTGCAGGGCCGGCGAATCGCCGCGCAGAGTGAACTCGTGCGCTGCATCATTCAGATACAACGTTTCGAAGCCGGCCTTGCGCGTTGCGCCCTTGGCCACGCCCAACAGGATCAGATCCGGCACGGCCAGTTCGTTTAGCACGTCACGGGCCATCGACAACTGGCCCTTGCCACCATCGACCAGCAGGATGTCCGGCAACTTGCCCTCTCCATCCTTGAGCTTGCTGAAACGTCGAGTCAGCGCCTGGTGCATGGCCGCATAATCGTCACCCGCCGTTACACCTTCGATGTTATAGCGGCGGTAATCCGACTTGATCGCGCCTTCAGGGCCGAACACCACGCAGGACGCGACGGTGGCCTCGCCGCTGGAGTGACTGATGTCATAGCATTCCAGGCGTTGCGGCGGCTCGTCCAGATTGAGCACCTCGGCCAGCGCTTCGAAACGTGCGGCGGTGTGCTGCCGGTTCGCCAGACGCGCGCCCAGCGCCTGTTCAGCGTTGGTCACGGCCAATTGCTGCCAGCGCGCCCGCGTGCCACGCACCCGGTGACTGATGGCCAGCTCGCGCCCCCGCAACTCATGGATCGCTTCGATCAGCGTCGGGAAATCTTCGTGCACCACATTGACGATCAATTCGCTCGGCAGATCGCGCTCGGGACTGCTGATGTAATACTGGCCGAGGAAGGCTGCCATCACTTCAGAGACGTCTTCTTCAATCCCGACCTGCGGGAAGAAGTTCTTGCTGCCCAGCACCCGACCACCGCGCACGCTGATCAAATGCACACAGGCGCCGCCCGGGTTGACGAACGCTGCGATGACATCGATCTCGCCCGTGCCGCCCTCCATGCTTTGTTGATCCTGTACGCGCCGCAGCAACGCGATCTGGTCGCGCAGTTCGGCTGCCCGCTCAAATTCGAGATTGACCGCAGCCTCCTCCATCGCGGTAGACAGCTCATTGGTCAGCGCATGGCTGCGCCCCTCAAGGAACATCACCGAGTGGCGCACGTCTTCGGCATAAACCTCAGGTTCGACCAGCCCCACACAGGGCGCCTTGCAACGCTTGATCTGAAACTGCAGGCACGGGCGAGTACGGTTTTTGTAATAACTGTCTTCGCATTGGCGCACGAAAAAGGTTTTTTGCAAGAGGCTGAGACTTTCGCGAATGGCGCCGGCGCTGGGATAAGGCCCGAAGTACTTGCCCTTGGCTTTTTTGGCCCCGCGATGAATGCTCAGCCGCGGAAACTGGCCGTCAGACAGAAACACGTAGGGGTAGGACTTATCATCGCGCAACAGAATGTTGTACGGCGGCCGCCATTCCTTGATCAGCGTCTGCTCAAGCAGCAGCGCTTCAGTCTCGTTGGCGGTGATGGTCGTTTCGACCTGGGCGATACGGCCGACCAGCGCGGCAGTTTTCGGCGCCAGCCCGGTCTTGCGGAAATAACTGGCCAGACGCTTCTTGAGGTTTTTCGCCTTGCCCACGTACAGCAGGCGCGCCTCGCTGTCGAACATGCGGTAAACGCCAGGGCGTCCGCTGACGGTCGATAGAAAAGCGCCGGAATCGAATGCTTCAGTCATGGTCAGGCGCTGGCATCCACCATGCCGTGACGAACCGCGAGGAGTGTCAACTCGACGTCGCTGCTGATCGAGAGCTTCTCGAAAATACGATAACGGTAGGTGTTCACGGTTTTTGGCGACAAACACAACTTGTCGGAGATGATCTGCACCTTTTGGCAACCGACGATCATCAGCGCGATCTGAATCTCACGCTCGGACAAGGCGTCGAACGGTGAATCGTTGGTCGGCTGAAAGGATTTGATCGCCAACTGCTGGGCGATCTGCGGGCTGATGTAGCGCTGGCCGGCGAAGACCAGGCGAATAGCCTGCACCATTTCCGGCAAACCTGCCCCTTTGGTCAGATAGCCAGCGGCCCCGGCCTGGAGCAATCGCGTGGGAAACGGGTCTTCTTCGCACACCGTCACGGCAACCACTTTGATATCCGGATGGCTGCGCAATAGCTTACGCGTGGCTTCCAGTCCGCCGATGCCGGGCATCTTGACGTCCATCAGCACCACGTCAGGCTTTAATTCTCGCGCCTTGATCAGGGACTCTTCACCTGATTCAGCCTGACCCACCACCTGCAGGCCATCGATATCGGCCAGCATTCGTGTAATGCCTGTACGAACGAGATCATGGTCATCGACCACTAGCACCCTAATCAAGCAGACACCTCGCGATATGGTCTTATTGGGTTGCCGGACACCTTAGCAAAAAGTGCCTGACAGACCTAGCAGCAAGCTGCATTTAAAAAGTTTCAATTCATCATCCGGAGCTTGCCCGGCGCGGGTTTCAGCGCACAGGTGTACTTAAATCCAGCTGCATCCTCAGGAAACACTCGTCCCTGCCCTGCACTCGCAGCCCCTTGCGCCAATACAACCGTTGCGCCGGATTAGTCTCGAACACGGTGAGACGCACGGCCGGGTGTCTTGCCTGACATGCCCTATCGATAACCTGATCAATCGCCCAGGAACCCGCACCGCGCCCTTGATAATCCTCGGCAATCTGCAACTCGCGAATGTACAGCGCCCGCGCATCCTGGCTGAGGCTGAAAAAACCGATCGGCATACCCGCCAGGAGGATGAGCCAGTTTTCGCGACCGCTCCACCCGGCATCGAACGCCGCGTCCTGCCACAACAAATCGTAGTCAATGTAATAGTGCAGCATGTTCGCGCACGTCAGGTCGCGCGCAAAACCAAGGTCATCTTCAGTGGCGCGACGTATCTGGAAGCTCATTCACCCCTCCTGCCTGGATAAACGCGGAGTGTGCCACAACCTTTGCCGCGCTCGAGTGATAGGCGTTTTACTCGGCGGGCGATAGCATTTTCTGATTGCTGATGCGTGCAGGCCTCTAGTAAGCTCGGCGCATTCATCGGAGACAGACCATGCTCAACGCCCCTTCACAGCTATCGATCGCCAGCGCACCGCGCTCGGTTGCGGCTGTCCGGGTGAATGACGCCTGCGCTCCCGTGAGCTTTTATTTTGGGTATTGGTTTAGCCACTGGCGCGCCTGATACCCACACGGCGCCCAAGACAACGGGTCGCCAACCAGAGATTTTCTCAACCCCCGGTCGGCCTCCCGACCGGGGGTTTTGTTTTTTTCAGAACCCGTTTTTCAGCAGCACACCAGACACCTTGAGGATCAAACCATGAACTACGCCACTTATTACCGTTACGACAGCTTTAGCGCCTGGCGATTTACCAGCCTCCGCTCGGGACAGCCTGCCGCCTCCGATCGGTCACCCACAGGTGGCAAACACGCAGTCGTGGCCAGTACGGCCAATTGTCGAACACCCCAGTAGGGTCGAGTGCGCGGGAAGCCCCCGCCACTGGCCCAGGAAGACCGAATATGAACTCGTCCGTTTCCGCATTGCCGCTGTCCTCCCTCAATTGCGCCAACGAAGCACTGACCGTGCGTCTGCCAAGCTCGCTGCAACTCAAGCAGCAATTGCCGTTGAGCAACGCCTTGAGCCAGCAAGTCACTGCTCATCGCCAGGCCGTTCGCGCGATCCTCAACGGCGAAGATCAGCGCCTGTTGGTTGTCGTAGGCCCCTGCTCCATCCACGATCCTCAGTCCGCGCTTGAATACGCCAGCCAGCTCGCCGGCCTCGCCAATGACGTCAGCGGCGAAATGCTCCTGGTGATGCGCGCCTACATTGAAAAGCCACGCACGACCGTCGGCTGGAAGGGCCTGGCCTACGATCCGCATCTGGACGGCAGTGACGACATGGCCGCTGGCTTGAACCTGTCGCGCGAACTGATGCTGGAAATGATCCGTCTCGGCTTGCCGATCGCCACGGAACTGCTGCAACCAATGGCCGCCCATTACTTCGACGACCTGCTCAGTTGGGTTGCGATTGGTGCGCGCACGACCGAATCGCAGATACACCGTGAAATGGCCAGCGGCCTGAACCTGCCGGTGGGTTTCAAAAACGGTACCGATGGCGGCGCAGCGGTAGCCGTCGATGCAATGCGTTCTGCCGCCCATGCGCATCGGCACTTCGGCGTCGACAGCCAGGGCCACCCGGCGATTATTCAAACCCCCGGCAACCCCGACACGCATCTGGTCTTGCGCGGAGGCCACCTCGGTCCCAACTACGATGAAACGAGCGTCGCCAGCCTCAACGCCGAGCTGAAACGCGTGAAGATCCCCAGCCGAATCATGGTCGATTGCAGCCATGCCAACAGCGGCAAGGACCCGTTACGTCAACCGGCGGTGTTCAACGATGTGCTTGAACAGCGGCTGCGCGGCGATCATTCGCTTATCGGCATGATGCTCGAATCTCATCTGTTCGAAGGTTGTCAGCCACTGAGCGCATCGCTGCGCTACGGGGTGTCGATTACCGATGGCTGCCTTGGCTTCGAGGCAACCGAGCGCTTGTTGCTTGATGCCGCCCGGCGCCTCGCTTCGCACCGCTGACGCAGCAGCCATGTCGCCCGCCGCTTTCAAATGAAACCGGCGGGTGTTGCGCCCAGGCTACGCCTCTACCCTCAGGTGTCTCACCGCCGAGCGCTGACTGACATCATCCAGACGCTCGACTGTGTAGGCAATCCGCACGGTGGTCCCCTGGTGCTCGCGCCAGAACCGGTGGGGCACAATGAATATCAGCGGCTGACCGGCCGTTTCCCGGGTAATTTCCCGATCATCGCGATGATTGAATAGATCGCCGTCGCACTTGAGATAAACCAGCTCATCTTCCTGCGCTTGCGCATTGGCGATTTCGACAGTAATGCCATCCGTCGAATCCGCTACCGAGAGCACATCGTCGACGGCTTCAAGCACATCTGGAGCGTCCAGCTCGCCGCGCAAAAGCGGACCGATGAAGACACTGGCAGGGTCTGACAGCCGAACCGCGCCGCACACTGACTCGACACGATAGTCCACGCTGACGCGATCGCCACGGTGCGCCTCGATGTACCGAGCTGGAATCCAGAACGACAACATGTCGCCGACAGCAAATGGCTGCACGGTCAGCGCATCGTTGAACGTTTCTGATGACTGGGTTCCACGCCACGCCATTAGCACCCGGTCGCCCGTCGACATTCGCGCATAAGGTTGCAACGTGACCAGCACACCCTCCTCGACGCGTGAGGGGTCCAGCGTTCCGCCCACCATGTTTTCAATATGCGGTGCCAACAGCCGCGTCCGGACGTCGCCGACAGACAATTGCAGGCGCCCGGATTCAAGCGGTGCTGGCAGGTCGGCGCTCAGCAGTGTCCAGAAAACCTGCAGCGACCCGCCATCGAGCGCGGCCACGTGCATGCCCTTGATAACGAACACGAGGTCCTGGCCCACCAAGGCTTCGCTGACAAACCGGACCCTCTCGTGCTGGTAGGCAAAGCCTTCGATGTCCAGGCCCTCCCAATAAAGATGCACCTGATCTCCACAAACCATGCCGGCATAGGCGGCGACACGGACGACGACCCTGGCCAGGGCGGGATCGAGCACATCGCCTTGCAGCCCGGCAATCACCGGTGCCGGCAACGCCTCCGGCGCTGGGCGGACATTGTTCGAGTGGCATGTGTAATAGCAAAACCCAACTTCGTGATGAGTCATTCTCGGCTCCATTCCCTGGATAACGTAGCGCCCTCATGGGCGATATCGACACCATGCATTGAACGCTTTGCACGTGTTTTTTTATGTCAGCGCGATACGTCGCGAGTCCAGCGCAAAGGCTACGAGCCGAGTAGGCAAGCAAGCCAAAATGGGTGTCATTGAGGTTTAAGACGTCCAGATATTCCGACTTGGATTTCATGGAGATCCGAAACGTCTTACGTGCCCTAGTCCAGTTTCAACATAAACATGAAGCCTCTTCGTACTTCTTCAATCCAAAGGGTGTTTTAGAGTGGCCAGCAGATTTCCCCGATGAACCACTTCGAAAAAGGTAAGAACATGCAACGGAATGCTCCGACTCGTTACCCCATCCTGCTTGTACACGGTCTGTTCGGGTTCGAACGGATAGGCCATTTCGAGCTGTTTCATGACGTCAAGGACGCCTTGAAAGCAGTCGGCAACCGAGTGTTTGTTCCGCACCTGTCCGCCACCCACAACAACGAAACGCGAGGCGCACAGCTGCTGACTCAGATCGCCTGTGTGCTGCGAGGCACAGGTGCAGAAAAAGTCAATCTCATTGGGCACAGTCAGGGCGCATTGGCGGCTCGCTACGCTGCGGCGGTTACCCCAGACAGCGTCGCATCAGTGACGTCGGTGAGCGGCCCGAACCACGGCTCGGAGCTGGCGGATTTTCTGCGCAAGGCGCTGATTCCCGGCAAATTGCCGGAAGCGGTGGCCCAGAATGTGGCGACACAGTTCGCCGACTTCCTGTCGCTGCTCAGTGGGACCACGGCGTTGCCGCAGAGCGCGGTGGCGGCACTCAATGCGCTGACCACGGAAGGTGTCGGCGCATTTAATGACAAATACCCGCAAGGATTGCCCGACACGTGGGGAGGACATGGCCCGGCCAAGGTCAACGGTGTGCACTATTACTCCTGGAGCGGCGTGCTACCCAGCCAGCAGATGCCGACACTGGATCCGGTTCAAGGCATGTGCCAGATACTGGCGCACTACTTCACCACCGAGCCGCAACAGAATGACGGCTTCGTCGGTCGCTTCAGCTCTCATCTGGGACAGGTGATTCGTTCCGACTATTCACTGGATCATTTGGCCAGTCTGCGTCGTCCCGTCACCGCCACTCGCTCTTCGCCCGACCCGATCGAGCTGTACGTCGAGCATGCCGAGCGCTTGCGGACTGCCGGCCTGTAAGCGAGACGCGGACGGAACTTTGCCGAGAATTCGTCCCCTGATTGCGGTAGGCTCCGCACTTTACTGATAAATGATTGGAGAGTTTTCCCATGGCTAAAGCCACTGCCCGCCACATCCTGGTTTCCAGCGAAGACAAGTGCAACGAACTCAAGGCCCAGATTGAAGGCGGTGCCGACTTCGCCGAAGTCGCCAAAACCAACTCCAGCTGCCCGTCCAGCCGTCAGGGCGGCGACCTGGGTTCGTTCGGTCCTGGCCAGATGGTCAAGGAGTTCGACACCGTGGTGTTCAGCGCACCGATCAATGTCGTACAAGGCCCGGTGAAAACCCAGTTCGGTTATCACCTGCTGGAAGTGACCAGCCGTCAGGACTGATGTTGAACTGATTGCGCGCAACGGCCCGCCCTTTGGTGGGCCGTTGTGTTTCAGTTACACATGCGACTGGCGACTGGCGCGCCTCTCGCGTACAACTTGCGCTTATCGATTTCCCGGTTCCAAGGCTGACGATGCGACTGGTTTTCCCGACATTGATGCTCACCGCCCTCGCACTCTTTTCGAGTGTCGCCAGCGTGAACGCTGCCCCACAACACGCGTTGACCGTATACGGCGAACCCGCCAAATATCCTGCCGGGTTCAGCCACTTCGACTACACCAATCCGCAAGCGCCGAAAGGCGGCACGATGCGCCGCTCGGCACTGGAGATCGGCCACTTCGACCATCTGCTGCCCTATATAGACAAAGGCATCGGCGTTACCCAGATCGACGGTCTGCTGTATTCGCCACTCGCCCAGCGCTCGCTGGACGAGCCGTACACCGTCTACGGTCTGGTGGCGCAGAAGATGGAGCGTTCAGATGATGGCCTGTCGCTGCGCTTCTTCATCAACCCCAAGGCGCGTTTTGCCGACGGCAAGCCGATCACCGCCGAGGACGTGCGCTATACCTATGACCTGCTGATGACCCAGGGCAGCTTGCGTTATCGCACCCAGTTTGCCGACGTCAGAGGCGTCGAAATCGAGGCGCCGCTGATTGTGCGCTTCGACTTCAAAAGCAACGAAAACCGCACCCTGCCGCTCGATATCGCAACCCTGCCGGTACTCCCCGAACATTGGTGGAAGCATCGCGACTTCGCCGGCGGCGGCGGTTATGAACCCCCTTTGGGCAGCGGGCCATATCGCGTGGGCAAAGTCGATTCCGGGCGCAGTATCACCTTCGAGCGCAACCCCGACTGGTGGGGCAGCGACCTGCCGGTCAGTCGCGGTTTGTATAACTTCGACCACTTCAGCATCGAGTACTTCGGCGATACCGACGTCGCCCGTCAGGTTTTGCGTGGCGGCGCGTACGACTACAACCGCGAATTCTCCGCCACCGGTTACTCGATCGGCTATGACAGCCCGGCCCTGAGTGACGGTCGCTTGCAAAAGGCGCATCTGGCCACCGAGGCACCACAGTCGGCGCAGGGTTTTGTGTTCAATCTGCAAAAACCGATGTTCCAGGATCGCCGCGTGCGTCAGGCGCTGGCAATGCTGTGGGATTTCGAATGGAGCAACCGGCAGATGATGCGCAATCTGTACATTCGCCAGCAGAGCTATTTTTCCAACACCGCCCTCGCCGCCCGGGAACTGCCCGACGCAGCGGAACTGAAAATCCTCGAACCGCTGCGCGGCCAGGTGCCTGACGAAGTCTTCAGCAAGGTCTTCGAAGCCCCGAAGACCGATGGCAGCGGCATCATCCGTGACAAACAACTGCAAGCCCTCGAGCTGCTTGAGCAGGCCGGCTGGAAGCCCGACGGCGATCAACTGGTCAATGCCGACGGCGAGCCGCTGAGCTTCACTTTTCTGGTCAGCCAGAACGGCATGGACCGCCTGTTGCTGCCCTACAAGCGCACGCTGAAACAGATCGGGATTGACCTCAACATCCGCCGGATCGACTCCTCGCAATACGTCAACCGACTGATGAGCCGCGATTACGACATGATCGTCACGGGCTATCCCGTGTCGACGTCACCGGGCGGCGAGTTGCTCAATTACTTCGGCTCGGTGTCGGCGAACGATCCGGGGGCCAACAACTACATGGTGTTGAAAAACCCCGCCGTCGATACCCTTATCAACGGTCTGATACGCGCATCGACGCAATCCGACATGCTCCACTATGCCCATGCGCTGGACCGGGTCCTGCAGTGGAATTACTACTGGATTCCCAACTACTACCCGCCCGGTTCCTCGACGGTCTGGTGGAACCGCTTCGGCATCCCGTCGGTTCAGGCCAGCAATGACGAAGCCATCGAGAGCTGGTGGGAAATCAGCACCACAGCGCTGACCAACCAGCAGATGACCGCCGAGAAAATCGCTCGCGGCAGACCCGGAGGGCCGCGCTGATGTGGGCCTACATTCTGCGGCGTCTGCTGCTGATCATCCCGACACTGGTGATCATCCTACTGGTCAATTTTGTGATTATTCAAGCCGCGCCCGGCGGCCCGGTCGAGCAGGCCATCGCCCACCTGCAAGGCATCGGCGGGGCCGGGGCCAGTGTCGGCGGTGGCGCGAGCGAAACCCTCAGCGGCACGTCCCGCGCCAGTCGAGGCCTGGACCCGCAACTGATCAAGGACATTGAAAAACAGTACGGCTTCGATAAACCGGCCCACGAACGCCTGTGGCTGATGCTGAAAAACTATGCGCAACTAGACTTCGGCAAAAGCTTCTTTCGTGGTGCCACGGTGACCGATCTGATCCTGGAAAAGATGCCGGTGACGATTTCCCTCGGCCTTTGGGCGACCCTGATCACCTATCTGGTGTCGATTCCGCTGGGCATCCGCAAGGCCGTGCACCATGGCAGTCATTTCGATATCTGGAGCAGCACGGCGATCATCATCGGTTATGCGATGCCGGCCTTCCTGTTTGCGATGTTCCTGATCGTGGTGTTCGCCGGCGGCACCTCGCTGAACTGGTTTCCGGTGCGCGGTCTGGTCTCCGACAACTTCGAGTCGCTGTCGACGCTGGGCAAGATCGCCGACTACTTCTGGCATCTGGTGTTGCCAGTGACGGCGTTGGTGATCGGCGGATTTGCCACGCTGACGATCCTGACGAAGAACTCGTTTCTGAATGAAATCACTCGCCAGTATGTGGTGACCGCAAGAGCCAAAGGCCTGAGCGAGCGCCGCGTTCTGTACGGGCATGTGTTTCGCAATGCAATGCTGCTGGTGATATCAGGCCTGCCCCAGGCTTTCATCAGTGTGTTCTTTGCCGGCTCATTGCTGATCGAAGTGATTTTCTCCCTCGACGGTCTCGGACGCATGAGCTACGAAGCGGCGGTGTCGCGCGATTATCCCGTGGTGTTCGGCTCACTGTTCATCTTCACCTTGTTCGGCCTTTTGATAAAACTGATCGGTGACCTCTGCTACACGTTGGTGGACCCGCGTATCGACTTCGCTGCGAGGAACGCCTGATGTTCAAGCTTTCCCCGCTGGGCCGTCGACGCTTTGAGCGTTTCAAGAAAAACCGCCGCGGCTGGTGGTCGCTGTGGCTGTTTATCGGACTGTTTGTCATGACGCTGGGCGGTGAGTTGATCGCCAACGACAAACCGCTGATGGTCAGCTATCAGGGCCAGTGGTATTTCCCGGTGTTCAAACGCCACACCGAGCAGGCATTCGGCGGGCAACTGCCGTTCCAGGCCGACTACCGCAGCGACTATGTGCAGAACCTGATCCGCAAGGACGGTGGCTGGCTGCTGTTTCCACCGATTCCGTTCAGTGACGACACCCCCAATTACGACTTGAACAAACCGGCGCCGAGTCCTCCGACATCGGTCAACTGGCTGGGGACCGACGACCAGGCGCGCGACGTGTTGGCACGGGTGATCTTCGGCGCACGGGTTTCGATCCTGTTTGCCTTGTTGCTGACGTTGGTCAGCGCGCTGATCGGTATCGGCGCCGGGGCGCTGCAAGGCTATTACGGCGGTTGGGTCGACCTGCTCGGCCAGCGTGTGCTTGAGGTCTGGTCGGGACTGCCGGTGCTTTATCTGCTGATCATCCTCTCGGGTTTTGTCGAACCCAATTTCTGGTGGCTGCTCGGGATCATGGCGCTGTTTTCATGGTTGGCCCTGGTGGATGTGGTACGCGCCGAATTCCTGCGCGGGCGCAACCTGGAATATGTCAAAGCGGCGCGCGCATTAGGCCTGACGGACCGCAAGGTCATAATCCGGCACATCCTGCCCAATGCCATGAACGCGACGCTGAGCTATCTGCCGTTCATTCTGACCGGGGCGATCTCGACCCTGACTGCACTGGACTTCCTCGGCTTCGGCATGCCCGCCGGCAGCGCCTCGCTGGGTGAACTCATCGCCCAAGGCAAACAGAATCTGCAAGCGCCATGGCTCGGGCTGACCGCGTTTTTCACCCTTGCACTGATTCTTTCCCTGTTGGTTTTCATCGGCGAAGCGTTACGTGACGCCTTCGACCCTCGATCCTGAAGCGTGGCCATGACCGATAACCTGATTGAAATTCGTCATCTCACCGTCGCCTTCCATGGCCAGCCAGTGGTGCGTGACCTGTGTCTGGACATCCGTCCCGGCGAATGCCTGGCCCTGGTTGGCGAGTCGGGCTCGGGCAAATCGGTAACCGCGCATTCGATCCTGCAACTGCTTCCCGAAGCCGAGGCGCACACCACTGGCAGCATTCGTTATCGCGATCAGGAGCTGCTTGGGGCCGACCCCAAAGTATTGCGGGAACTGCGCGGCAATCGCATCGCGATGATTTTTCAGGAGCCGATGACCTCGCTCAATCCGCTGCACACCATTGAAAAGCAGATCGGCGAAACCCTGCTGCTGCATCGTGGCCTCGGCGGCAAGCAAGCGCAGCAACGCATCCTGGAACTGCTCGGGCTGGTCGGCATTCAGAAACCTGCCGAGCGGCTCAAGGCTTACCCGCATCAACTCTCTGGCGGCCAACGCCAACGGGTGATGATCGCGATGGCCCTGGCTTGCGAACCGGAGCTGCTGATTGCCGACGAACCGACCACGGCACTGGATGTCACCGTGCAGCGCAAAATCCTGCTGCTGCTCAAATCGCTACAGAAACGGCTGGGCATGTCGCTGCTGCTGATCAGTCACGACCTTAATCTGGTGCGCAGCATTGCCCAGCGGGTCTGCGTGATGAAAGCCGGCGAGATTGTCGAGCAGGCGCCGTGCGATACCCTGTTCACTGAACCCAAACACCCCTACAGCTGCGTGCTGCTCAACGCCGAACCCGAGGGCGAGGCATTGCCTCGGGACGAACGCGAAAACGTGTTGGAAGTCGATGATCTCAAGGTCGAGTTTGTCGTCGGCGGCGGGCTGTTTCAGCGCAAGCAATACCTGCGCGCCGTGGACGGCATCAGCCTGAGCATCCAGCGCGGCAAGACCTTGGGCATTGTCGGCGAGTCCGGCTCCGGCAAGTCCACGCTGGGTCAGGCAATCCTGCGCCTGCTCGACTCCGAGGGCAGCATTCGCTTTCAGGGTGAAGCGCTCGACGGCCTCAATCAGAAACAACTGCGCCCGTGGCGACGGCAGATGCAAGTGGTGTTTCAGGATCCGTTCGGCAGCCTCAGCCCGCGCATGTCGGTGGCGCAAATCATCAGCGAAGGCCTGGAAGTACATTGCGCATCGAGCGCCGATGAATGCGACGCGCAAGTGATCCGCGTGCTTGAAGAGGTCGGACTTGATCCGCAAAGTCGCCATCGCTACCCCCATGAGTTCTCGGGCGGGCAACGTCAGCGTATCGCCATTGCACGGGCACTGGTGCTGAAACCGGCGCTGATCCTGCTCGACGAACCTACCTCGGCGCTCGATCGCACCGTGCAGAAACAGGTGGTCGCCCTGCTCCGCCAGCTTCAGGAAAAACACGGCCTGACCTATTTGTTCATCAGCCATGATCTGGCAGTGGTGCGCGCGCTGGCGCACGACATGATTGTGATAAAGGACGGCCAGGTGGTCGAGCGCGGTGCCAGTCATGACGTGTTCGACAACCCGCAGCACCCGTATACCAAAGAGCTGTTGGCGGCGGCGCATCCGGGGTAGGCATAATCGGCGCTCGGCTTGAAACCGCGTCGCGGCCTTTGCGAGCAGGCTCGCTCCCACAGGGTAATTGGGGCAGCGAGCCTGCTCGCGAAAGGCCGGCGCTGGCAACACACAACCAGGATCAGCCTTCATGAACACCACCGAAAGCCTCAAGGACTATCAACGGGTGCGCACCCTGGCGATCCGCTCACTGTTCGAAATCATCGAGCAGTCGAGCGAAGGCACGGTGATTGTCGACCGCGACGCCAATATCGTCTGGATGAACGAGCGCTACGCCCGGCGGTTCGGCCTCGAATCGGCGGCAGGCGCGATCGGCAAAGCCTGTGAAAGCGTGATTCCTGGCAGTCTGTTGCGTGAAGTGGTGCGCACCGGGCGCCCGATTTTGCTGGACATGCAGGACACGCCGAAGGAACCGTTGGTAGTGATGCGCTTGCCGATTCACGACGACGCCGGCACGGTGATCGGCGCAATCGGTTTCGCGCTGTTCGACGAGCTGCGCACCCTGTCGCCAATGCTCAAGCGCTACCTGAGCATGCAGGAAGAACTCGCCTCGACCCGCTCCCTGCTGCGCGCTCGCCAGACCAAATACAACTTCGCCCATTTCATCGGCACCAGCGCGGCCAGCCTCGAAGTCAAACGCCGGGCGCGGCGCAGTGCCAGTGCCGACTCGCCGGTGCTGTTGCTGGGGGAAACCGGAACCGGCAAGGAACTGCTCGCGCAGGCGATCCACAGCGCTTCGCCCCGCGCCCACAAAGCCTTCGTCAGCATCAACAGTGCGGCCATTCCCGAGGCGTTGCTGGAAGCCGAATTTTTCGGCACGGCACCCGGTGCTTTCACTGGCGCCGACCGCAAGGGCCGCACTGGCAAACTGCAGATCGCTCAGGGCGGGACGTTGTTTCTCGACGAGATCGGCGACATGCCGCTGCCGCTGCAAAGCAAATTGCTACGCGTATTGCAGGAGAAAGAGTTCGAACCGGTCGGTTCCAATGAGGTGATCCAGAGCGACGTTCGGGTGATCGCGGCTACTTCGACGGACCTACAGGCGGCGATCAAGCGCGGCGAATTTCGCGCCGATTTGTACTATCGCCTCAATGTCCTGCCAATCCACGTACCGCCGCTGCGCGAGCGCCTTGATGATTTGCCGGCGCTCAGCGAAGCGATCCTTGAAGAGCTGCGCAGCCAGCATGAATTGCACCGTGATGCGCTGGCATTGCTCGGGGAACATGCCTGGCCGGGGAACATCCGCGAATTGCGCAATGTGCTGGAACGGGCGGCACTGCTCAGCGATGACCTGATCCTGACGGAAAGTGATCTGCGCGCGGCCATTGGCACTTTAACACCGGTCGAGCGCAGCGCTGCGCCGCCGGTGCCAGCGCTGACCGGGGAAACATTTGCTCAGGCACGAGCACGATTCGAGCGGCAACTGATTGAATCGACCGTGGCGCAATGCGCGGGGAAAGTCCCGGAGGCTGCGGTTCGGTTGGGGCTTGGACGCTCGACGCTGTACAAGAAGATGGTGGCGCTGGGGCTGGCTTAGTCTCCATATAGAGATATTGCATCTCCTTTTGAAGACAAGAGCAAAAGCTTCGCGAGCAAGCCCGCTCCCACAGGGAAACCGGGCTCCAAATGTGGGAGCGGGCT